>JAZDKY010000104.1:0-3167 GCA_043802525.1 bacterium
AAGAAGTTCCGTCGCCTCGTTGAGGAAATCATCGACCTGTCGCTGGAGGCGTCCCGCCTACGCCACAAGCGCGGGTAGCCCGCCACCCCTCCCTTCGGGCCGAGGTGGGGGCGGCAAGTCAATGAATCGCAGATGCGCCCCAATCAGGGCGGGTGGGCAGTTTCTTGTTGTCATCAGTCCGGCCAGCGGGTAGATAACCCGCGAGTTTTTCCAGCAAGACAGCCCTTTTTCAAGGTCCTGAGGGGGAATAATTATGAAAATGAACCGTATGTTGCTCGTCGTTTTTTCGCTCGTTCTGCTCGCGCTTCCGGCCTGGGCGGGCGAGGCGGACATCAAGATTCCTGACCTGAGCCAGGTGAGCTTCGCCGGGTTGGGCGGGGTAAGCGGGTACGCGTTGATGTACATGGGCATCGTCATCTGCGCGATTGGCGCGGCTTTCGGCGTGGTTCAGTACAAGCAGACCAAGGCCCTCGCGGTGCATGAAAGCATGGCCGCCGTTTCCAACACGATCTGGGAGACGTGCAAGACGTACCTGTTCACCCAGGGCCGGTTCCTCGCGATCCTGTGGATGCTGATCGCGGCGTGCATGATCTATTACTTCAAGGTGCTCCAGAGCAATTCGCTGGCCCACGTGATTGTCATACTCCTGGCCTCCGTCCTCGGCATCCTCGGCTCCTACGGCGTGGCCTGGTTCGGCATCCGTATCAATACGGTGTCCAATTCCCGGACGGCCTTTTCCGCGCTCAAGGGTAACCCCCTGGCCACGCTGAGCATCCCGCTCCGCTCCGGCATGAGCGTCGGCCTCCTGCTGGTCGCCGTCGAGCTGTTCTTCATGATCTCCATCCTGATATTCCTGCCCGGGGAACTCGTCGGTCCCTGCTTCATCGGCTTCGCGATCGGCGAATCGCTAGGCGCCAGCGTGCTCCGCATCTGCGGTGGCATTTTCACCAAGATCGCCGACATCGGGTCCGACCTGATGAAGATTGTCTTCAAGCTCCCCGAGGATGACCCGAAGAATCCCGGCGTGATCGCGGACTGCACGGGTGACAATGCGGGCGACAGCGTCGGCCCGACGGCCGACGGGTTCGAGACCTACGGCGTGACCGGCGTTGCGCTGATCGCCTTCCTCTCCCTGGCGCTGGCGACCAGCCCGGGCGTGTGCGCGACGCTCATCATCTGGCTGTTCACGATGCGCGCCCTCATGATCGTGACGTCGCTGGCCTCCTACTTTATCAACGAAGTCATCAGCAAGGCGCTGTTCAGCGCCAGGAAAGACTTCGATTTCGAGGCCCCGCTGACGCATCTGGTGTGGCTCACCTCGGCGATTTCCATCGCGATCACCTTCGTCGCCAGCAAGCTGCTCCTCGGCGATTTCACGGGCAATGACGGCGTCGCCCAGCCTGCGCTGTGGTGGGTGCTGTCCTCGATCATCAGTTGCGGCACGATTGCCGGCGCGCTCATCCCGGAATTCACGAAGATTTTCACCAGCACCAACTCGCGCCACGTCAAGGAAGTCACGAACTGCTCCAAGCACGGCGGCGCTTCGCTGAACATCCTTTCCGGCTTCGTGGCCGGCAACTTCTCGGCCTTCTGGATGGGCTTGGTCATCATGTTGCTGATGTCCGTCTCGTACTACTTCTCGCAGAACCTGGCATTGCTGTCCCTCATGCCGGCGAAGTTCATCTTCGCCGCGCCGATCTTTGCCTTCGGCTTGGTGGCCTTCGGTTTCCTGGGCATGGGCCCGGTCACGATCGCGGTGGACAGCTATGGCCCCGTCACGGACAACGCGCAGTCGGTCTACGAGCTGAGCCAGATCGAAGGCCGCCCGGGCATCAAGGAAGACATCCGGAAGAACTTCGGCTTCGAGCCGGACTTTGAGAATGCCAAGTACCAGTTGGAAAAGGGCGACGGTGCGGGCAACACCTTCAAGGCCACGGCCAAGCCGGTGCTGATCGGGACCGCCGTCGTCGGCGCGACCACGATGGTGTTCGGCATCATCATCCTGCTTGAGAACATGTTCGGGAACGTGATCACGAGCCTCAGCATCGTGCAGCCCGAGATCATCCTCGGCCTGATCATGGGCGGCTCGGTGATCTACTGGTTTACCGGCGCCTCCTGCCAGGCCGTCGTGACCGGAGCCTACCGCGCGGTGGTCTTCATCAAGGAGAACATGAATCTCGACGCGACCACCGCGTCGGACAAGGACAGCAAGGAAGTGGTGCGGATCTGCACGGAATACGCGCAGAAGGGCATGTGGAACATCTTCATCGTCATCTTCTGCTTCGCGCTGGCGCTGCCGTTCTTCAATGCCTACTTCTTTATCGGCTACCTGATCGGCATCGCGTTCTTCGGCCTGTTCCAGGCCATCTTCATGGCCAACGCCGGCGGCGCCTGGGACAACGCCAAGAAGATCGTGGAAGTGGACATGCGCCAGAAGGGCACCGAGCTGCACGCGGCGACGGTGGTGGGCGACACCGTGGGCGATCCCTTCAAGGACACCTCCTCGGTCGCGTTGAACCCGGTCATCAAGTTCACCACGCTCTTCGGCCTGCTCGCCGTCGAGATCGCCGTGACCATGACCAACCAGACCATCAAGACCGGCATTGGCGCCTTCTTCTTTGTCGTCGCCCTGGTCTTCGTCTACCGCTCGTTCTACTGCATGCGGATTCCGGAAGACAAGTAGGGCTTTCCCGGCTGTCCGATCCTTGGACGGTGTCCCAAATTCTTGTGTTCTGAGAAGCAGAGTCCGCGAGGTCCGGGGAGGGCACGCGTCTCGCGTGCTGCCATCGGCGTCTCGCCGATGGTTGTCGTTGGCAACGGAGCCGTCGTGCAACCAGCGATTTTCATGGGGAGGGGGGAGTAGCCCGTTCGCGGGCAATAGGGCAGCCTGCTTTGATGGGTCAGGTTTTGCGCAGTTCGGCGGCCTGGCCGGCCGTGCAGCCCTTGTTCCGCCACACCGAGGCATCGCGCGCGTTGAATCCGGCGCACAGCCACGCGGCGGCCTCGTCCGGCTCGAACGCGCGCACGAGGAAGTTGAAGGCCGCGACGGGATCGGGGACGCCTGCGTGTATCCACGTCATCGTTTCATCCGGCGTCATGCCCGGGTCCAAGCATGGGGTCACGTCCAAGCATGGGGTTACGTCTCCAGATTCAAGAATTGAATGCGA
>JAZDKY010000105.1:0-2328 GCA_043802525.1 bacterium
ATCCATCTGTCGATCCTGATCCCCATTGTCGGCGCAAAGGATGGTGACCGACCTTTGGGCGTCGTCGTCCTCGACATCGACCCCAGTCAGTATCTCTATCCTATGATCCAGCGCTGGCCGACGCCCAGCCGCACCGCCGAGGCCCGGCTCGTGCGCCGCGACGGCAACGACGTCCTGTTCCTGAACGAGCTCCGGTTCCAGAAGAACACTGCCCTTGCGCTGCGCATCCCCCTGGACAACATAGTCGTGCCCGCGGTGCAGGCCGCGCTGGGGCAGGAAGGAGTCGTCGAAGGCGTGGACTACCGCGGAGTGCCGGTGATCGCCGCCATGCGCGCGGGTCCCGGCTCACCGTGGTTCCTGATCGCCCGCGTCGATACCGCGGAGGTTTTTGACCCGATCACGGAGCATTTGTGGCTGATGGCCAGCCTGATCGGCGCCCTGCTCCTCGCCGCCGGCACCGCCGTGGGCCTAGTCTGGCGGCATCAGCGCGTGCGCCATTACAAGGAGCGGTTGCGGGCGGCCGAAGCACTGCGCTCCAGTGACGAAGAATTGCGGTTCGTGGCGAACCACGCGCCGGTGTTCATCGCCCACTGCGACCACGAACGGCGCTATAAGTTCGTGAACCAGCTCTACGCGCAGATGTTTGGGCTGCGGCCGGCTGACATTATTGGCAAGCACCCGCGGGAAGTGCTTGGCGAAGAAGCCTACGCCCAGGCCAGTCCTCACATGGAGGCCGCGCTGGCAGGGCAGCCTATCGAGTACGACCTTGTGCTGTCGGCAACACCGGGCGAAGCGCGCGCGGTCCATGTGAGCTATGCGCCGGAGCACGATGCGTCCGGTCGAGTCGTCGGGTTCATCGCCGCCGTTCTCGACATCACCGAGCGCAAGCAGGCAGAGCGCGCGTTGGCGCGGCAGAAAGACCTCTACGCCATGCTGTCCCAGACCAACCAGACGATCGTGCGCCTCACCAGCCGCGAGGAACTGTTCCCGGTCATATGCCGCATCGCGGTGGAACACGGCCACTTCCGCTTTGCCTGGATCGGGTCGATCGCCGCCCAAGATCCATGGGTACGACCGGTCGCCCAGTACGGCGAGGACGCCGGCTACGTGGAACAGGCGCGCACCTCCACCGACGATTCCGACCCTGTTGGGCGCGGCCCTACCGGACAGGCGCTGCGTAGCGGCCGGCACGCCGTCAGCAACGACTTCATGAACGACCCGGCGACCGCGCCGTGGCACGAGGCGGCACGGCGCTCCGGCGTGCGGGCCTCGGCGGCGTTTCCGATTCGGGAGCGCAACACCGTGGTCGCTTGCATCAACCTCTACGCCGACGAGCCCGGGTTCTTCACCGAAGAGCTTCTCGCCGCGCTGGATGAGATCGCGATCGACATCTCCTTTGCGCTCGGCAATTTCGCGCGCGAAGCCGAGCTTATGCGGGCGGTCGAAGCGGCAAGGGAGAGCGAAGAGCGCTACCGCGAGCTATTTGGCGGAAGCAAGAACAGTGTGGCCGTTTACACGGCCTGGCAGAATGGCGAGGATTTTGTGTTCACCGACCTCAACCCCGCCGGCGAACAAGTTGACAAAATAACGAAGCAAGAAGTCGTTGGGCGGCGGGTGACGGAGGTGTTCCAGGGGGTCGTTGAGTTCGGGCTTCTGGATGTGTTCCGGCGCGTGTGGAAAACCGGGCAACCCGAGCACTATCCCGTCAGCTTCTACCACGACAAGCGCATCACGGGATGGAGAGAGAACTACGTTTACCGGCTGGCGTCAGGCGAAGTCGTCGCGATATATGACGATATTACGGAACGCAAGCAGGGGGAAGAAGCATTAGCGGAAAGCGAAAAACGTTATCGTTCGCTGTTCGAAAACATGCTTCACGGATTCGCCCATTGCAGGATGCTTTTTGATGGCAACCGGCCGCAGGACTTTATCTATCTCGATGTCAACATCGCCTTCGAGAAACTGACGGGATTGAAGAATATCGTTGGGAAAAGAGCCACCGAGGTAATCCCGGGCATAAGAGAATCTCACCCGGAGTTGTTCGAGGCTTATGGAAGGGTGACCCTGACGGGCCGGTCGGAGCGGTTCGAGCTTTACTTCAAGCCGTTAAAGTCGTGGCTATCGATCGCTGTTTACGGTACGGGAGAGGGATGCTTCGTAGCCATATTCGACAACATCACCGAACGCAAGCGGGCGGAGGAGGCGCTGCGTGTCAGTCTGGAAAAGTATCGAGTACTGTTCGAGTCGTTTCCCTTGGGTATCAGCGTCACGGATGCGGCCGGTAACCTCATCGAGACAAATCGAGAATCAGAACGGCTGTTGGGCATC
>JAZDKY010000106.1:0-6421 GCA_043802525.1 bacterium
ACCGAACGGTGACGACGTATTTTGAGTTATGGATTGCGGAAGCACTTTCCTCATCCGTGTCTATCCGTGTGCATCCGTGGTTGAAAATCAGGTCAGTCGCGCCGCCGGTTATCCTCGTGCCTGCTATTTTGAACAGGAGCCAACAGAGAAAACGGAGAAGACTTTAGGATTCATCTCTGTTCTCTCCGTTTCCTTCTGTTCAACTCTTGTTTCCTTGCGGTTGCATCTTTGGTTGCGACGCTGCCGCGCCAGGGGACCGTTTTTGTTTCGTGTGAATTCGTGTTCATTCGTGGTTTCCTCTCTTCGGTTGCGGCTGTGCCGCGCTGGGTATTTCGTGGTTCCCCTTTGCGTATCTTGCGCTTTTTGCGGTTTCCTTTTCCGTACGACCATCCATGAAAGGTTTCGCTGCCTGCGCAAATTCTTTCGACCGCGAGCGAATCGTTACGGCTGAGGAGGGTGGGTACGGCGCGAAGGGAGTGGTATATCGAGTTCGCTACGTAGCAACATTGCTACGTAGCAGACTTGCAATCGGTGTTTCCTCTGTGGTCATCCTGGATCCAAACAAAGCCAAACGGGGCCGGGAAGTGCGTGTGGCTGCGGAGGCGGAGATCGCCAACCTGCCGAAATGGGTGGATCGCGAAGAAGCCGCCGCTTTCAAGCGCGAGCATGATGATTAGATTTCGACTCAAAGGTCTGCACTGCATTCCCTCAGCTCTTCCAGGCGCGGCGGTGGTTGCTCCGGCAATGTGAGGTTGAGCTGATGTAGCAGAAGCTGAAGGTCTTTCCCCGGCTGGGTGTAGCGAGGCAGGACCAGATGGCGTCCGTCCGTGGTCGGCGGATGGACATCGATCATCTGCATGGATTTAGACTTTTCGAGGATCGCGCGCGGGGTCAGACCGGGCGCTTTGCTTTTCCCTCTTTGCTTCAACGTAACCAGCAGGCAGTAGGCGAGGAAGGAGACGAAGATGTGCGCTTCGATCCGGCGCAGGAAATCCGGCAGCGTGGTTTTATCGGAGGTGTTGCCCGGCATCACTTCGTAGGCGATCGGAAAGCCTTTCGGGGTCACGATCAGGGCGATGACCACCTGCACGCAGTCGGAGCGTTTGTTCCGGCTGTAGCCGAAGCGGCGCAGGCCTTCCTCCATCCGGCGGATCGAACTCGAAGTACGTGCTGGTCAGGTCGTAGAGCAGCACATTGTACGAAGCGTTGAACAACAGCCCCCACCGTGTCTTCAGGAAGAAGAACAGGTCCGTCTTGTGTTCGCAGAGCTTGTCGAGACAGCGGTAAAGCGTATCGATGGCCGCGATCGCGTCATCCTCGTCCAGCAGATCGCCCAAGGCGCTGTTTTTGAACCAGTCCCGGTGCAGCCGCCATTCGCTGCACAGTGCGGCTGGTCCGGGGTATCCTTTTCGGTGCTGATAGTTACGGAGACGGTCGAAGCATGTGAGGGGGGGATAGGGCTGTGGGAACCGGGGCCGATGGCTTCTTGCGTGGCTGCGTGGGGGTGCGTGCTTTCCGCATATTCCTTGTTCTAATCTTAGGCTCTGCCACGGTCCGGGGGGAGGAAAGATATGTCTCGCTGTCGGGCGGGCATGTGGCGCCGTTCACCAACTGGGTGACGGCGGCGACGAGCATTCAGGCGGCGATCAATGCGTCGTCTGCCGGTGACATGGTGTGGGTGACCAACGGCGTATACGACACGGGTGGCGTGGCGGGGTATCCGGCAGTCACGAATCTGCTGACCAACCGTGTGGTGATTCACAAGCCGATCACGGTACGCAGCGTCAACGGGCCGGCGTTTACGAGCATCAAGGGGAGATACCATTCCGGCTCGGTCACCAACGGCGACGCGGCGGTTCGGTGCGTCTACATGACGAACGGCGCCGGCCTGATCGGGTTCACACTCACGAATGGCGCAACGCGCTCGTCAGGGGATTCCTACCGCGAACGCAGTGGCGGTGGGTTGTGGTGCGAGAGCGCGAATGTGGTCGTTTCCAATTGCACGATGACCGGCAACGCAGCGAACAATCTTGGCGGTGGGGCAAATGACGGCACGCTGTACAACTGCACACTGTCCCGCAATTCGGCGAGTTTTGGCGGCGGAGCAAACAACAGTATGCTGTATGACTGCGCGCTCTCCAATAACGCGGTAGTCAACTGGGGCGGTGGCGCGGAAAGCAGCACATTGAACAACTGTACACTCTTCGGCAACTGGGCGAATTATGGCGGCGGAGCAGACAACAGTACGCTGTATGACTGCACGCTCTCCGGCAACTCGGCGGCGAACTGGGGTGGTGGCGCGGATGACTGTACGCTGAGTAACTGCACGCTTTCCGGCAACTGGGCGAAGTATGGCGGCGGGGCAGATAACAGTATGCTGCATGAGTGCACGCTCTCCGGCAACTGGGCTAACCCCTTCGGCGGCGGGGCGTCCTTCAGTACACTTAGCAACTGCACGCTTTCCAGCAACTCGGCGGGTGTCGGCGGCGGAACAGATCAGAGCACACTGTATGACTGCACGCTCACCGACAACTGGGCGATCGAGTGGGGTGGCGGGGTAGGCAACGGCACGTTGTACAACTGCACGCTCTCCGGCAACTCGGCGGGGTACGGCGGTGGCGCATCCGACAGCGTACTCAACAACTGCGCGCTTGTGGGCAACTCGGCGAGTCATTACGGCGGCGGGGCGATCTACGGCACGCAGTACAACTGCACGGTCATCGGCAACGTGGCGAGTTATTACGGCGGCGGAGTTTATGGCGGATCAATTCACAACGGCATCGTGTACTACAATGAAGCGCTCAACGGGCCGAATCACGCGGAAAGTGACTTTGCCAATTCCTGCACCCTGCCGCATCCCGGCGGCACGGGCAATACGACGAATCAGCCTGGACTCGTCAGCCCGGGGAATCCCCGCCTCCTGGAGGGCTCCACCTGTCGGAACGCGGGGGGCAACGCTTTCGTGTCATGGGCCCTGGATTGGGACGACGAGCCGCGCACCAACGGCGCGGCGGTCGATATCGGCAGCGACGAATACTGGGCGTCGGGGATCACGGGCGCGCTGACGGCGGCCATCCTGGTGGACTACACGAACGTGGCGGTCGGGTACGCTGTGGAGTTTCAGACGGATATCGAGGGACGGGCACGAGGTCATGCCTGGTCGTTCGGCGACGGTGGGTATGCCACGAACGATTGCCTGGTTCTGCACCCGTTTGCGACGGCGGGGGTGTATGAGATTGTCCTGGCGGTTTCGAACTACACGGGCCGTGTTGCGGCGACGGCGACGGTGCAGGTGGTGCCGCTGGAATCTGCGACGCATTACGTGGCGCCGGGAAGCGAACACGTGGCGCCGTTCACGAACTGGGTGACCGCGGCGACGAACATCCAGGCGGCGGTGGAGGCGTGCGCTGCGGGGGGACTGGTCCTGGTCAGCAACGGGGTGTACGCGACGGGGGGTGTGAAGGGGTATCCCACCGTCACGGACCGGTTGACCAACCGGGTGGCGATTCACAAGCCGATGACGGTGCGCAGCATCAACGGGCCGGAGGTCACGGTGATCGAAGGGCAAGGTCCCATCGGCGATGCCGCGGTGCGTTGTGTCTACATGGTCGACGGCGCGGGCCTGATCGGGTTCACGCTGACCCACGGCGCGACGCGAGCGGGTGGGTACTACGCGGATGGGAATGGCAGCGGGGTGTGGTGTGAGAACGCGTCTCAGGTGGTCTCCAATTGCATCATCACCGGCAACTCAGCGTACAACTACGGCGGCGGGGCGTATGGCGCTACGCTGAACAACTGCACGCTTTCCGGCAACTCGGCGGGGTATTTCGGCGGCGGGGCGTACCACGGCACGCTGAACCACTGCACGCTCTCCGGCAACTCGGCGGGTTACGGCGGCGGGGCATACGAGAGCGTGCTGAACCACTGCACGTTCTCGGGCAACTCGGCCGAATGGGGTGGCGGAGCGAGGTACAGCACGCTGAACAACTGCACGCTTTCGGGCAACTCGGCGAATACGGGCGGCGGGACGGCCAACGGCATGGTGTACAACTGTATTGTTTATTACAATACGGCGGCCGACGGCGCCAACTGCTGGGGCGGAACAGTCGCCAACTCCTGCGCAACGCCGCTGCCGTCGGGAGCGGGGAACATTTCCAATGCGCCGTCGTTCGTGGACCTGGCGACGACGAACCTGCGACTGAACGCCGACTCGACGTGCATCGACGCCGGGCGTAACGAGGCGTGGATGACGGGGGCGTCGGACCTGGACGGGAACCCGCGGCTGTTCAACGGGCGCGTGGACATGGGGGCGTACGAATACACCGTGTCCACGGAGGCGCGGGTGCTGCTGGAAGGGCCGTATGACGCGGCAAGCAACGGGATGAGCGCGGCGCTGTCGATCCCGAGCCTGTCTCCCTACTGCGAGGATTCTCGGCTGGCATCGGCGATTCCGACCAACGCGGTGGACTGGGTGCTGGCCCAGCTCCTGGAGACCAACGGTCTGGCCGTGGCGGCGTCACACAGCGTGTTCGTCCGCGAAGACGGCGTACTGCTGACCGACGAGGGAGCGCCGGGGCTGCGCCTGGAGTGTACGCCGAACCATGGCTACTACGTGGTGGTCAAACACCGGAACCATCTCTCGGCCATGTCGGCAGGGCCGGTGGCGTATACCAACACGCTGGTCAACTACGACTTCACGACGGACTCAATCCAGTACCAAGGCGGGACGAACGGAGCGGTGGAACTGGAAGCCGGCGTGTGGGGTCTGGTGGCCGGTGACGCGGACGGGGAAGGGCGCGTCAGAAACGCCGATGCCACGATCGTGCAGCAGCAGACAGGGCGCACGGGCTACCTGCCGGGGGATATGAATCTGGACGGGTTGGTCGATACGAATGATGAAGCGTTGGCGCTGAATCGGCTCGGGCGCGTGACCACCGCGACGAACGGCGCGGTGGCGCTCTGTCCGCAACTGGTGGTGACGCCGTCGCGCAAGACCGTGGTGGCGGAGAACACGGTGACGTTGGGCGCTTCCGGCTCGACCAACCCAATCACGTGGTTCGGACTGGAGAACCCCAGCGGCGGGTCCCTTACGTCCCTGAGCGTCACTTCCGTTCTTTACGAAGCCGGCCCCACATCGGACTGCGTGGACGTGGCAGAGGCGTGGGACGGGGATGCGAGGTTCGGGCGCGCGTACCTGAACGTAATCAGTCCGGCGGAGATCGCGGCGGCGGGCAAGGCGGTGATGATCGCGGGGACGAAGGGCGGCGAGGATCCGCTGTGGCCCTCAACCGATTATCTCGCGAACAACGCATACAACATTCTTCTGTACCGCGGCTACGGGAAGGAGAACGTGCAGTACCTGAGCCAGGACCCGTCCCGGGACATCGACGGGGACGGCGCCGCGGATGACATCGACCTGACCGCGACGCTGGCCAACGCGCAGACGACGTTCACGAACTGGGTGGGCAACGCGAATAAGCTGTTCGTGTACCTGGTGGACCATGGGGGGGACTCGGGGACGAACGGGTACTTCCGGTTGAACGGTTCCGAGACGTTGACGGGGCCGGTGCTCGACGGTTGGCTGGACGCGATTCAGGACGCGTACACGACGGAAGTGACGGTGGTGCTGGACTTCTGCAACGCGCAGGCGCTGGCGAACGAACTGACGTACACGGGCATAGCCCAACGGATCGTGATCGCGTCGTCGGGGACGAACGAGCCGGCGTATTTTCTGGCGAATGGGCTGGTGAGCTTTTCAGACGCGTTCTTCGGCGGGGTGTTGATGGGGCAGGATGTGTATACGGCCTACGAGCAGGCGCAGGAGGCGATGGGGACATACCAGCAGGCGGCGTACGCGGACAACGGGAGCGGGCAGGAGGGGACGAACGTGTTGTTGGGGGCGAGCTTCGTGGCGGGGAAGGATCTTCCGCAGATCGGGCTGGTGTGCGGGCGGCAGGCGCTGATCGGGGGGACGACGGCGGGGTTGTGGGCGCGGGACGTGGTGTCGGGATATCCGGTCGAGCGGGTGTGGTGCCTGGTGGTACCGCCGGGGCACAACCCGACGAACGGGGCGGACCCGGTACAGAACATACCGGAGCTCGAGCTGACGTATTCGGCGGAGAACGGGCGGTATGAGGGGAGCCACGACGGGTTCGCGGAGGAAGGCGCGTACAAGATCATCTACTACGCGCAGGACGTGTGGAACAGCGTGTCGCTGCCGAAGCAGAGCTACGTGGAGCAAGTGGGGTACGACGAACGGGTGATCGTGGTGGCGGGGGGGCCGACGCAGTCGGTGAAGCGCGTGGCGATCGAGCACTTGGCGGATCTCGCGTATCGCACGGTGCGCGCGCGGGGGGTGGCGACCAACCGGATTTATTACTTAAGCGAGACGCCGGGGACGAATGTAAACGCGGCATCCACG
>JAZDKY010000107.1:0-29408 GCA_043802525.1 bacterium
GCGATCGCGCGACGCGAAACGGAAGCATGCCACCATGACCGATTTCCAATCCGCTATGGGCGCCGAACACGCATCGCCCGCAATGCGTTTCATCACAGCACGTTACCCCACGTTCAAAACCCGTTCGTGAATAAGCCATGGGTCGGTCCTTGCTAAGCGCTTTTCTCTCTGGCAATCCGACCGTGAAGGGCTAGAATCCTTTTTCCGGCAGCAAGACAGTCCCATGTCATACCCTACGCCTACGTCAGCAGCGGCAAACCGGACGCGGACCACCGGCAAGGACCCGACGCCATCCCGGGGTTGGGCCTTGATGGCGGACATGCGGCCGTTTGCCTATCACAGCCGGCTGGCGCTCAATGCGTTTTTTATCAGCCTCGGCGAAGCCACGGCGCTCACAGGATCGCTGCTGATCGGATCGCTGATCCGTTACGTTTGGAAGGGCGACACGATGTTCGCGTCGTGGATGTGGATCCTCGTGGCGGCCTGGCTGATTGGCGCAGTCGTGGCCAAGCTGCTCCCAGGTTGGGGCCTTGGACCCGCCGAGGAACTGCGCCGGACGGTGCTCCTGCTGGCCACCGTCTTCGCCGGCACCACGGTCATGCTGTTCTGGGGCAAGGCGGCAGGCGAGACGAGCCGCCTGACCCTGACGACCGGTTTTATGCTCAGCCTCGTGCTGCTGCCCCTCCTGCGCCTGCAGATGAAACGCAGCCTGCTCATGCGCAATGTGTGGGGCGTGCCCGTGGTGATCTATGCAGACAGCGAGACCGGGCCCCGCGTCATTGAGGCGCTGCAGGAGGAAAGAGGGCTCGGCTACCACCCCATCGGTGTATTCAACGACGAGCTGGCAGGCACCGGGGAATTGATGGCCGGACTTCCCGTGCTCGGCGCCACGACAGCGTGTACGTCACAAGCGCCCGTCGCCATCCTTGCCATGCCGTCGCTGGCACGGGACAGGTCGCTGGATCTCCTCGAAGGCCCGCTCGCCATGTACCGCAAGGTCGTCATCATCCCGGACCTGCTCGACGCCCCCTCGCTCTGGGTCAAGCCACGGGATTTCGTCGGCATCCTCGGACTGGAAATCTCCAGCAACCTGCTCGATCCGATCGCGCGCATCGCGAAGTTCGGGTACGACATGACATTCGCCGTATTGACCGCGCCGCTCTGGATTCCATGCTGTCTGCTCCTGGCACTGCTCGTCTGGCTCGAAGACGGTCACAATCCTTTCTTCCGTCAGCGGCGCATCGGCAAGGACAGGAAACCGTTCACGCTGTGGAAATTCCGCACCATGCGGCCCGACGCCGAACGTGCCCTGCGTGACCGGCTTGATGTCGACCCCGATCTGCGCAACGAGTGGAACGCCAACTTCAAGCTCCGCAACGACCCGCGCGTCACCCGGATCGGCGCCTTTCTCCGCCGCACGTCGCTCGATGAGCTTCCCCAGATGATCAATGTGCTGCGCGGCGAAGTATCTCTTGTCGGACCGCGCCCCCTGCCGGATTATCACTACGACGAGCTGCCCGAGCGCGTCCGCAAACTGCGCGAGCGGGTCCGCCCGGGTGTCACGGGCCTCTGGCAGGTGTCCGGCCGGAGCGACGCCGGACACCTTGGCATGGTGCGGTGGGATACGTACTACGTGCGCAACTGGTCGGTATGGCTGGACGTCGTGATCCTGTTTCGCACCATTCGCGAAGTCGCCTGCGGGCGGGGAGCCTTCTGACAACCACGGATGGACACGGATAAACACGGATTATGATGCACACCTGCGTTGCCTCGGCCATCCGCGTCCATCCGTGTTCATCCGTGGTTAAACTCCTCGCCTTCGCCTGCTGGCTGTTTCCGGGTGTAGGCTGGGCGCTCGGCCCGCACGAAGTGGCCGTCCTGGTGAACAAGAATTCACCACGGTCGCTGGAGGTGGCCAATTACTTCGTCCACCTGCGCCACATTCCCCCGCAAAATATCGTGCTTCTCCACCTGCCCGACTCGGTCCTCGAACCCGAAGCCACGATGTCGCCCGAGGATTTTACGAAATTGATCTGGGATCCCGCCCGGAAAGTCATCCGCGAACGCCGTATCGAAGACCACATCCTGGCTTGGATCTATTCGGCCGATTTCCCCGTCCGAATTACCAGCGATCCCGAGGTGTCGCTGCAGGGCATTACGTTCGCGCGCAATACGCTTCCGGACACGGCCATGATCAAGGACGGAACGTATCTCTCTGCCCTCTTTCGCGGCCCTGACAAGGTCGACGGCCCGGAGGGCGACTCGATCACATTCGAACGGTTCACGCCGTTGCTCCGCCAGGCGATGCCGCTGCCCAGCATGATGCTGGGCTTCACAGGGTCCCGCGGGATGCCGGTGGACCAGGTCGTGCGCAACATAAAGTACGGCGTTGTGTCCGATAATTCCTCTCCGTCACCAGCCGTCACATTCGTCGTCAGCGACGACGTCCGTTCGCGCTGCAGGGAGTGGCAATTCCCGCGGGTCCAGTCGACCCTGAAATCGCGCGGGATCAACGCCGTCATCACCTCGAATGCACCGTCGAAGGAAACCGCCCTGATGGGCCTGCAAATGGGCACGTCGTGGCCCGCGCCCGAACAGACCGGTTCATTCCTGCCGGGCGCGATGGCGGAGCACCTCACCAGTTTCGCCGCCCTGTTCGACGCCCCGGAACAGGCCGTGTTGACGGAGTGGCTTCGCGCCGGCGCAACGGCCTCGGCCGGCACCGTGACGGAACCGCTGTCGATCTGGATGAAGTTTCCGCACGCGCGCTTTTTTGACCACTACGCGTCCGGTTGCACGATGATCGAGAGTTTCTTCCTGTCGATTCGCTCCCCCATGCAAATCCTGCTGGTCGGTGAACCGCTCGCGCGGCCCTGGGGCCAGCCCATGGAAATCACGCTCGTAAACCTCTCCGACGAATCAAAACCCGTGGAGGGCGAAGCGGACTTCATGGCCACGCTGTGGCCGGGGTTGGGCCAGCCCAACCCGGAACTGCTGTTCCTGCTGGATGGCCGCGCGGTCATGCATGCGGCCACAGATCCCCAACTCAAGATCGACACGCGGCCGCTGACCGACGGCTATCACGAGTTGCGCGTGATCGCCTACGCGCGCCAGCAAGTGCGCCATCAATCCTATGCCACCGCAGGGTTCGAGGTCGGCAACCATGCCCGCGCCTGCGTTCTGCTGGGCGTCTCGAGCAACGCCGAGGTTGACATTGATCATCCGCTGCGACTCACCGTCCGCCCTGTGGGCATGCCGAAGGAAGTGGCTGTGATCTGCCAGGAGCGCGTGCTGGCGCGCGCCGCATACACCGCGGACCATGCCCTGCTCATCGACCCTTCCACCCTCGGCGCGGGACCGAACCGGCTGCAGGCCGTCGCGCTGTACAAAGACAACGAAGCCGTTCGAAGCCCGCCTGTTGCCATCAACGTGGCCCGCTTTAACCGTCCGCCCGAGATGGGCGACGTGATACGGATGACGGACACCAATGGGACCGTGGTCCTGACGATGTCCGGCACGGATCCGGAAAACGATACAGTGCGGACCGACTGGTTTGAACCGCTTGCCCTTCCGGGTCCCGGGGAGAAACCTCGCGAAGGGGTACGTCTACTCGCCGGCAAGACGGGCCTGGATGGTGAACAGGCTTACCTGCAGGCAGACCATACGTTTGCCGTGTGCAGCTTCGAGATGACCCAGCCCGTGCGTGAATTGCGGGCCTCCCTTTCCGTCACGCGCGACGTTCCGCCGATGAAAGGCCAGTTGGGGGGCCTTGCATTCAATATCAAGGATAAGCTCAACTTCTCCTTTTTTGGACTCAGCGGCGACACCAGCGCATGGATGCTGGGTCGTTACGAGGACGGGAAATTCAAACGCGCGGCAGCCCGCGGCGCCTATCTCGAACCCGACACCTGGTACCGCATTGCCGTGCGCGCAACGGAATCAGGCGGATTGGAAGCGCTTGTCAACGACACCGTCATGGCCGGCCAGCCGGACGGCAAGCTGGGCGATGGGCCTGCCGGGGTCATGGCCGGTGTTTCTTTTGCGAGGTTCAAGGACATTTCCGTCTCGCCACCGATGACACCGGCGGACGCATTTCGCGAAGAGGACGATGCACTCCTCGTGCTGGACGCCGACACGGCAAAGGACCTGACCGTGATTGCGCGATGCAGCGACACGTCACGATCGGCGGAGAAAACCGTCATGGTGAAAGAACGCTGACGGCCAACGGTGCGTCAGCTTGGAAAGAGCATCTCACTTGGATGATGAAACGATCGTTTCGTTGCGGATAGAATCCGGTAGGGTCAGTAGTAGGCGTTGGCCGAACTGATCGAGATGAAGTTGGTCGTGATGAAGTCCGAGTGGCCGTCGAGGAACCCGATGACGCTCGCGCGCCGCGAGCTGTGCCACTGACTGGCCGCAGCACTCATGCTATTGACATCTTCGAGTGGTGGTTCGAACATCACCACTTTCTTCGACGTGTAGCTCAGGTTTGTACTCGTCATTTTTAGGCCCGCGACCCTTCCAATACCCGCGCCGGCCCGATCCGCCGTGGCATAGGCATAACTGGAGCCAAAGGCAATAAAGCAGTTCGCGCTGACCGGTGTCGGCCAACTCGATGCCCCGCGATCGCTCGGACATTCAAAAACCTCGCCATCTTTGATGTAGGTGTAGAGGGGGCGCACGTTGTCGTTCACGCCGGCAGCTGTTTTCCCGCCCACGGTCATGAAGGCTGTATCGCTGGTTCCGTTCGTCGGCAAAACCAGCCGGTTGTCCGTTGCGTACATCAGCACGCCCGCGACGATCTGCCGGACGTTGGCAACGCACTTGATCTGCCGGGCTTTCTCCTTGGCCCTGCCGACGGCAGGCAGGAGAAGGCCTACGAGGATGGCAATGATCGCGATGACGACCAGCAGTTCAATCAGCGTGAAGGCGACGCGGCGGCTCGGGAGGTTTTCGTTCATGCGCGTGTTCTTACATCAGGATAGTACACAGGACGTCACTCCGTGGGAACCTGAAAACCTGAGCCTGCTGCCCGGGCAAGCAGGAGCCCTGGTAGCCTTCGGCACCGCCAGAGGCGGGTAAACGTGCCCCTCCGGGTACGTGGTACTACTCAGGTTTTGGATTTCCCTCCCCAATCTTCTCCTGCAGCCACCGGATGTTCAGGTCTATCATTTCCGTGTTTTCGACATGGCTCGCTTCCAGGAACCGGGAAAGCGCTTCCTGGTAGCGCCCCATCTGCCGCAGACGCAGGCCCAGTTCCGTGAGGTAGAGCCTGTGGAACGGCACCTTCGCGACGAGATCCTCCAGCACGGCCAGCGATTTCTGCTGGTCGCCCACGGCGGCGTAGAGCTTGCTCAAACCGAGCAGCGCAGAGCTCTCCAGCGGATTTCTCGCGAGCGCCTCCCGATAAAAAACCTCGGCTTCTTTGGCGTTCCCCTTGCGCGCTTCGGCGTCGAGATTCCAGAAGCTCCTGGTGCGAAGAATGTGGGCCATGCCGAGATAAGGGCTCCAGTTGCGGGAGTCGATGCACATGGACCGCTTGTAATCGCCGCGGGCCGCGTCGTAGTCCATGGCCGTCCGGCGCGTGTCGCCGCGACGGTTGTACGCGTACGATGCCACGACCTGCCCGGCTGAGAACATCAGTAACACCGCCACAATCGCGACCGGCACGCACACGCGGCGGGACCAGCGCGAGCCGGCTGCCACGGGCAGGAGGGTGCCCCCGCAGAACAATCTCGCGGCCGTAATGCCCGCCATCATGACCAAAACGTGGACGTTCGCAAAAATCTGGAGATTGTAATCGAAACATGCGTGGGCCAACGCGGCGGCCATGGCGCCGATGAACCCAGCCACCATGCAGGCGTCCTTGTCATGTTCGATGCGACGCAACGCCGGCAGGGTTCTCAGCACGACGGCCAGCACGGCTGCGGCGCAGAGAAACAGGCCGATGGCACCGTATTCCGCCAGCGTATGAAGATAGTCGTTGTGGGCGAACTGTGGGTCCAGGTAGGCGGTCATGTGGCGCTTGAAGTGCGGGTAGACCCACCGGTAACTGCCGGGACCGTGGCCCATCCAGGGCTGCTCACGAATCATCGATGCCGTGTCCTGCCAGAGCTGGAGACGAACATTGCCCCGCATCGCGTCGGCCACGCGCTCGCGCACCATGGGCGACGATTCCCACGTGAGCCAGGCGGCGGACGCCACGACCAGCGGCGTGATGCACAGGACGACAAGAAAACGCCGCGTGCTTTTCCGCAGGGCCAGAATGCAGACCGTTGCAGTGAAACCTGCCACGGCGCCGATCCAACCGCTGCGGGACTGGGAGAGGAACAGCGGCGGGAGGAACACCAGCACGCTGTACCCGCCCAGCAGCCGTATCGGCATGCCGGCCGACGGACAACACGCCAGCGCCACGCCGAGCGGAATCAGCATTTCCAGCAGGCTCGCAAAGTGGTTCGGGCAGATATAGGCGCCACTGGCCCGCATGGCATAGACCTGCGGGCGCTCCACGGTGAGCACCATGCGCGACTCCTGTCCATGCTGGATCAGCGCATACCAAGCCATGAGGGTGCCCGACACCAGCAGACAACCCAGCAGCCAGCGCCAGCGTCGGCCGTGCCCCGCCAGCGCGGTCCATGCCCAGTATGCCGCCACATACGAGGCGATGCGCAGAACCTCGATCCATGCGGCATAGGGCACGGCAGCCCCGCGCACCAGCGCGATCGCCCACGCGAGGAACAGGATGCCGATAAGACCGCCCGGCGGTATCCGCACGCCCTTGGCATCCCGGAAGAAAAACGGCTCGATCAGCGTCATCAGGGCGCCGGCCATGGACGAGACGATCAGGGGACCGAAGGACCAGATCCGCACGGCACCAAAAAGCCAGATTCCAGCCACGGCCGGTACGGCGAGTAGTGCGAGAGCAATCCCTTCGTAGATGGACTGCGCGCGCGGGATCGACGGAGGGCGGCGGCGGCGCTTCGAGGGTAACCCCGCGGTCGGGGGCGTGTGTACGGATGATTGCACCGTGGTCGAGGCCATGACGACGCGACCCATTCAAGCTGCTAGAAAAAGCTTCGCGGAATGACGATCACGTCACCCGGCTCGATGGCAACGTCCTTCTCCGGATGCCGCTCAAAATCCCGGGCGTTAACCCGGAAGCCTTTCCCGCCGCGGATAATGTTCACGTCCTTAGGATTCGCATAGTCCGTGTAGCCGCCCGCCGCGGAAATCGCCTGAAGCACGGTCATCCCGGTGATGAGCGGGAAACGTCCGGGAATCCGAGCCTCCCCCCGCACAAAGAAACTCTGGGACGGCAGGACCACGTTGACCGTGACCGATTTGTAAATCAGCTTCTCGAGGTAGGTGTTATGGATTTCGCTCTCGAGTTGGGAGGTGGTCTTGCCGGCCGCCAGAATGGCGCCGATGTACGGCAGGTTCAGGTATCCGGCTTCATCGATGATGTCCTGCAACTCGTCATCCTTGGGAAGGATGCCGCGCAGGAAAATGATGACCGGGTCTCCGCCGCGCAGCTTGTACGCCGTCGCCGTGCTCTCGCGCAACGCGGGAGGAGTGGACTTCACGGCCGAAGCCGCAAGTGCGGGAGCAGCAGGCGGCACCGGATCCTTCCTGGATGGGGCGGCAGCTTGCACGCTGGTCGAAATATTGATCGACGTCGCCGACGCGGAAAGCTTGGGCACAGGCTTTGCTGCCGGTTTCGCCGGAGCGCCACCCGTCTTCTTCTGGACCGTCGAACATCCGACCACGACAAGCGCAGCGCATGCAACGGCGACCATCAACTGCAATCTGGCCAGACGAGCCATCTCTAGAAGACTTCCTCTTTTTTTTCCTCATGGAGGGCCGCCTCGCCGGTGGCCTCCGCTTCGTCCGGCTGGTTATAGTGCGAATAGTACGAGTGGTAATAGTAGTAATAGTCGTCCCGGAGGATGTTGATGTTGTTCAACACGACGCCAAGAACCGTGGCACCGACATTTTCCAGCATGCGCTTGGCGCGCGTCGACATGCTGCGAGGATACTTGCGGTATTGGACAACCAGGAGGACGGCATCCACCTCGCTGGCGAGGATCGAGGCATCGCTTACGCCGACGATCGGCGGCGAATCGAAGAACACAAAGTCGTAGCGCACCTTGAGCGCCGTGACCAGGTCCCGCATTTTCTGCGAATCAAGGAGGCCCAGCGACGACCGTGGGTGTTTCCCGCTCGGCAAAAAGTGCAGATTCGGGACACTGGTGGCTTTGATCGACTCCTCGAGCTGCATGTCCTTCATGAGCACATTGGACAGGCCGTGCCGGTTGCTCATGCCCAGGAAGGTGTGCTGCACGGGACGGCGGAGATCCGAGTCCACGATGAGCACGCGATCGCCCATCTGGGCACACACGTACGCAAGATTGAAAAGTGTCGTCGATTTACCCTCGCCCACGCCGCCACTGACAAAGGCGAACGCGCCACCATGCCCGCCCTTGTTTGTAAACTGCATGTTTGTGCGCAACACGCGATACGCCTCGGCGTGCGGGCTGTCGGGCCCCTCCTCCAGCAGCGAGCGCACTTTCTGGGGAATGACGCCCATCACGGACAGGCCGAGGAAGCGCTCCACGTCATCCACGGTTTTCACGGACGTATCGAGATACTCGATAAAATACGCGAGGCCGATGCCAGCCGCGATTCCGAGAATGATGCTGAGGATGATGTTCATCGCGTAGTTGGGTTTGACCGGCCGGGTATTGGGTTCGGCAGGTTCGATCACCTCGACAGGCGTCCGCGGCACCTCCAGTTCGATGCCCTGTTGCGCGACGCGGGACCGGAGCGCGTTGAGGATGTCGCGCTGCACGGCCACATTGCGCTCCGCCTTGTCAAACGGAAGGAACTGACTCCGCTCGGTCTCAATGTCGGTCACCTTCGCTGCGGCCAACTCACTTTCAAGAGCGTCAAACTTGGCTTTCGCAACCTCGAAATCCGCGCGGATACCCGTTTTCAAGCCCGCTAGCGCTTCATTCAGTTTTTCGCGAAGCTCCTCCACGCCGGCCTGCAGCCGCTTGGCCTCAGGATGATTGACACCGTAGTTCTCGAGCAGCAGGCGAAGCTGCACCTCCGTATCGACCAGCTGTTTCCGGAGCATCACGAGCGACTGGTCGTTCACGATATACGACGAAGCGTTCATCAGCTCGACGCCCTCGAGGGCGTCGAGCTGGTCGAGGCGCGCCTTTCGGACAATCATTTCCACGCGCGCGGCAATACGGTCACCCTCCAACTGCTGCAACCGCATCTTGTCGGCGCGGAGCCCCTTGGAGACCAGGCTGACCCCACCCTGCTTGCGAACGTTTTCCAGCTCGTTTTCCGCCAGACCCACCTTGTCCTGCTGTTTCCTGAGCTCGTTCTCCAGCGCATCGACGGCTCGCTTGATCTCCCGCCGCTTGACGGACAGTCGCTGGTCGCGGTAGACCGCGGCAATTTCGTTCGCTATGCGCGCCGCTTCCTCGGCGTCCTCGCGGTAGACCTGGATGTCGATAAGGCTGGTGTCGCGGTACTGGTTGACCCGGAGGCTACGCCCGAGGAGCAGCAGGGTATCTTCGCGACGGAGCGTGCCGCCTTCTTCGCCGAGCTTCGATCCCCAGACCTGTTGCAGGTTCAGGTTGTCGATCACCTGGTTGAGGATCGGACGCGACTGGATGATCTCGAACTGGGTCTTGAGGAAATACGGATTGTAGCTGGCCACATACTGGCGTTCGAATACGTCCACATCCATCGCGTCCTCGCGGACCAAGATGCGCGCATTGGCCATGTAGATCCTGGGAAGCGTCAGCGTGTAGGCCACGCCGGTAAGAACGACGAGGAGGACCACCGCGATGATGATTTCCTTGCGCGACCGGATGACCCGCCAGTAATCAAGAAAATGAAGCTGCGCTTCCTGCTGGTCTTCCATGGACATGTCCGGTTTCTGCCCGCCCGGCTGGTGCAGCCCGGCGCGATTTCACGCGGGGAAATGACGCCCGGCTCAGGCCGGGCGCGGGGGATTAGATCTGCGTCCTCCAGCCAAGTTCAATACGGTTCCGGTCGAAATCCTCACGAATATCCGACTGAAGTTCAAGGTACTGCCAGCCCACTTCCACCCAGTTGCTGCGGTTGATCTTGCAGCTCGTCCGCGCGCTGAACTGGTAGACGTTTTCGTCACCATCCGCAACACCGTCTTCAATGGACTGATCGGCGTTGTACTGGCTGAGCTGGTAGCTTCCGGAAGCATAGATGGAAATCTTGGCCGTCAGGTCATGCGCCACGCTCAGGAAAAGCATGGTGCGATCCTGGCTGGCGTACGGGTATACATCAGCTTCGAAAAGCGAGTAGCCCGCGCCGGCCGTCAGGCGCGTCCGTGGCGAAGGCAGATACGTCATCGCGGCATCGGCATAAGGCTGGTTCGCATCGTCGATGCTGTTGTCATTGAATTGCTTCATCTGGTAACCCGCGCGGAGATTGCCGACCAGGTTGGGGCTGAAGATCTGCTCAAAACCGGCACCCGCGTAGTGACTTTCAGCGCCCCGATCAGGGCCGTTGTAGTCAATGGCTTCGTAGCGATACTCGCCGGCGATGACGGTTTTTTTCAGGATCTGCTGGCGTAGCGTCAAACCACCGGCATTGATGTCGTAGTCCTCGGTGTCCGCAACATCGTTCTCGTCGTAACGCAGGATCGTATTCCGATAACCGGCTTCCGCCCGCGTGCCACGACCA
The DNA here is from genome assembly GCA_043802525.1 of bacterium. Classification (GTDB taxonomy): domain Bacteria; phylum Verrucomicrobiota; class Kiritimatiellia; order CAIVKH01; family CAIVKH01; genus JAZDKY01. The sequence goes on from JAZDKY010000107.1 coordinate 10,741, forward strand.
AGCTTATACGCCAGTTTGCCATCGGCGGTGTTGTAGATAAAATCGTTGTTCTCGCGCACCACGGTGCCGCGGTCGATGGCCTCGGACTGCTCGGCCAAGCGGAGCGTATCCTTCAGGCTGATCGAAAGGCGCTCCGTAAAGGTGTGAGAAAGAGTGACGTCCAAGTCGTGGTGAAAGTCTGTATCATCGGACTCGCGGTCGCTCCACCAGACGAACGTGGGGCGATACCGTAATCCCACAAAACTCTGCGGAAGGTTCAGGTTAACCAGGAATTCCACTTCTTCAACAATCTTGAAGCTGTCCTGTGTGTCGTTCGCCCGCTCATAGACGTTGTCGTCATATTCAAACCGCAGGCGGTTTTTCACCTGGAATGAACGGGTTTCATCGGCGGCCCATGACCCACCGGCCAGTAACGACAGTGCCAGAAACAACGCGTTGCTGCGCTTCGACCACTTCATGAGTCTGCCTCCTCGTCTTGATTGCATGAAATTCGCGGAACTCTAGTTGGGCGTCATCGGGGGCGGTCCCGGCGGCACAACGGCTTCGGTGAATACCCGCGTGATCGTCGACATGTCCGCGCCCAACTGCTGTTCATCCACCGGGCGGATGCGATGCACCTTGGAAAGAGGATCGGTTCTCACCGAGATGGCTTCATTCGCCAGCGGAGCTTCAAGCGCCTCCAGCGTCTCGACCGCCTCGCCGATCGTCCCGATTTCAATACCCATGGCGCGCAGGAATTCGATGTAGGACTCGTCCTTGGACGAATCCTTGACTTCGCCAGCCTTGCCCATGGCCTGCACGGTCACCCGGGCCAGCGTTCCGCGCGTGACGGTGTTGGTCGCGTTCCATCCGTCTTTCGGCTTGATGCTGTTCTGGAGAAGGACGGCGAAACACTCCTGGTCGCTCGGGGCAGCGGGAAGGAATCGGGAAAGACCCAGCACCTGGACGAGCCAGTGGGCGAATTCGCCCTCGGTAACCAGTTGCGTCTGGAGTTTCTTGGCCTCCGTCTTCGGTTTCGAAGATTCCGGCATCGTTGCATCGGCAGCAAACGATGGCTGAACACCGATGACCATTCCCGCAACCAGCACGGCGAATCCTATTCTGCGCATCATGTTTTCATCCCTCCAACGTAACAAGAAAGTGAATCCGAACTCGTTTTGTCGCCCCACGTGGACACCCGACGCTAGGATCATATACCCGAGCTTCAACACTTTATATCGTTCAGGGGATCAAGGGGTCAACTTATTTAGAGGATATTTATTCCGTGCACACCGCCCGCACATCCGCGGGGACCGGCTTGTCCGCACGGTGCATCGTCGTCGATGCACCATCCGGGCTTGTTGTCACACCTTTGCGCTTCTGCTAACGTCCGCCCGATTCCTCCCATGAAAAAGACCTCGTTTACCTTCAAGTTGACCTCTCCCCAACAAAAGTCACTGACCCACCTGCTGCGCTCGGGCAACTACCGTCCCCGGACCATTCCCTATACCGTCATCGCCGTGGAGGGCGACGACTGCAACGTGGCCCTTTACGAAAGCGGCAAATGCGTCGTCCAAGGCAAGGGCGCGCAGGACTGGGTCACCTTCACACTCGAACCCGAGGTTCTCAAGGAGGCCCGCCTCGGCTATGAAGCCGTCCTCTCTCCGGAAACATTTGAGCCCCACATGGGCATCGATGAAAGCGGCAAGGGCGATTTCTTCGGTCCGCTCGTCATCGCCGCGGCATACGTCGATGCCTCGCTCGTCCCGGTCTTCCAAGGCCTCCAGGTCCGCGACAGCAAGACCATTACCTCGGACCGCAAGGCGGAGGAGATCGCCGACGACATCGCGCGGGTCCTCGGCAACCGGTTCGGTATCGTCGCCATCGGGCCCCGCGCCTACAACCGGCTCTACCAGTCCATGCGCAACGTGAACCGCATCCTCGCCTGGGGCCACGCGCGCGCCATCGAAAACCTCCTCGAAGCGGTCCCGGATTGCCCGCGCGCCATTTCCGACCAGTTCGGCCCGACCCGCCAGATCGAGCAGGCACTGATGCAAAAAGGCAAGGCCATCAAACTCATCCAGCGCACGAAGGCCGAGTCGGACCCCGCCGTGGCCGCCGCGTCCATCCTCGCGCGGGCCGCGTTCATCCGCGCACTCCGCAAGATGAAACAGACCTACGGCATCGACATCCCCAAGGGCGCGTCGGACAAGGTCAAGGAATCGGCCCGGCAATTGATCGAGAAAAAGGGGGCCGAAATCCTGCTCGAAACAAGCAAGTGCCATTTCCGCACCGCCGACCTCGTCCTCGAGTCGATCGGGAAATCCCGCGCCGCGCTGGGACCCGAGGGCGCAGCAACGTCAAAACCGAAGGAAAAGGAGTGAACGTCGAACACCCAACGTCGGACCTCGAACTTCGAATGCGGATTTCTTTCCTTCAACGTTCGGCGTTCGATGTTCAGCGTTCGACGTTTCTTCTTTGCACGTTATGAAACTGCTTCGCTACGGCCCCCCCAGCCGCGAACGGCCCGGCGTGTGGATCGAGGATCCACCCGGACGCGCACGCATCCTCGACGTCCGCGCGATGGCGTTCGACATCGAGGACTTCAACGCACACTTCTTCTCCCGCTGGGGCATCGAGCGCCTCCGCGCGCTGCTGCTGGAACAGGACACGAAGTGGGTCGACGCACAGTCCGTGCGCCTCGGGCCGCCGGTCGCCCGGCCCGGCAAGATCGTCTGCCTCGGCAAAAACTACGCCGACCACGCCGCCGAGTTCGACGCCGATATCCCCACGTCGCCCATCCTGTTTTCCAAGGCAACGACGTCCCTGGCCGGCCCGCACGACCCGCTCGTGATCCACCGCGGGAGCAAGCGCGTCGACATCGAGGCCGAACTGGCCCTCGTGATCGGAAAGACTGCGCGCCGTGTCGCCGAGGCCGACGCGCTCAGGCACATCGCGGGCTACACGGTCCTCAACGACGTCACGGACCGCGACGCGCAGCGCGACGGGAAACAATGGTTCCGAGGCAAAAGCTTCGACGGGTTCTGTCCCCTCGGCCCGTTCCTCGTCACCCCGGATGAGATTCCCGATCCGCAACACCTTTGCGTCTGGTCCAAGGTCAACGGCGCCACGCTGCAGGACGGGAATACGAAGACCATGCTCTTCGGAATCCCGCACCTGATCGCGTTCATCAGTTCGAATATCACCCTGGAACCCGGCGACATCGTCAGTACAGGAACACCCGCGGGCGTGGGCTTCGCGCGCAATCCACCCATGCTGCTCCGCCCGGGCGATACCGTGGAGGTGGGCGTGGATGGCGTCGGGGAGCAGAGAAACGACGTCGTGGCGGAGCGGTAGGGACGGCTCGCTGAGCCGTCCATGGCCCGCTCAGCGAGCGGGCCCTACCAAAAGAAAGGGAGGGGATGGATCGCTCCACCCCCTCCCGTTCATCAATCCAAACCGATCCGATTACTTCTTGCTGAGGATCGCGTCCTTCGCAGCCTTCGCCACGCGGAACTTCACGACCTTCTTGGCCGGGATCGAGATCGTCTCGCCCGTCGCCGGGTTGCGACCCATGCGAGCCTTGCGCTGAACCAGCACGAGCTTGCCGAGGCCCGGGATCACGAAGCTGTTCTTCGCTTCCTTGTACGCCAGTTTGCTGAGATCTTCAAAGAACGCATTGACCTGCTTCTTCGTGAGACCCGTCGCGTCCGCCAGCTTGGCCGCAGTCTGAGACTTTGTTAACGCCATGTGTGAATCCTCCTTCGTTATTGCCTGATCACTTTAGATCGCGCCGTGCGTCTAAACTCGGGGGCGATTCTGCTACGGTTGCGGGGCAATACAAGTGTTTTTTGTACTTTTTCTTAGGGAAAATCAGGAAACGTAAAATCGCTAGGCCACCATTTCTTTCGCGACCTCGGCTGATTTTTCGCGACCATCGACGTGCTCGATGATCGCGAGCGCGAACGCGATGCTCGTGCCCGGTCCCTGGCTCGTGATCACATTGCCGTCTTTCACCACGCGGTCGTCGAGTCGCTTCGCCTTCGTGATCTGCGGCGCGGCGCTCGGATAGCAGGTGATGTTCTTTCCGTCGAGAACGCCGGCCTTCTGCAGCACGAGCGGGCCCGCGCAGATCGCGGCAACGAGCTTGCCGGCCTGCTGGAACTGCTTCAGCGCGCCGAGCACGCGCGCATCCGCCATCAGGTTCTCGACGCCCTTGTTGCCGCCCGGCACGACGAGGATGTCGAACGACGCGGGATTCGTTTTCTCCCACGTCGTGTCCGGCACGAGCTTCACGCCGCGCGACGCCGTCACGACGCCGTCCCGGAGCCCGACCGATGTCACCTCCCACTGCGCGCGCCGCAGCGTGTCGATAATGATCACCGCCTCCATCTCTTCGCAGCCATCCGCCAGCGGAACCAGGACCTTGGGCATGGGCATCTCCTTCGCTTTTTCCAATGCTACTCTGCGAAGTAGCGACTTCGCTACGCAGCACGAGTCGTTGGAAAAAATCTAAATCATTTTTCCAATCATTGGAACTTTGCTTTCGAAGCTCCTTACCGTCCGGAAGAACTTCGGGTTTTAACCGCGGATGACGCAGATTTCGCGGGCAATAGGAGAAGAAGGGAATTTAACCGCAGAGGACGCAGAGGTGCGCGGAGGTTGGGGGATATTGAAGATTGCTGTTCAAGCTACACAAACAGTCAAGAGCTCTGCGAACCTCCGCGTCCTCCGCGGTTCAACAATCATCCCATCCGCGCCATCCGCGTAATCCGCGGTCTTCCCTTCCCCCATTCCTCCATACTATCATCCCGCCCATGAGAGTCCGGGACACCTTCGACGTACTGTGCAGCCTGCTGGCGATCGTTTTCGACGCCGCGGCCGTGTACGGCGGCATTATGCTGGCAGCGTGGATCCGCTTCGACAGCGGCTGGATCCCCATGCGCCACGAGGGGTTCCCGCCCCAATCCCTCTATTTCTACAGCGGCCTGGTCGGCACCCTGCTCTTCCTCCTTATCTATAGGACGCTCGATCTCTACGTCCGGCCCCAGTCGGGCACGTTCAGCGAGAAGATCCCGCGCCTCGTCCGCGCAACCGGCATGGGCGTCCTGCTGGCGACGGTCCTCGCGTTCGCCATCCAGACGGACCCACCCCTCTCGCGTATCACGGTCGGCATCTCGCTCTTCACCATCACCGGGCTGGTGATCGTCGAGCGTTTCCTGCTCTTCAAGTTCGAGACCATGGCCGCGCGGCGCCAGCGCATCGCCAACCGCGTCCTCATCCTCGGTACCGACGCCGTCGCCGCACGCATCAAGCAGGCGCTCGAGGACGACCCGCGCCTGCGCACGGAAGTGGTCGCATTCCTGCGCATCGACGCTTCCGAACCCGGCGTGGGTATTCCCCTGGAACTGATCCGCGGCGGCGCGAGCGACCTGAATGCCTTCCTCGACCGGAAGCTGGCCGACCAGGTCATCCTTGTCAACCAGTCCGCGCTCACCCACGCCCAAATGGCCGATATCATCCTGAGCTGCGAGCAGGCCCTCGTGGAGTTCAACCTCGTCCCGGACCTGTACCGGCTCCTCACGTTCACCATGGCCATGACGACGATCGACGGCATCCCCGTGCTCGGCACGCAAAACTGGCCGCTCGACTATTTCTGGAACCGCACCGTCAAGCGCATCGAGGACATCGTCGGCTCGACCATCGGCCTCATCCTGTCCGCCCCGGTCATCGCCGTGGCATCGCTCCTGATCAAGCAGGGCTCGCCCGGCCCGGTCTTCTACAAGCAGGAACGCTGCGGCGAAAAGGGACGGCCCTTTACCTTGTATAAGCTCAGGACCATGCCGATGGACGCGGAAGCCGCGACGGGTCCCGTCTGGGCCGAGGAGGACGACGTGCGGCGCACGAAAATCGGCGCGTTCCTGCGCGCGCACAACCTCGACGAGTTGCCGCAGTTCTGGAACGTGCTGAAAGGCGACATGAGTCTCGTCGGCCCGCGGCCGGAGAGGCCGTTCTTCGTCGAACAGTTCAAGGAAGACATCAGCCGCTACATGTGGCGCCACGTTTCCCAGCCGGGCATGACCGGCTGGGCCCAGGTCAACGGCCTCCGCGGCAACACCAGCATTCAGGACCGCATCCGGTATGACCTCTATTACCTGGAAAACTGGTCGCTGGCTCTCGACTTCAAAATCCTCGCGCGCACGTTCTTCAGCCGGAAGAACGCGTACTGAGTGCGGCGCGTGAGCGCCGCTTCAGGAGTGCGAACGTCAGTCCGCTCGAGCTACAGCGGCGCTTACGCGCCGCACTCCACACCTACTGCGGCAACCCCGCGTTGATCCTGTAGAAGCGGTTGGTCACCAGCGCCGGCGCCGGCGCGGTCTGCGCACCGTCATCGGTCCACGTAATCGTGCCGCCCGTCCCCGGAATCGCGTTGCTGGTCGCCAGGAGCCATGACGGATTGACCAGCCCCTCGTTCACATACCAGATGGTATAGTCCCGCTGCGCCTTGGACGGGAAGCGGACGATGATGCCTGCGTTGTTCGTCACGATCGCCTGCGTCGAGCGGAGGAAATCCTGGCCGTCGTTCGGCGCCGTCCCCGCAAGGTACTCGTCCGCGTTGCGGACACCGTCGCCGTCCTGGTCGGTCGCCCCGTCGGTCATGTTGGACGGGTTGAAGCTGTACTGCCCCTCAAACGTGTTCGGCATGCCGTCGCCGTCGTAGTCCGACGGCACCGCCCGGAACCCGAGCGAGAAGGAGAAGGTGTTCGTGCCGACCAGCTCAACCTGGTGCGTCTGCGCCTGGTTGCGCATGTTGACCGTGTAGAAAGACACGCCCTTGGACGCATCGTCATCAACCGCGGTCATGTTGATGCCCGCGTTGTGCCCCGCATCGCTGAACCCGACCGTTGCCACCACCGTCTCCTCGTAGTTGGTGTTGGCGAGGCGGAAGACACCGCCGCTGACCGTGCCGCCGTCGAGCGTCCTCTGCCCGTCGAGGAGCAGGTTGTAGAGATCGGGCGACAGCCCGTGCCGAACATAGAGCGCTTGATTCGACAGCGCGCCGGACAACGCGTAGCTCACTTCAAACTGCCACGCCTTCGGCGCCAGCGTGACGGTCTTGCGCAGGTTCCCGTCGCCGGACGTGAGCCGCCAGCCGTTCGTCCAGTTCACCACGCTGTACAGATCGTTGTTGTACGCGATCGATCCGTTCATGTACCAGTCCTTCAACCCCGACGTGCGGTACGCGATGATCACCGCGCCGCTGGCGTTCGTGTCGACGTTGTACGCACCCTCCACCTCGGTTTCGCTGCCCGCGAAACCGATCTGGTTTCCAAGCGCCTGATAAACGCGACCCGGCACAGCCAGGATATCGCGAACCCATGCCCCGATCATGCGACCGCCGATGCTTTCGAAAACCGCGAACAAGCGGTCATTGTAGAGCGCGTATTCAAATTCACCGTCGAGATCGAAATCATCCGCGTCGGTCTGGACGTTGGTCATGGAGGCGGCGACGGCCGCCCAATCATCGACGCGCTCGTAGAGCGCGGCGATGCGCGCCTGCGCCTGCGCCTGCTTCGAGAAACCCGCGAGCGCGTCATAGGCCGAATCCGGACTGACGTAGGTCCCGATGCTGAACCGGGTCAGGTCGTTGTCGCCTTCATCATGGAACGCCGTCTCGAAACTCGAAGCGTGCAACGCGCCACGGCCGAGCTTCCCAAGGTTGGTGTCGCTGATGCTGTTGACCTGCGCCCAGGCGTCCGTCACCGCGCCGGGAAGATACATCATGCCGTACGCGCGGTTCACATTCGTGCCGGGCCGGATCTCGAACACCTTCTGCTGCAGGCCCTCTTCAAGATTGGTCAGGCCGACATACCAGTTGTCGACATTCCCGCGCGCCGCGTGCTGGATATAGTTGTGGCTCAGCTTGTTCGTGGCAACGTTGCCGCGGTCGATCACGGTCCACGCGTCGCCTACGCCGTCACCGCCGAGATCCACCTGCTGGCGCGTGATGTCGTCGAACGCCACGAGCTGCACCCACGGATGGTTCGCGATCCAGCGGATGTTCACATCGTACGCATCGGCCTGCGTGGAACTGCCGAAGTCCTCCCAGTTGCTCAGCAGCGTGACGACCTGGTCCTGCGTCCCGCTGCGGGCCTTGCGATTGAACAAACCCCGGAGCGGCATGTTCAAGCCGTTGTCGTTGTTCTGGAACCGGTAGTTCGAGGCGTCGTTGTTGATCACGAAGCAGTTCACGCCGTTGATCCTGTTGATCCGGTACCCGCCGTCGCCGAGCGACGTCGTCCGGCCGAGCCACGTGAAGAGGTGCGTGTCCTGGTCGACAAGCGTGTACTGGTAGCCCATCGCGAGGATCTTCGAAAACACATCCGCGTCCAACACGCGCTCCGGCGTCCAGAAGACCGAATTGGTGTCGAAGGTCACACCATAGATATGGCCGAGGAACTCCTTCGACAGGACCTGGTTGTCCTGGTTGTAGTCCGGCGTAAAATAAGGCAGCATGTGGTCCGAGAACGTGCTCGCAAACACGTGCAGCACGTTGGTCGCCGCCACTTGCTTCATCCGCGCATTGAACAGCGCCCCGTCCCGCCACGCCGGGCTGAGGTTCGTATCCGCCCGCGCCCACTGCATCGCCGAGGCCAGCGTCGGCGTAACGTGCAGGCCGAAGGGTTGGCCGTACAACTCGTGCACGTCGAGCACGCGCTGGTACCCGGCCCCGCTCCCGTTGTTGATCAGGTTCTGGATGATGTTGCCCGGCTGGATCGCCTGGTTCCCGTGCGCCACCATCGCCACTTTCGCGCGGCCCGCAAACGTCGCCTTGTTGAACCAGTAGCCGAGGGCGTTCGGAACGCTGGACTGGTTCTGCCAGTAGTCCTCCGCCACGTTGTCGTCATAGATCGAGTCCCGGACGTCGTTGCGCCCGCCAATGTCGCCCGCCCCGGGCTGCCCGCCGTTGCACGAGTTGCACGTGCCGTCGCGCGTGCTGAACACCTGGAAGTTGAGCGAGGAGATCGACAATCCGTTCCACCCCGCGTCGAGCAGCGCCTGCCGGCTGATCGAGAACTCAACGGCATCCAGCTCCGCGTTGAAATGCGCGGCCAGGAAACCGTTCGCCGTGGCCTGGTTCCGCTCGACCACACCGAAACTCGCCGGATTCTGGCCCTCGGACGTCGTGTTGTTCGTCCGGTTCAGGTCCACGAAGACACTGCCCTTGTTATTCGAATCCACGACAATGGCCGCTTCCCAGAGGTTGCTCGTGACCAGGTCCGGCTCCTCGGTTTCGTAGCGCGGCATGGATTTCTCGCCCTGCGGCGTCTCACTGCCGGTGTCGATGACGACATAGATGTCGAGGTTGGCGTCTTCGGCATTGGCCGTGAGGTCGTGGAAATCGACGCGGAAGTAAAACTCGTTGGCGATCGCGCCGCCGTCCCGCGCGTAGAACGCCACGATGTCGCGCGAGCTGTCGTAGCCGTCGTAGGCGGGATAGAGGTCGCCGCCCTGGTTGTTCGGACCGTCACCCTCGTATTCGTCGAGAACGATGAGGTCGTCCCACGCCCAGTCGGTGAACTCCTGGTAGTTCGTCACGCCGTTGACCACGCCGATCGCCGGCCCGCGCCCGATCGTGATGGATCCGGTCGCCGGCCCGTCGCTCGAATCGAACAGCCTCGGGTTCGTGCCGTTCGCGTACTCGACGATGTTGCTGTAGGCGTTCGTGATGATGCCCACCACGTAGGTGTCACCGTCCGGGTTGCCGCCGGGGCCGTTCACCGCGCTCCCATCCACCAGGTTGGTCGTGCGCATGCTGTCAGTGCCGTCGTCGAGCGGATCGAATCCGTACTGCAGTTCCCATCCGTCCGGCAGCCCGTCGCCGTCGGTGTCCGGGTTGAGCGGGTTCGATTCACTCCACGCCTCGCTCGCTTCGCGCACGCGGTTCGAATTCGTGTCGCCGTCAATCACGCCGTCTTTGTCCGCATCCTCGACACCGTCCCCACCACTGTCGCCATCGGTATCCCATGCGTTCGGGTCGGTCTCGGTCCACGCGCTGTCCCATTGCCTGTCCGGCCAGTTCGTGCGCGAGCCCGCGTCCTGTAACGGGTCCAACGGCAGCCCGTCGCCGTCGACCCAGCCGTTGCGGTTCCGGTCCTCGATCCCGTCGGGGATCCCGTCATAGTCCGTGTCCGGATTGTTCGGATCGGTCAACGTGCCCTGCACGAGCTTGTTGCGGTCGCCGCCGTCCGAGGCACTGGTCACGCCAGGCACGCTGCCGTAGTTGTCCAGCGTGTTCCAGAACGGTGGGTCCAGGTCCGAGCGGAAATTCGGGAACCCGTCGCCGTCGGTGTCGACATTCGTCGCCGTGTCGCTCAACGCTGAGCGCCAGCCGGACTCAAGGCCGTCCGGCAGCCCGTCGCCATCGCTGTTCGGGCTCAGGGGATCGGTCTTGCCGTAGATTGCGAAGACATGCTGGTCGCCGTTCTGCCACTCGTCGGAGTTCGACCGGTAGGCGCTGGGGTGGCTCGTCGCCGTCAGCTCGTTGAAGTCGTAGAGGCCGTCATCGTCGTCGTCGAGATCGATGGCGCTGTCCGCGACCATCTCGCGGAACTCGACGGTCACGTTGCGCGTCGCCGACGCCTCGACCGTGTTGGTCACACCGTTGGTGTCGACGCGGGCATAGAACGTGAAGGTGCCCTGGGTCATGATGTTCGTCCACAGGAAGGTCCACCGCTTCCTCGTGCCCGCGGAAACGGGATTCGGATCGATGCGGTACGCGGTCATGTTGTTCGAAGACGGCCCGGGATACGCGGCGTTGAGCAGCAGGTTCGTCGTCGAAAGCACGGACGACACTGTGAAGGTGTTCGTGTTCAGGCGGATCGTGCTGCCCGCCTGGAAATCCACGTCAAACCGCGGCATCAGCGTGACGGACAAGCCCGTGGCCGAGGCGCCCGGGTACGGCTCGCCCACGCCGATCGAGGTCTGCGAGACGATCTGCGTGATCACCAGGTTGTTCGTGTCGACCCGGATCGTCTCGCCGACCCGCAACTCGTTCGTGAACAGCGTGCCGGTTCCCGTCACGGTCTGGTTGCTCTGGATCACGATCACGGTGCCGGTCAGGCTCTTCGCCCGGCCGACGACCAGGTTCGTGCCCGCCGTGACATCGATCAGGCCCGCCACCGCAGTCTCCGTCGACGCGACAAGCCCGGCAATGCCCGATCCATTGGCGAACTCAATCCACGTGCTCAATCCCGACACGTCCGTCTCGACCAGGATCGGGACCTGCCGCTGTTCCGGCGTGGGCGACGCAAGATCCGGGAGCGTGATCACATACGGCTGCCCGTCGGAGTCCACCTCGGGCGGGGAGACAATCGCGACATACGGGCCGGACGCTTGCGCGGATGCGCGAATGTAACGGTTCGCCTGGTACTGCACACCGCCGTTGGACGTGTAGATGACCTGGATCTGGTGCACGAAATCCGAGTCGCCGTTGTAGAGGTCCGGCAGCGTGAACCGCAATTCATTGAAGGAGCCGTCGGAAAAATCGATCGAATACGCCGACTGCGGCTGCGCGGAGCCGTTGATGCGGATCAGGAAGTTCGTGACGTTGCTGTCCATCGACTTGCTGAACCGCGTCTTCATGATGTAGTCCCACGCATCGTTGATCTGCTCGCCGTCGTACTCCGGATAGGCGACGTAGAGCTGCTGCGTCGGCGCCATGGCGTCGGCCAGCCGCGCCAGCGTCGTGAAGTGTCCCTCCGTGTCGGTCAGGGCCATGTTCGTCGAGGACGAGAGCTCCAGCAGCCGCACGCTCATCGTCGACACGCCGGACGCGGGGATGTTGCGGTACGTGAACCGCCACTGGTCCGGGTAGCTGTTCGTGATGTCGAGGCTCGGCGTCTCAAAGTACGCGCGCGCCCACGCGCCGGGGCCGTTGCCGTTCGTCACGCCGGTGTTTGCGTCATCGTTGGCCGTGTCGCTGTCCATGATGTTGAACATCACGTCGCGCACCGTGGGGTCCGTGCGCACGACAACGCCGTACTCCTGCGACTGCAGGTCATCCCCGTCGCTGCCCGGGTACACGATCCGCCCCGTCGGCGTCATCGTGTCAAAGTAGAACGGCTGGACGAACGTGTTGTAGAGCGCCGCCCTTCCGCTGCGCTCCAGGAACGCCCGCGCGGACAGGACGTGCAGGCCCTCGACCAGCCCGGTCTGCGTCAGCCCATAGTCGACGTGCGGATAGTGGACGTTAGTCCGCGCGTTGAAGCCGGTGATCTCCCAGACGCCCATCATCGACTTCTTGCGCGAGACCTCCGACGCGCCGGTCGGGAAGACGATCTCGTATCCGACCCCGCAGGCCCCGCCCTGTTGTTTGTAGACGCCGACCTTGTAGCGGAGGATCGTGCCGTTGGTCTGCGCCGGGATTGTGCCCTTCCACCAGTCGATCGTGCCGTCCGACTGGTCCGCCGCCTGGTACGTCATCTGCGCGGTCTTCGTTGCGCCCATGCCCTCGCCGCCTGCGCCTTCGGGATAGGACGAGCCGTCGGTCGTGTAATAAAGGAATGCGTTGTTGATCGTGCATCCGTAGCCGATCTTGACCCAGACGGTGATGTTCGAGCCGGCGGCATTGGTCGGCGCGGGATTGAAATGTGCCTGCGCCGGATGGTTCGACGCCGTGATGGTTGCGTCCGGCTCGTGGTACACCCAGGACGCCGTCTCCGTACTCACGAAGTCGTTGTTCGACACGGCCTGGTTAATGGTGAGACCGCTGGTGCCGATCACGCACTCGTACGTCTCCGCGCCGCCCGATCCGATCTTGTTCCGGTTCGAATCCTCCGCTGCAAACTTCTCCTTGTACTGGCGGTGATGATAGGCCGCCTGCTCATAGCCGAGATACATCTCCGTACCATTGACGGCGAGATCGGCCGGCCGGTTGTCGCGGTACTTCGTGTAGAAATAGTTCGCGGGATTGGTCTCGCCGAGGCCCATCTGCGAATTGATGTCCCACCCGCCATCGAGCTTGAGCATGACATTCGCGGCCGAGCCGTCGACGCGTGCGATGAAACGAAGGTTCGTCGCTTCGGTCACGCGCGGCAGGTACATCGTGTACTGGTAGTCGCTGTTGGTGGGATCCGTAAGACCGTACGGGTTGAACGCCGGGTCCCCGGCCGGTCCGTCCTTGCGGACCTGTGCGACGACGTCCGTGACCAGCACGCCGTTCTGGTAGAACGTCACCGGCTTGCCGCCGCCGCTGGTCCACAGGTCCGATTCCTCGGGCGTCCGCCACGAGAAGACGAAGTAGCCGCCCGGCGAAATGATGACCGACCCGTTCGCGATCGCCGACGCGTACGTGTAGAAGCCGCCGCCGTACGAGGAGTAGTTGTAAAGGTAGGCGTCATTTGAGGTCCCGCCCTGGTGCGGGAACGTCGTGTCGATCGCGCGGCCCTGCCCGGCCGAGTAGTTGTCGTTCATCATGAACAGCATGACCGTTCCGTCCAGGTCGCTCATGCCGCCGTTCTCGCGCTTGTCGCGCCGCTCGTAGGCGACCACGTCCCCGTCCGACCATTTCGCGATCTGGCTGCCGCGCGAGAAATGACTGTTGATGTAGACCAGATTCGGGATCCGGTTGTCGCTGAACTGGCCGAGGTACGCCGTGTTCGCGTGGCGCGGAAACGCGCCCCCGCTCTGGCCCAGCGTCTCGGACTGGTAGTTGCCGTCCGTGTACATGTTCGCCAGCCCCTGGCGCGTCAGGTGCAGCGCGAAGTGCAGTTCAGGCCGGCTGACGTAGTCGTCGTCATGGCTCTTGGCGAACATGACCGCGGTGTACTGGTTGAACGCCGGGTCGCCGCTCCACCCCGCCGCGTCGAGCCCCGCGAGAGACGCGCTCGGGTTGCCGAGACGGTAGTTGAGCTCGCCCTTGAGCTGCGAGTCGACCAGACGCATGCCCGCATCGATGTACTCCTGGAAGCCGGGCGGCTTGCCGAGATGCTCGCCGAACATCATCAGGTCGTCGCGTGCGAGGTCGACGTCGAAGCAGGTGTCGCGGTGGTTTGAATCGCTGAATCCGCGCGTGATGTTGAACTGCTCCTGCGCCTGGCCGCAATAGCCCGCGCTGCTCTCGTCCTTGCCCGCGCCCGACTGCTGTCCGAAGAAATAACTCGGCACATGTTTCACCGCGTCGAGCCGCAGGCCGTCCACCTTCGTGTGGTCCACCAGCCAGCGGACGGACCGCATCATGTACGTGCCCAGGTTCTCGCTGTAGAACGACTGGTTGCTGTTGATCAGCCCCACCGTGATGTTCGTGCTGTAGAACCCGACCCGGCCCAGCGTCGGGTGGAAATCGTAGAACTCGGGATGGTTCGGTGTGCGGACGAATTTCACTTTCGGGAATGTGCCGCCCTCGATGCGTCCGAAATTGCCGTTCGGGTCTTCCTGCGCGATGTCGATGAGGTCGGAGAAATTCCGGTACTGCACCTGCCACGAATCGTTCCAGTTCGCGACGTTGTCCCACTTGCGGTAGAACCCGTCCTCCGTCACGCGCAGGTGGAAGTCCTCGGGCACGAGGCCCGGATAGACGTCGATCGGCGTGTTCTCGTTGTAGCCGGGCACGTCAAACGCCCGGTGGTTCATGATGTTGTCGAAGTAGACGCGGATGCCGAACCGGTGCGCCGTCTCGATCAACCGCAGCAGTTCCGCCTCGGTACCGTACCGCGTGCGGATGGAACTGCGCTGGTCCTTACCGCCGAGGTCGAAGGGATCCCAGCAGTCGTACCCGACCGAGGCTCCGCCGCTGCCTTTCGTCGGCGGCGGCAGCCAGATCGACCCATACCCGACTTCCGCCAATTCGGGCATCCGGTCCGCCATCTCGCGGTAGCTCGTGTTGAAATACTGGAGAATCACTTCACCGCGAACCTGCAGGAGCGAAACGCAGTTCGCGACCACTGCCACCGCCACCGTTTTCCGGAGCATGTTCATGGGCGATCTCGTGCCCGAGGCATTTTGTTAAAGTTACCCTGATGATAACTGTTAATAAAGGAAGAGGTGCGCCACCGCCCGCCGGAATTCCCTCGATCAAAACGGCCTGCCACCACGTCCACGCCCCCGGAAACACCCACCCCGCCACGACACCTATCGTTACGCTTTCACTGGCGGCTTTGCCGCCCCGGCAAAACCGTACAAGCGTTGGCTTATCGTTTCTTGCCGAGATAGACCATGTGGCTGCTTGTATCAACTACAGCGGGTTCCGTTGATGTCTCCATGACTGTACGCACCCAGATGCGCCACTTCTCGGGATCCGCCGCGATGGCGTTCGTGGCTTCTGGAATCGCGGAGGACAGTCCTTCGCCGCCCGCCATCAGTAGAGTCTGAAGGCCGTGTTGTTCGGCTAAGGTTCCAAGTTCATCTGCTCTGAAGAAATGATGCGGGAGACCGGCACAGGCACAGTTGCCCGTGAGTTTGAATTCGGAAATCGTGTGATCACAGAGATTCCCGCCTCCGAGACGGACCATGGTCTGGAGGGCAGCGAGGTATCCGCGCGTGCCCAACGCGATGAGTGAACCGTCTTTGGCCACACGAACAAGCTCTGCAAGGGCCTTGTGCCGTGCCGAAGGGTCAGGCAAACAGGATAAGGGATCCAGGCAAAGCACGGCGTCGAATGTTCCATTCGCAAAGCGCCCGAGATCTTGAATGTCCGCCGTGACAGTCTCCTTCAACCTTCGTAATTGCTCGGGCGACAATTCCTGAGCCGCCTTCTCGCGCGCGAGTCGAATGCATTCCGAGGAAGCATCCAGGAGAACAACATCATGGCCGAGTCGGCATAGCTCCATGGAGTAACGACCCGGGCCACCTCCGGCATCAAGAATAGAACAGGATTCGGCGAGATGTGTTCTGATGTGATGCATGAACACAATGAACTCAAGCTCGCTGTGGGGAGTCTTCACGAGTCTGTTCCACTCGTAGTCCGGATCCGAGTCATACATTTCAGCAATCGTCTTCATTTCTGATTGATGGCCCAACAAAACGGTGAACGATCGTCGATGATTCTGTTAGGTCGCATCCCCCCTGCCGGCGCGGTCAGAGCCGCCGGCCGATCGTCTGCACGAGTTGCCGGTGAAGACGGTAGACGTCCTGTCCGCGATAGGACGACGGCCACAGGGCGCGCGGGAGCAGAGGATCGCGCTGCATGGCTTCGTGGTAGGCGGCAATTTCGCGATGGGCCAGCGAAGTCATCGCCTCCGGCGGTATTTTGTCCGCCTCGACATCAACCAGGACACGACGGCCTTGCTCGAGGTAGGCGTTGTGCATCTCCTCAACACGGTCCATCGGCCAGACGGACCCCACGAGACGCTCCGGGTCCAGGCCAAGCACCGTGCGCGTTTCGAAGAGCATTGCGAAGTCCTGCACGGACGCCGCCTCGCAGAGGTCGTGGTATTCCGGCCGGATGTCCCGCCAGGTGATCCACACGCTGCGGTGAAGCAGTCCCATGCGAAGGCGCTTGAGGAACGTGCGGAGCGTGTGACGGTATTTCCTATCCACCTCGGGCACATCGTACGAGAGGAGATACCAGACCCCGTTCCACCGCTGTTGCCAGAACCGCTCCGGACGAAGGTCGTCCGGCAGCATCGATTTCCCCTTCGCGCTCAGCTTGAGGACCGGTGTCCCGCCGTCGGTGCGCCGCCGCGCGATGAGGCCCGCCTTTCGCAGGCGCGATACGGCCATCCAGTAGGCCGTCCGGCTGGGGTAGCCGCTTTTCCAGACAATGCTGCGCCCGCGCGTGATGGCGATCTCTGAAAACTCCGCCACCAGGTCGAGCAGCTCCGCAGCCGCCTTGCGGCGCACGACCGGCCACGAGAAATCCGGGGAATGCAACGTTTTCACGGTCACGACCCCTAACAAAACGATGACCGATCGTCTACCGTTTTGTTAGGTCCGACCGCGAGGGGGCGCATCTGCGCTTCATTGATCTGGATCAGGCGGCGACAAGCCACAGGGAGTCCAGTTCCCGGTTCCAATGTCTGACGGTGACCTGCAGGAGCGCGGCGAAGCCGGTTTTGCTCCAGAACTGACCGGTGCGTTTGAGGCGGTTCTGGAACTGGGAGCACAGGGACTCCACCGGGCCGCTCCCGATCGGCACGCCCAAGGCGGCGTTTTCGGCGTAGTCCATGTGGCCGGCGTGGTTCCTGAAGTAGGCGTTCTGCTCGCGGATGGCCTCCAGCACCGCGGGGTCGTCGCGCGGCGGGTCTTTCAGCAGTTCGTCCAACGTCCTGAACAAGCGCTTCGGGGACTTGTGCTTGAGGTCGTGCAGGATTGCTCCGCACCACGCCGCCGCCTTTGACGAGCCCGCGCCGTGAAGCGCGGCACCGAGGGCATGGAGATGCTGGCTGAGGTGGTAGAAGTCCAGCATGGCCTTCGAGCATCTCTCGAAGCGGTCTTGGTAGATGTTCCAGAGCCACACGCCGCCGTCCATGACGAAGAAGACGGCCTTCGCTCGCCCGAGGCCCATCCGCACCGCCTCCCGGTGCAGGAGCACGCCGAAGTCGTACGGCGAAGTCTCCGCCGGAACCGCCACGATATGCTTGTCCATGATGGCCTTGCGCTTCCCGCTGACGGCCAGCAGGGCGGAGAGTTTGAAGATCACCCCCGAGCGGATCTCATGCCAGTGGACGCGTTCAAGTAGTTTCCGGTTCTTCTTGTTCCGGCCCCAGTTCTCCCCGCGGTGGCGAGCGTTCCAGCCATCGGCCATCACGATGAGCGTGTCGTCGGGGGTCGCGGCCTCGGAGCGCATGCCCGTCGGCGGGTTGTTCTCCGCGACGTTGCCGATCCGCAACACCAGAGAACGCGCGGCATCGTCGCTGACCGCGAACCAGGTGGCGTCCGCGACCGTGGCCGCCTTTTCATAGCTTCCGGTCTCGGCCGCGAGTACCGCCATTCGCTTCTCCATGTCGGGCGAATACCGCTGGTGGGGTCTGATTCCCAGATGCGCGAGCGCCGGACTACCCCACCGGCCCTTGTCGTCGACTCCTTGGCGGACCCGGACGGTGATGCTCCCGAAGAAGGTGATGATCCGGACGTCCAGGAACCGTTTTCTCCCGAGTGTTCCCACCGCCTCCGAGGCGGCCTCCCACTCGTCCACCAGTCCCTGCACGCGCAACGCGTAATCCGCGCAGAGTTCTTCCCTGCGTTCCTCGAAGAATGTCCGCTCCATGCCCATCAAGGGGCTGACCCGCACCGCCTCAACCTTCTCTTTCACCGTGCCTCCTGTTTGCCGTTGACATAGTAGCATTGCAGTGCTACCACTATGCGCAAAAGGAGGCTCCATGTCAACGACCGCACTCGTAAAGAAGGAACAGAAGATCGGGACGCTCGTCGCCGGACTGGCCAAGCTCGGCGCGATGCGCCCGGGAACGCTGACGGTGCAGTACCGCAACCCCGGCGAACGCAAGACGCCGTTCCACCAGATCAGCTACACCCGCAAGGGCAGAAGCCGCTCGGAGTACGTCCGCCCGGAGAGCCTCTCCGCTGTCAGAAAGGAAGTCGCGGCGTACAAGAAGTTCCGTCGCCTCGTTGAGGAAATCATCGACCTGTCGCTGGAGGCGTCCCGCCTACGCCACAAGCGCGGGTAGCCCGCCACCCCTCCCTTCGGGCCGAGGTGGGGGCGGCAAGTCAATGAATCGCAGATGCGCCCC
>JAZDKY010000108.1:0-22716 GCA_043802525.1 bacterium
TTCGGCTCATTGCGCGCTTGGCGACCTTCTGTTCCCTTCCTCACGCTCCTATCCGCACCGTCCCAGCCTCAAAACGTGCCGATCCTGCGCCGTGACAGGTCAGCGTGCGGCAAAAAAGGATACCAAAAGAAAAGACCATGCGGCCTTGGGGTGCACGACAAAATTCTTCACGTTGGAATTCGGCCTCATGCTGCGCGGAGCGCAGATGTCTGACACGCGGCCAGTTGGTCGAGGCGGTGCTTCCAAAAAGCTTCATCGCGTTGACTGGCGTTGATGCAGCGTAGCGCAAGGATGTGTTCGGCGCCCGGTTTGCCCCAGAACATGCCGGACTGTTTACAGCGGCCGCCGACAACGGTCTTGCAGCCGGCTTCAATCACGCCGGAACCGATGAAGTAACCTTGGCGACGGAAGGAGCCATACTGCATACGCTGGACGTTATCGACGAAGTAGTTCAGCTCTTTTTCCACTGCCTGGACCCGGGCATCCCCGGCACATTCCTCGCGGACACTGGAAATCAGCTTCTGCACCCCATTCTTGAGAAGCCGTTTCGCCCATTGACCACAGCGGCGTTTGTAATCCGGATGCGTCTTGCTGCCCAGCAAGGCCACCAAGACGGGGCCTGCATGTTCCATGGCATGATAGAAGTCCACGATTTGGATCGCGTCTTTGAAGCTGATGAGGCCCATGTTCTCCAGCCCGGCCGCACCGTCGATGAGGAGCACCACTTTACCCGCCGATGCCATGCCACGCCGCAAGGCCTCCCAACGGAGCATGGATCCGAATTCATCAATACTCTCCATGCTGGAGATGTAAGTCGTCGAGGCCCAGTCCCGCACCGGTCGGCCCTTTTCGTCCGTGCCATGCTGGGTGAATACGCAGCCAAGATACGCCTGCCGGGTCTTGGCCGTTCCATCGGCCTGCTTGCCGGCGCGTCCCTCCAATTCCTTCTTGCGCATCGGCACCCCCGTTCCATCGGCGCTGACGTACATGATCGGAACCGGGGTCTGGTCCTCCTGGCCGGGTTCATACGGCCGCTGCTGCCAGGCTTGCGAGGTCGGTCCGACGCGCTGCACCAACCGCTGAATCTGTCGGGCATCCATCCGGATCCCTCCGGTTTCCAGCAGATGCTTCTCAGCTTTCTGGAAAGCCGATTCGTCCGCCCCTTCCAAACTCGCCAGCCGGACCAGCGCCGGCGTGTGCCCCGCATCCAGTCCCAATGCAGCATCCGCGGGATAATGCCCGCCTCGAACGGGGCTGTAATAGTAGTCGCGATGCAGCCTGAAGCTTCCGAAGATGCCGTGACACTCGATGGCTTCGCGCCCTTTGAACGATTCTCCCGGGCTGGGTTGGTAGGTCGCGTCGATCTGGTCGGTGGCCACCTGTAACAGGTAGCCCACAATGTCCGCGCCTTTCCGGAAAAGCGCTGTACGGATCAGCCCCTCGATTTGCAGAACCGACAGCCCCGTAGCCTCTTTTGCCAGAAACTGATCCATCAACTGCTGGATCTCTTCGTCCTGAAGTTGGATGAAGGCTTCCGTCTTTTTTTTTGAGTGCCCAGCCGCTCCTCCCGCGTCCGCGTGATCACGACTTGTGCGTACTGGTCCACCAGCGTCTGAAACGTGCGGTAGTTCCCGGTGTTCTGCTCAACCGTCTCAACCTGGTCTTGCGGCACGTAGCGGCTGATCGGCTTGCCGTTCTCCCGGCACTGCAGGTTGTAGTAGGGCCCGTTCTTACCCTGACCAATGACACAGAGCTTGCCCGGCTCCATGCGGTGAATTTCTGCGATCTGTTGAAGAAGCCCGACCGTTGCGCTTGTGGTGTGTTGCATAGTGACCCGACTATATACGAGAGTATATATTCCGCAACACAATTGCTCCAGTTCCTGACTGATTCCTGAAATTCGTCTTACGCCCAGGGGGCGCATCTCCGAGTTTGAGCGCGTTGTAGACCGCGTGCCCCACGCGGCGCGGACCCCGCCGGGTCGGGGACCCGGCCTACATCACAAGAAAGGCCGATTGCGCTCAAACTCGGAGATGCGCCCACGGATAGGTGCCGGCTACTGCCGTGCGACGGGATGCCCCGTTCGGCGTCTCGCCGAACGTCCTCGCGCAGCAAATACCCGGTTGTACGACGGTTCCGTCGCCAACGACAACCATCGGCGAGACGCCGATGGCAGCACGCAAGACGCATGCGTTCCCCGGACATCGCGGACTTTGCTTCACAGAACTCAAGACCTTGGGACACTGTCCAAGGGTTGGAGAACGTGCGCCGGAAATGTCCAGTGACTGGAAAATCGTGCGGTCAGTCGTTCTTGCGCGCCCAGTGCGGCTGGTCCTTGGTCACGGACGTGCCGGCGAGTTCCCCGGCAATCTTGTCCTTCAGCTTCGCCTTGAGCTTCTTGTTTTCATCCATGAGGGCGATGATCTGTTTCTTCAGGTTCATCACCCAGGACAGGAACAGGATGATGATGAGGCACAATGCAAAAACCTGCAGAGACTCGAACATGAGGCAGGCCCTTTCCTTGATTTGGTACGGAATTCAAGCTAGCAGGAGCTGGCGTGAAGTGTCGAGACAAGAGACAATCCCAAATGTGGAGTGCGGCGGCTTGCCGCCGCCCTGTAGCCCGGATTATTCGCGAAGCGCGAACAATCCGCCGCTCCGCGGCCGTGATGGATGCGGCTGTTCCGCATCCAAACGGGGCTGCCACGTTTGCAGCGCGGTGCAACACCGCGTTGCATCACGTCTTTGCCTGCGGGCGCATCCACGTGCCCGCAGGCAAAGCGGCTTATTCATGAACGCGTCAACGTCCATGAATAAACCGGGGTAGGGCGCAGCAAGCTGCGCCGGAACATGGCGCAGGCAAGCCTGCGCACTCCACATTCCCGGATTGACGCTGTGATGCGTATTGCGTTTCCGAGCGGCTCCGGCTAACCATCATGTCCATGTATAGGCGGACGACGCTGCTCGCTTTCCTCGCGATGATCCTCGCCGCCGCGCCTGCGCGCGCGGCGCAGGATGCGAAGGATGCGATCGTGAAGATCTACACGATCGTCGACACGCCGGATTACTACAACCCTTGGTCGATGCGTGGCCCGCGCGCGGGCACCGGGTCCGGCTGTATCATCAAGGGCAAACGCATCCTGACCAACGCGCACGTCGTGAGCGACCGCACGTTCCTGCAGGTGCGGCGCTACGGCGACGCGAAACGGCACCAGGCGCGCGTGGTCAGCGTTTCTCACGAGGCCGACCTCGCCATCCTCTCCGTGGACGACCCGGATTTCTTCGACAATGTCCAGCCGCTGGAATTCGGCGACCTGCCGAACTCGCAGGACGAGGTCCTCGTCTACGGTTTCCCTCTCGGCGGCGACACGCTCAGCATCACCAAGGGCGTGATCTCGCGCATCGAGAACCAGACCTACGTTCACAGCTCGGTGAACCTGCTCGCGGGCCAGATCGATGCCGCGATCAACCCGGGCAACAGCGGCGGTCCGGTCATCAAGGGCGGGCGCATCGTCGGCGTCGTCATGCAGGGCCTGCAGCAGGCCGACAACATCGGCTACATGGTCCCCGTCAGCGTCGCGCAGCATTTCTTCACCGACCTCGAAGACGGCCGGTACGACGGCATCCCGAGTCTCGGCCTCGTCATGCAGGACATGGAGAATCCGGACCTGAAGCGCAAGTACGGCCTGGGCGAGAATCAAACCGGCCTCCTCATCAACAAGGTCCTGCCCGGCTCGCCCTGCGCGGGGCAGTTGCAGATTGGCGATGTCGTCGCCGCGGTGGAGGGACACCCGATCGCCGACGACGGCACCGTAGAGTTCCGTCCGAGGGAACGAACCGGCGCCGGCTACTTCGTCCAGCAGCATCAGGTCGGTGAGAAACTCAAACTCGACGTGCTGAGTGGCGGAACGAGCCGGAACGTGAGCGTCGAGCTGACCCGCACGGTCTGGAAGGACTGGCTCGTGCCCATGGAGCAATACGATGTGCTGCCGTCCTACTACATCTATGGTGGACTCGTCTTCTGCCCGCTCGTGAAGAGCCTGCTGCAGGCTTGGGGCCCGAACTGGTACCAGGCCGCCCCGAATGCGCTCACCGCGTACCTCACGGCCAATGTCCCCGAGGTCGAGGACGAGCAGGTCGTCATGGTGCTCAAGGTCCTCCCGGCCGACGTGAACCAAGGCTACCACGATATCGGGAACTGGATTGTGGAAGAGGCCGAGGGGCAGCACATCCACAACATGAAAGAGCTGATCGCCGCCATCGAAGAGGATACGACCAACGCGTTTGTCACGCTGAAGTCGAACTCCGGCCAGATCATCGTCCTTGACCGCAAGAACGCCGAGCGCGCGGCCCCGGAAATCCTGGCCACGTACCGCGTCATCGACGACCGCTCGCCGGACCTGAAGTGATCCAGATTGAACCACGGATAGACACGGATGAACACGGATAGGAGAAGCAAATCCGTGTTCATCCGTGTGCATCCGTGGTTGAAGATCGTCCGCGTCTTGATTGATGTCACCGGTCTTGCCTCGGTGATCCTGGTTGTCCTTTGCTTCACCCCCTGCCCTTGGCGGGTGCTGACGTGGCTGGGGCAGGATCCTGTACCCCTCGAGGGCGAGCCCGATGGCATCGTCCTGCTCAGCGGCGGCGGTATCCCGAGCGAGTCGGGCCTGATGCGTTGCTACGAAGCGGCCGCCGCGGCGCGGCGGTTCAGCAACGCGTTCGTGGTCGTCGCCATGCCGGAGGAGGCGGATGAGCAGACCAGTTCCGCGATGCGGATGTTCGAGGAATTCGAAATGCGCGGCGTCCCGCGCGACCGCCTGAAGCTCGAGGGCCGCGGGCGCAACACGCATGAACAGGCCGTCAACACCTTCGCGATGTTGGGCGCGACCACGAACCAGCCGGTGCTGCTGATCGTCACGTCGCCGGACCACATGCGCCGTTCGCTGAAGACCTTCCGCAAGGCGGGTTTCGTGCGCGTCCACGGTGCCGCCGCGTATGACGTGGCCGTCAACGCCGACCTGCGGTACGACGTCGACACGCTCGGTCTCCAGACTGCGGTTGGAGGGAACTTGGTTGTCCGCTACCAGTTCTGGAACAATCTGATGATGGAGGCCCGCATCGTCCGCGAATTCTTCGCGCTGGGGTATTATGGCCTGATGGGTTGGCTGTAGAACCCATACTTCGACGCGATGCAATCGCGTCGCTTGGTGCTCGCCTGGTGTAGCCGCGGCTCTGCGAGCCGCGCAGGTCGCAGGGCCTGATCCGCACGCGTCGCAGACGCATGGCTACACCGCATCTGGTCTGTAGCGACGGGATTCCATCCCGTCGGGTCTCATGGCATGCATTCGACTAGCCTGAACTGCATCCTGCACCGGTCGAGGTTGTGGCCCTCGCGGTGGACCTTGAAGTATGCGTCGCCGTTCAGGTGGTCGGTCAGGAACCGCAGCCCCGTCTCGAACGTGATCACGCGGCCGGCAAGGGCAAGGTTCTCTTTCTCCGCCTCCACGACCATGTCGCCCACCGCTTCGAGGTAGCCTTCAACCAGCGCGTCGTACATGGATCTCTGGAACACGACGCGCGACAGATCGCGCTCGTCTTCCGCGGCAGGGCTGGTCGCCGTCCGGACCAGGTCGCCGAAGTCGTAGAGCGCAAGGCCGGGCATCACCGTGTCGAGGTCGATGACGCAGACGGCGCGTCCGGTCCGTTCGTCGAACAGCACGTTGTTGATCTTGGTGTCGTTGTGCGTGACCCGCTCCGGCAGGTGCAGGTCGATCAAGGCCCGCTCCAGGGACTCGTGCGACAGCGCGAATTCGATTTCCCGCTTCGCCGCCACGGCCCGGTTCGCGCGGTCCGATGCGACGGCTTGCCGGAATGCGGCGAAGCGTTGGGGCGTGTTGTGAAAATCGGGAATCGTCTCTTTGAGTCGGGGTGGGGGCAAATCGGCCAGCGCGCACTGGAATCCGCCAAACGCCCGCGCCGCCTCCCGCGCACGGGCCGGCGAGTCCGCAAGGTCGAAGGACTGCGCACCCGCAATGTAGTCGTACATCCGCCAGGTTCCACCCGCGTTGTCGGTGAGGTAGGGCCGGCCGTCGCGCGTCGGCACCAGCGACAACGTCGGGACGTTTTTCGAGCGGAGATGCGCCGTGACGCGCGCGATGTTCTCCATCACCGCGGCCGGATTCTTGAAAACATCGTGATTGATCCGCTGCAGGAGGAAGCGCCGTGCGTCGCACGTGACGATGAAGGAGTCGTTGATGTGGCCGACGGGGTGGGGCGCAACGGTTCGAATCGGCCCGGGCAGGTTGAAGGTGGAGGCCGCCGCCGTCGCATCGTGCTGCATGCGGAAACGTTTAACGTTTAACGTTGAACGTTCAACGTTCAATGTTTCCGTCCCACAGTCGTTCCGGATACTTCCCTTGCCGCACCAATCCGCGTACACCCGCCATGACATATGCCTTGTCCTGCGGGTAGGTCACCCCGAACCACGCGTCCGGCGTACGGAGCACCTTCACGTCGGCCCGGCCGGCCTTCACAAGCGCGTCGACGACGGCGGGCAGGAACAGCTCTGATTTCTCCTCGTGCCCCCGGGTCTTCCTAAAGTCCTCGAAGTGCGCACGCAGGTGGTCGAAAATGGACGGCGTGAAGCCCCACGTGTTCAGCGAGACGGGTTCGTCGCCGGTCAGGTTTTTCGAGGTCGGGTCGCGGATGTCGGTGATCTCCGTGATGTGCTGGAGATATCCCGTCGCATCGCACGCGCACACGCCGCGCGAGACGGCTCCGTGTTCCGACAACGTCTGTCGAAGGACGAAGGCGACCATACAGTAATCGGCCCGGGCCCCGTCGTGTGCCTTGCACAGGTAATTGCCCAGCCGTTGGAACGTCGTCGCGCCATAGAAATCATCAGCGTTGATCACGCCGCAGGGCTCCGCGACTTCACCCGCCGCGCAGAGCAGGGCATGGCCCGTGCCGTAGGGTCGTTGCCGGCCCGCGGGCGGTTCCTGGAAGGCGATGCGGACATCGATCCGGTCTTCAAAGCGGCGGAGGATGGTCTCGCGAAAAGGCTGTTCGAGTTCGCGGCGAAGGACGAAGACGACCTTGCCGAAACCGGCGCGGATCGCGTCGAACACGGAGTAGTCCATCACGATCTCGCCGCCGGGTCCGACGGGATCGATCTGCTTCAGTCCGCCGTAGCGGCTTCCGATGCCGGCGGCGAGGATGACGAGAGACGGTTTCATGGGCGGTTGGATAGTACAGCGGCTTTGAATCGATCGATCACCTGTCCGACAAAGTCAGCCAGGTCGGGCACGTCCGACGCCGGGCCCTCAAGAAGCGGCGTCAGGTCCATGGCCAGGATCATGTGTTGGTGACAATCCGGCGCCTGCGGATCGTCGAACGTCGCATTGGCCTGCCATCGGTCCGGGACCGCGAGGTCGTACCGTTTGCCGCCGGCGACCTGGGACTCGAAGACCCGCACGAGTTTTGCGGTCACGTCGGGGAAGTCGCTCACGTCGAGACGGACCTTGTCCACGTCGGGCAGCCAGTCCAGCCCACGCCACATCTCGCAGCCGTAAACCTTGCGCGGGCGGTGGTCGGGGGGCAGGCCGCGTAGCGCGCCGATCACGTGCCGGCAAACCGCGGCGTGGGTCGGATGCTTGTCGGCCGGGTTGTGCGTGTAGACGACCAGGGGTCTTGCGTGCGCAAGGATCGCCGCGAGGTCTGTGGCAATTTCAGGGGACGTCTGCCGAGCAACGGCGCTCGGGTAATCGAGCATGACGGCGGCGGCGTACTGGCCGATCAGGGAGGCTTTTTCCTGCTCCTTGCGGCGTTTCTCGCGAGTGGACGCATCGGTCCCGGTCGCGCCGTCGCACACGACCACGCCGCCGAAGAAATGGTGTGTCGGGTCCCGGAAATGTTCCAGGATGCCGTGCATGGCCATGAACTCGAGATCGTCCGGATGGGCGCCGATACCGAGGTGGGTGACCTTGCGAAGGGCATCCTTCGCGGGCCGTTCATCGGGGACGAAGACCGACGCGCTTGGATTGTGGAACCGCATGCGTAGGAATTAAACCACGGAACACACAGAACACACGGAAAAAGAAAAGGGGCCGGTTTTTACCAGCCCCTCGCTTGCCTGCCATAGCCCTTGCGACGGCGGGACACTCGCCACTCGGCGCCCGACACTCCCTACGCCAACTTGGTCCTGGCCAGCTCGACGATCTTGGTGAAGCCCTCGGGATCGTGGATGGCGATCTCGGACATCATTTTGCGGTTGAGCGCGATGCCGGCCTTGGTGGCGCCTTCGATCAGGCGGCTGTAAGCCATGCCGTTCATCGTGCAGGCCGCGGAGAGGCGCTGGATCCAGAGCCCGCGCATCGTGCGCTTGCGCTGCTTGCGATGCTGGAAGTGCATCGACATTGCCCGGTCCACGGCTTCCGTGGCCTGGCGGAACCGTTTGCTGCGGCCCCCGTAGAATCCCTTGGCCAAGTCTAAACGACGTTTTCTGCGTTGGCGTGAGGCCGGTGCATTGGTTGCGCGTGGCATGTGTAAATCCTCCCTACGGCATCAAGACGCTGAGACGCTTCTCGAATCCCGGAGAAGCCTTGCCGGTTCGCCGGAGGTTCCGCTTGCGCTTGCGCGACTTATGGCTGTTCAGGTGGCTCTTGCCCGCGTGGGCGAATAGCACCTTGCCGCGCTTGGTTTTGCGGAACCGCTTAACGACGGCTTTTTTCGTCTTCTGCTTGCCCATGACGTACTGTCCTTTTCCTCAAAGAGCTCGGTTATGTAATGGATACACCGGGCGACGTCCAGTCCTAATTTCGGAGCTTGCGCGGAATCCGGCCGGTCTTGATCATGTTGACGAAGCCTGCTTGGCCGCAATTTTCACGGCGGGCCGGGGCGAGACCAGCATGATGATGCTGCGCCCCATCCGGGTCGGCGGATTTTCGCTGGTCGCCACGGCGTCCAAATCCTTCAGTACACGGCTCATGACCAGGTACCCGAGATCCTGGTGGGCGCTTTCGCGTCCGCGGAATGTGAGGGACACCTTCACGCGATGGCCTTCGGCGATGAACTCCATGATGTGCCGGAGTTTCGTCTGGTAGTCGTGCTCGTCGACGTTCGAATGGTACTTGACCTCCTTGACCTTCGAAACGTTCTGGTGCTTGCGCGACGCCTTGTCCTTCTTCTCTTCCTCGTACTTGTACTTGCCGTAATTGGTGATCCGGCAGACAGGCGGCTGCGCGTTGGGCGCCACTTCGATCAGGTCCATGCCCTGCTCGTGTGCCCTCATCAGGGCCTCGCGGGTCGTGATGACGCCGATCTGCGTGCCGTCGGCGTCGATGCACCGCACTTCCGGCACCTTGATCTGGTGATTGATTCTCGTGAACGAACGAATAGTTACCTCCCTCGTTTGCTTCCTATTTCTGCTCGGCCGTGACAGGTACCGCCTGTTCGCGGCCCTTCGAAATCGTTTCGGCGTTCAACCGCTCGATGAGCGACGCCAGCGGCATCGCCCCGAGGTCGCCGCCCGCGCGGCTCCGCACGGACACCTGGTTCGCGGCCAAATCGCGCGGGCCGAGGATCACCATGTACGGGACCTTGGCCAGCTGCGCGTTGCGGATCTTCGCGCCGAGCTTCTCGTTGGTCGCGTCGACGCCGGCGCGGAAATCGAGTTCGCGCAGCTGCTCCGCGATCGCGTTCGCCGCGTCGATCTGCTTGTCGGTCAGTGGCAGCACGCGCACCTGCTCAGGCGCGAGCCAGAGCGGGAACGCGCCGATGTAGTGCTCCGTCAGGATGCCGAAAAAACGCTCGATGCTGCCGAACAACGCGCGGTGCACCATGTACGGGCGGTGCTCCTTGTTGTCGTCGCCGACGAAGGTCATGTCGAAGCGGTCGGGCAGGTTGAAATCAAACTGGATCGTGCTCATCTGCCACTCGCGGCCGATCGCATCGCGTACCTTCATGTCGATCTTCGGCCCGTAGAACGCGCCGCCGCCCTCTTCGATCTCATACGGGATGTTTTCGTTCTTCAACGCCGCGACGAGCGCCTCGGTGGCCTGTGTCCAGCGCGACTCCTCGCCGACGGCCTTGGCCGGGCGGGTCGCGAGGTACGCGGAAATCTCGTTAAAGCCGAAGGTGCGCCATATACCGATGGCAAACCGGAGCACCCGCTGGATCTCGCCCTCGATCTGCTGCGGCGTGCAGAAAATGTGCGCGTCGTCCTGCGTGAACCCGCGCACGCGCAGGAGCCCGTGCAGTACGCCGGCCTTCTCGTAGCGGTAGACCGTGCCCAGCTCCGCCCAGCGGAGCGGGAGATCGCGGTAGGAGTGCTTGTGCGCCTTGTAGATCTGGATGTGGAACGGGCAGTTCATCGGCTTGATGAAATACTGGTTCTCATCGATCTCCATCGGCGCGTACATGCTTTCCTTGTAGAAATTGAGGTGTCCGGAGGTTTCCCACAGCTTGCTGCGGCCGATGTGCGGGCTGTAGAGCAGCTCGTAGCCGCCGCGGAAATGCTCGCGGCGCCAGAAGTCCTCGATGATGGACCGAATACGCGCGCCCTTCGGATGCCAGTGGATCAACCCGGGCCCCACGTCCTCCTCGATGCTGAACAGGTCGAGTTCCTTGCCGAGCTTGCGATGGTCGCGCAGCTTCGCCTCCTCGATCTGCTTCAGGTGCTGATCCAGCTCCGCCTGCGTCGCGAACGCCGTCGCGTACACGCGCTGGAGCATCGGGTTGGTTTCCTTGCCGCGGTAGTACGAGCCGGCCACGGAGAGGACCTTGAAGGCCTTGATCCTGCCCGTGCTGGCGACGTGCGGTCCGCGGCACAGGTCGAGGAATTCGCCGTTGCGGTAGAACGTGATTGCCTCGCCCTCCGGAATATCCGCGAGGCGCTCGACCTTGTACTTCTGGCGTAGCTGGTCAATCAGCTTCCGGGCCTCGTCGCGCGAGACTTCCATCCGCTCGAACGGCTGGTCCTCCGCGACGATCTTCGCCATCTCCGCCTCGATCCTCTCGAAGTCCTCCGGGGCAAACCGGTGGGGCAGGTCAAAGTCGTAATAGAACCCGTCGTCCGTCGGCGGGCCGATGTCCAACTGGACCTCGTTGCCGAAGAGGCGCCGGACGGCGGCAGCCATGACGTGCGCAGAGCTGTGGCGCATGCGGTAGAGCTCGCTGGAGGGATCGAGTTTCATAAGAAGAACCCGGAAAGCGCTGACGCGGAAGAAGGCATGCGTGGCAGAAGCATCAGCGGGTTTCTACACAGAGGTGGCAAGCGCGATCGCGACCGGGAAGGCCGTCAGACAGGCGCTGTGGGATATCGGTTCGTACATTGGTGACAAAGTACCAAATCGTGGGTTGTTGTCAACGTGCTGGTCGGGCTTTACTCTTGCTCTCATGCCACCACCTGATGATTTCAGGTACAAACCCGGAGGGGCAGGATCCCGCCTGACCCTCCGGATATGCAACATTTTCACTAAGAGTGGTATTACGCCTGCTCCCGTTCCTTCTGATCTCTCCACAGCCCAGTTGAATCCTTCCCTTCAATGGGCGTATGCTGCGCCCGGAATGGGAGAACATCATGAGCAAGTCGCCTGAAACCGAAAATCTAGCCGTCTTTTGTGATTTTGAAAACGTTGCCCTCGGTGTGGCCGATGCCCGGTATGACAGGTTCGACATCCGCAAGGTCCTGGAGCGCCTGCTGCTGAAGGGCAGCATCGTCGTCAAGAAAGCCTACTGCGACTGGGCCCGGTACAAGGAGTTCAAGCCGCTGATGCACGAGGCGGCGTTTGAGCTTATCGAGATCCCGCACGTCCGCCAGTCGGGCAAGAATTCGGCCGATATCCGTCTGGTCGTCGATGCGCTGGATCTCTGCTACACGAAGTCGCATGTCGACACGTTTGTGATCGTCAGCGGCGATTCCGATTTCTCGCCGCTGGTCAGCAAGCTGCGCGAGAACAACAAGATCGTCATCGGCGTCGGCGTGAAGAATTCCAGTTCCGACCTGCTGATCGCGAATTGCGACGAATTCATTTTCTACGATGACCTCGTCCGGGCCAAGCCGCCCCGCGCGCGGGCTCCCCGCAAGATCGGGGCGGCGCCTGCGGCAGGCGCAAAGGACGCCAGGGACGAAAAGGACGGAAAGGACGGAAAGGACAAGACTCAGGAAGCGATCGATCTTGTCATGGAGACGCTCGAGGCCATCACCCAGGAACGCGGGTCCGAGGAAAAAATCTGGGGCTCGATGGTGAAGCAGACGCTCAAGCGCCGCAGCCCCGGCTTCAACGAAACCTTCTACGGATTCCGCTCCTTCAACTCGTTGCTCGAGGAGGCCGCGGCCCGCGGCCTGATGGAAATCGAGCCCGACGAAAAGTCGGGCGGCGTGACCATTAAACGGATCAAAGGGTGAGGCGTCATCGCAATCGATTTTCCCTGTAAGGAGTTCCCGCCTCGCACGAGATAAGGAGACGAATCATGAAGACCAGTAGCCAAATACCAGCGGGACTGTTTTCCCCGTGGACGCTCGGGCGCATTCAACTGGCAAACCGGATTGCCATGGGGCCGATGACGCGCTGCCGCGCGACGGCCGATCATGTCCCCACTGCCATCATGGCGACCTACTATGCGATGCGCGCGGATGCCGGACTCCTGATCACGGAGGGAACGTCGCCTTCGCCCAATGGTTTGGGCTACGCGCGCATCCCGGGCATCTACTCGCCGGAGCAGGTTCGCGCATGGAAGCAGGTCTCGGAGGCCGTGCATGGCAAGGGCGGCCGCATCTTCATGCAGCTCATGCACACGGGTCGCGTCTCGCATCCGCTCAACATGCCCGCCGGCGCACGCGTCATCGCGCCTTCCGCCGTGGCCATGTCGGGCACGATGTGGACGGATTCGCAGGGCATGCAACCTTATCCGGTACCCGCGGAGATGACGGAGCCGGACATCCGCCAGGCCATCGAGGAATTCGCGCAGGCATCCGCCAACGCGGTCGAAGCCGGGCTCGACGGCGTGGAACTGCACGGCGCGAACGGATACCTCATCGATCAGTTCATCAACACGGCGTCGAATCTCCGAACCGATTCGTGGGGCGGCTCCGTCGCCAATCGTATCCGGTTCGCCGTCGAGGTTGCGAAGAACGCCGCTGCTCGAATTGGCGCGGATCGCGTCGGCATCCGCCTGTCACCGTACGGCGTGTTTAACGACATGAAGTCCGATCCCGCAGTGGAAGATGTCTACGAGGCGCTCGCTCGTGAACTGTCGGGCGTGGGTCTCGCGTACATCCATATTGTCGACCACAGCTCGATGGGCGCACCGCCCGTGAGTCCGAGTGTGAAGCAAAAGATCCGCGAGAACTTTCGCGCCACGGTGATCCTGTCGGGCGGCTACGACCGGGCGAGGGCGGAGGCGGATATGGAAGCCGGGAAGGGCGACCTCGTCGCTTTCGCAAGGCCTTTTGTCTCCAATCCGGATCTCGTGCGCCGTTTGCGGGAAGGGCTGGCCCTGACGCCGCCGGACCAGGCGACGTTCTACACGCCGGGTGAAAAAGGCTATACCGACTACGCCGTGGTCGCGTAGCGCGGTCAGTTGAAGAAACTTCCGGAGCCGCCACCGGCCGGGTCGGATATTTCGATCGTATCGCCCAAGGCGACGCTGTCGGCCGAACGGACAATCGGGCTCAGCCAGATACGCGACAGGCCATCGCGGCTTTCCATTCGCACCATCAGCGTCTCGGTCCTGTCCTCCGGCTTGAGCTGCGACACGGCTATCTCGCCCTGTACGACCTGCTTGTAGGTATGGTCGTTCTTCTGCTTCGGGAGATACATCCACGCCTCGGCGATATGCACGACGCCGTACACCTGGAGTCGTTCGATTTCGGCTTTCACTACCGCCGTGAGCTGGTTCCTTTCGATGCCTGGAGGCGGCTGCGCCGCGCCCATTTCGCCTTTGGCGTCCCAGAAAAAGAACATTTCGCCGTGCGTCTTGTCGTTCAGGAACGTCTCGCGCGCCTTGCTGCCGAACCACGCCGCGCACGCCGCAAGAGATCCCGCGGCGTCATCGGCGTTCCATGCGGGCAGGGTGGGTGATGTATTCATGAGTGCCGAAGTGTAGCCACGGCTCTGCGAGCCGTGCAAGTTCGCGGATCTCGGTGCTGCATCAGTTTGAATCTTTGTCACGCGTGGGTAGGGCGGCTTCGCCGAAGCCGCCGCCCTTCGGCGTCGTTCAGCCGTAACAATTCTTGGAAGATCGACCACGAATGGATACAGCTCAGGACAGGCGGCGCGTTCGTCGAACGGGCCCTACCTGATGGTGGCGAAGATTGAAACGGATGCAGAGCGCGGCTCGCAGAGCCGCGGCTACACCTCGCTGCATTGGGTGGGTCGCGCAAGCAGGAATTATCACGCTCCACTGGGCCATTTGTGGCGCACCTCCGACACGTTCACGATCGACAGAACCGTCAAAGCGGTCGTGTCTTTGGAGTACGAGATAGTCTCGACCCGGTAGGGCGGGCTCGCCGAGCCCGCCGCGGCGCGTGTCCCTCCCGCCTTCGCTCCTCGCTGCGCTCGTCGCGAAGGCTGGCCGTGCCACCCGAAGCTCCCGCGCGAGCGAAGCGAGCGGCGAGGAGCGAAGGGTGGTGGGCGATAAAGGACTCGAACCTTCGACCCCTTCCATGTCAAGGAAGTGCTCTAGCCAACTGAGCTAATCGCCCCCAAGAAAATCAAGCAGGCGAACTATAGGGGATGACTGCGGGGCTGTCAAACTGACCGGTAAGTTGGACGGTATGATCATTTGTTGTAGCCGTCGCACGAAGGGCGACGAATTCGCGCGCCTTTGTCGCGCGGCTACAGAAGATGACGTCGTATCGGTGGCCGTCGCACTCACCCGCTAACGTCAACCAGCGTCTCACCGAGGGCGATCGTGACCATGTCGGCCATGTCGCGGAAGGAGAAGGGCTTTTGAATGAAGAAGGTCTTGCGGAGTTTCAGGGCCTGGGCGACTTCGGGATGGTCGGGCTTGAAGCCGCTGACCAGGATGACCGGCACGCGGATTCCCTTTTCCTTCACCCACTGGCACATCTCGAGGCCGTCATAGTCCGGCATGTTGAAATCGTAAACCACCAGATCCGGTTTCGTGCCGCCAGCCTTCAGCTTCTCCTGCAATTCCGTGCCGGAACTGACTTCCTCGACCGTGTGCCCGTCCTCGAGCAGGACCCGCTTGCACATCTCGCGCACGACCGGATCGTCGTCCGCCACCCAGATGTGGCTCGGGGCGAGGCGGCGGCGGATCTTCTTTTCCTTCTTCGCGTCCGTCGCGGGCTCCGCGGAACGCAGGATGATCTCGATATGCGTCGGTGAGCCGGGCTCCGAGGTCAGCGTGATCGTACCGTCAAGGCGGCCGACCAGGCCGAAGATGCTCGTCAGTTTCGGCGTCATCTTCGCCTTCGGCGGCGAGCCGGGCAGACCGTGAATCGTCTCGCACTTCTTCGGCGGCTTCTCCAGCCCGAGCGTGCTCGTGTCCGATACCGTGATCTTCAGGAAGTCCTGCAGGCCGGCCGAGCTATCGTCCGGTTCGTTCGATGTGGCAACCGTCAGCGTGCCTCCCGCAGGCATGCTTTCCAGCGCATTGGTGAGCAGGTTGAAAACGATCTGGTGTATGATGCCCGGCGGCGCGATGACCAAGTCCTGCTTCGCCTCCAGATTCGTTTCGACGCGGGTCTTGGATCCGATCTGCGACTGGAGGAGTGTCAGTACGCCGTTCAGGCGCTCGTGGATGGAGCAGGGCGCTTCCTGTTCCTCCTGGCTTCCCGCGATCGCGAGCATTTCCTCGGTGAACCGTCGCCCGCGCTGGGCGGCTTCCGTGACTTTTCGGAGGGCGTCGGCGGATTCGTCCGAAAGTTCGGAGCGGTCCAGCATCATCGACGAGTAGCCGAGGATGATGGAGAGCAGGTTGTTGAAGTGGTGCGCCATGCTCTCGGAGAGCGTGCCGAGCGAGTACATCCGCTCCAGCTTGAGCTGCTGGTCCGCGAGCTGCGACGTGCGCAGGTGTTCCTCCAGCGCGTTTGCCACGCTGTCGCGCAGCCGGCGGTACACCGCGAACAGGCGCTCCTGCGTCGCGGCCGGGTACACAGGCAGTGCCTCGGCGGCCGGCTGGATTTTTTTGAGCGGCAGCGTGGAGATATGAGAAAGGTCCTTCAGGTCAGCTTCGCCAAACGGTGTCTCGCGGAACTTGCCGGTGCGGAGCACGTGGATTGTGTAGTTCCGGATGCGGACGGGAAAGACGCCCTCCATGATGTCGAACGGCCCGCGGTGCACCTGGTCCTGGCCGTTTTCCCGGACCTTGCGCAGCACGTCCACTTCGGACGCGAGGTACAGCTGTTGCCCCTTGTCGCTCGCGCACAACACCTCGGTGACGATCCGCGAGCTTTCCTCGAACGCATCGTCCTGGCCCCACGGCTGGTCTGCGCCGAGCAACTGCCGCGCGTACGTCAGGTCAAGCGTCTTGACCAGCGCGGGAGCGTCAGGCTGGAGCACGGAGTCGGGAAGCCGCGTGGCGTTGACCCATTGCTTGTGCTGCGACTCGAGGTCCTCTGTGTGTGAATCCCTGCTCATGCAAACGTCGCGTTATTGCGCCGAGGTGCTGTCCCAGTAGATGCGGTTCACGACTTCGGCGCTTTCGGCATTGTCTCCGGCCGTAATCACAAAGCGTATCTTTTTCGTTCTATCCGGTGTCGTGCCTTTCATCGTCTTCTCGATCCACTGGCCCTTGGTATCCAGCCGGAGCCACTCGCCCTCGGCCGCGGAGAGAAACTGGTCCTTGTCGTCGAAGAATTCCACCTTCATGAATGTGGCGACTGTATCGGGAAGGCTGCCGCCTTGGATGAGATGTCGCGCTTTCCACACGTAGGGCCTCTTGGGGCTGGTAGTCGTCTGCTGCCACAGGCCGCTCCATGAATTGGTCGGCACGTCGATCACGACGCAGCGCTCGCCGTCGGCTGCCTTCGCGGGCTGGCCCTCGTCGCCCGCCTTCACCGCGCGGCAACTGCCGAACACCTCGCCCTCCGAGCCCCAGTGGGTCACGTCGTTGATGACCTCGAATTCTTTTTCGAAGTTGCGGTTCTCCAGCTTGCCCGCGAGCGCGGCGCTTGAAACAGCCAGTACGGATATGCCGATGACGAGAGACGTTGTACGCATCTGCGAGCTCCTTATGTACGTTTGCATGAGATTTACGGTCACGACTTTGCTTTATAGCATGCGGCGGGAAAAGGTCACTCTAAAGTTGAAGGAAACCGCGCGGTCGACCGGACGGGCCGCGGCCTATTTCGAGGTTTTCATCGCGCGCTCGACGGCATAATCGAGGTACCTGGCCCGGTATTCGGCATCGCAGCGCAGCCGGGTGGCGAGGTCGAGTTCCGCGAAAGGTACGGTGACTTCGTCCGCCGCCGCTTCAACCATGACCAGGGCCCCGGGCGTGTTCCCCTTGAACATCCCCCGCCGGATCATCGCGTTGGTCATGCGTAGCGCGACCGTTTCGCCGGGCGCGAACAGCGGGTATTTCGCATCGAGTTGAACGCGGAACGTCTCCTTCTTTTCCTGTTCCCGCGCGGCCCGCTCCGCGAGGGCCCGTTCGTTGGTATCGATCGCCGGCGCGGAGGTCACTGCGGGTGCCGGAACCACCGCGACCGCCGAACCTGTCGGAACGGCCGCGGCCACCGGCGCAGCATTCCATGTGGGATTGGCGCCGGCAGGGGCGGGGCGTTCTGCCTCAGCGGCGTGCGGCGGCGCCGGGGGCACGGGGGGTGTCCGGGAAAAGCAGGAACGAACGCCGAGTGCGATTCCGATGGCGATGACCGTGCTGGCGATCCTGTACCCGGTTCGCGACGGTGGCGGCTCGTTCACCTTCCGGCCGGTCCTCTTGTCGTATCCGCAGGTGATGCAGATGACCGCGCTGTCGGGCATCGCCGCGCCGCAGGATGGACATGTCCACCCCGGCGCCGACCACGCGCTATTTTGTTCCGCGCTCATGAAATCGGGCGATCAGGTTTCCCAGCGACTGGAAGAGTGTCGAGTGTCGGGTGTCGAGGGGGGGCTGTTCACTCGACACTCGACACCCGACACGCATCACTCACAGCAGCGCGGTCGCGAGCTTGTCCTCAAGTTCCGCGACCTTGACGCGCTGCTGCGCCATCGTGTCGCGGTCGCGGAGGGTGACCGTGTCGTCCTCGAGGGTCGGGAAATCGACCGTGATCCCGTAGGGCGTGCCCGCCTCGTCCTGGCGGCGGTACCGTCGGCCGATCGCGCCGGACTCGTCGTAGAAAGCGGGCCAGTGTCTCCGCAGCATCTCGAACACTGCGCGCGATTTCGCGACCAGCTCGGGCTTGTTCTTAAGGAGGGGAAACACGGCGACCTTGATGGGAGCGATTTTCGGTGCAAAGCGCATGACGGTGCGGATTTCTTCTTTCCCTTTGTCGTCCGGTGCCTTGTCTTCCGAAAAAGCGTTGCATAGCAACGCAAGAACGAGGCGGTCCACGCCGGCCGACGGTTCAATCACGTGCGGCACGTAGCGGCCCTCGAACAGCTTCTCGCAGAAGGCGCGGGCGTCCGCTTCGGACTTGTTGACATCGCGCCACGAGGCGATCACGTCGGTGACAAAGGACGCGCGCGCGGCATCGTCCAGCTTTGCCGCCGCGGTCTTTAGTTCGTCGTCGAAGACTTCCATGGACTTGCCGCTGTGCAACTGGTGCTGCGTGAGGTCAAAATCGCTTCGGGCCGCGATGCCCTCGAGCTCCTGCGTGCCGAACGGAAAGGCGAATTGAATGTCCACACACGCTCGCGCGTAGTGGGCCAGTTCCGCGGGCTCCTGCCAGTACTGGACGAGGGAGGAATCGGGCAGGCCGATCGAACGGTACCAGGCGAGGCGTTGTTCGACCCAGTACTTGTGCCAGACCTCCCAGCCCCACGCAGGTTGGGGATCGCTGAGGTCCGGCGCGTTCGCCAGGGACGTGACCTTCCCGTAGATCAATTCCAGCGCTTCGTCCGGACGAATGAAAAACTCGAGCTCCATCTGTTCAAATTCTCGCGAGCGAAACGTGTAGTTCCGCGGAGTGACTTCGTTCCTGAACGCCTTGCCGATCTGGCAAATGCCGAAGGGCACCTGTTGGCGCGATGTATCGTGGATGTTTTTGAATTGCACGAAGATGGCCTGCGCCGTTTCGGGGCGGAGGTAGGCCACGTTCTCCTGGTCCTCGACCGGGCCCACGATGGTCTTGAACATCAAGTTGAATGGACGCGGCTCTGTAAGTTCGCCGCCGCAATGTGGGCAGGGTGTGATCAGCCCGGTCTGGTTGAACTGTTCCGTGGCAAGGTACTGGTAGAGCTCCTTGGTTGAAAGCGGGGCCGACTCCGGTTTTTCCACGCGTTCGCTCAGCCATGACAGCGTGACTTCGGGATTCCGGACGAGCGCCAGGTTCGGGGCCAGCTTATGGCCCTTGCCCTTGGCCCAGCCGAGGAGTTTCGCGGAATGCGTCTGCCCGCCCGGACACAATTCCGCGATGGAATTTGCCCACGCTGATTCACCCAGCATGTCCCACACCTGGTCCGTGCGCACGAGCTTCTTGCAGTGGCGGCACGTGCTCATCGGGTCCGAAAACGTGTCCAGGTGTCCCGACGCCTTCCAAATCTTCGGATGCATGATAATCGTGGCGTCGAGGCCGACCACGTCTTCGCGCAGGCGCGTCATGGCCTGCCACCACCGCTCCCGCACGTTGCGCTTGAGTTCCGTGCCCAGCGGACCGTAGTCCCAGAACCCGTTGATGCCGCCGTAGATCTCGGACGACTGGAAAATGAACCCGCGCCGCTTGCAGAGGCTGACCAGCGCCTCCATGAACGCCTTGGATGTTTTATCCGTTTTTTCGGCCATGATCGGCGCATGGTGAGGAAGGGGGTATGGATGGTCAAGTGGTTTCACGCGCGTCCGGGCCATGTCCCACGTTGGTGGCGAGATGTAGGGTCGGCTTACCCCGGCGTTGCCGGGGAAGCCGGGAGTCTTCGAGAACGCTTCGCTTCCCGGCGGGAGCCGGGTAAGCGAACGCTACATCTCGCCGCCCAATGCGGACACCACCGGCGCCCGAGGTCGCTTGCCGAATCCATGGCAACCGGGTAGATTGACAGGCATGGATTCATCGATACCCATACGCAAACAGGTCGGCACGATCCGGTCGGCGGATCCCCTTGAGCGGCTTGTGCGTCTGAACCGTGCCGTGCGTTCTCTCTGTGGAAACAAACTTCATGCCCAACGAAACGAATCCGTTCGAAAAGTTGTTGGTCGATCTCGCCCACGCTGATGTGCGGTTCCTGACCATAGGCGGCGTCGCCTGTGCTCTGTGCGGCTTTGTCCGAACCACGGAAGACATCGACATCCTTGTCGCCCGCGACGACAGGAATGTGGAGACGATGCTCCGCACATTGCAATCATTCGGCGAGGGTCACGCTCGCGAGTTGTCTCTTTCAGACTTCGCGGATGAAGAGGGATCTGTCCGAATTGTGGAAGATTTCCCCCTCGATATTTTCGTGAGGCTGAGAGGTTTCACGTATGAAAAACTGCTGCCCTACAAGGCGTGGCATGAGGTCTCCGGCTCAAGAATCCCCTACCTGAATCCCCACGGCCTCATTCTGCTCAAGCAGGAGAGCAATCGCGAGAAGGACCGCATTGATGTTTCCGCTCTGCGCGGCCTTCTCGATCATACGGAACCGCGAATAGACGCTAAGAAATGCTAATGTCAGCCGGCCATGGGCCTGACTACATTCATCCATTCGCGTTCATTCGCGCCCATTAGCGGATGCTCTTTGTTTCTGGCGTTTGTTGCAGCTTTTGCGTTTACGGCGTCAGCGCCAATAAACGTTGCTCCTGCCTATGCCTTTGCGCAAAATGCCGTTCCGAATGCAACCTATCGCGGCAGTGTAAGGATTTCATGTACCGGCTGGTCTTCCTCAACGGCAGGATGAAGGGGCGCCGCGTGGCGGTGCAGCAGGGGACGATCGTCATCGGCCGGGATCCGCAGTGCCACATCGACATCGAGCATGACGACGAGGTGTCGCGGAACCACGCCGTGATCGAGCAGCGCCCGGACGGTGTCTACCTCAAGGATGTCGGCGCGACGAACAAGACCGAGGTGAACGGGCAGCCGGTCACCGAGGCGAAGCTCAAGCACGGCGACACGTTGGAACTCGGGCGCACCCGGATCGAGTACCAGACGATCGAGGCCGCGTCGACGGGCGCAAAGCGCGTACTGAACCGCGCGCAGATCCTTGCGTTTGCCGCCAT
Source organism: bacterium (assembly GCA_043802525.1). Lineage (GTDB taxonomy): Bacteria > Verrucomicrobiota > Kiritimatiellia > CAIVKH01 > CAIVKH01 > JAZDKY01. Next base: position 21,319 of record JAZDKY010000108.1, read on the forward strand.
CACCGTCGTGATTCTCGTCCAGATCGGTTTCGTCTTCGTGCTGCCGATGTGGCAGCAGACCGAGCTCACCCCCGCGCCGCACGAGCAGGGGACGAACGCGCCCGCGGTCGCGACGGCCCAGCCACCGGCGCAACCGGCGGCCGAACCCGCGCCGCAGCCGGAGCCGCCCGCGGCCCCCGCGGACAGTCTCGACGCGGCGTTGGCGCGCGCGCACGAAGCGTCCGTGGCGGAAGCCTCCGACGCCGGCGCGGCGTCCGCCACCGCGGCGACGGAACAGGTGTCCGCCGAGGTGCAGCAGTTGCGGCAGGCTCTGGCCGAACTCCAGAAACAAGTAACCGACCTTGACCAGCAGACGGCTTCGATGACGAACGAGCCCGTCCCCGCCGTCGCGCCCGTGACTGCAGAGGAGGCGGTTCAGCCCGTGGCCGTGTCCGCGGAGCCCACCGATGCCTTGCAGGAAAAGGCGGAGGCGATGCTGGTCCAGGCGAAAACGGCCATGGCGGACAAGCGTTACGTGGCCGCGGATGACCTGATCGAGCGCATCCAGGTGCTCGCCCCCGATTTCACCCCCGCCTACGTCGAACGAGCCCGACTCTACGAGAACCGCGGCATGCTGAAGAAGGCGGGCGAACAGTGGTCGCGCGTGATGGACCTGAGTGTCGGTTCGCCGCTCTACGAGGAAGCCGCCGCGGAACGCCAGCGGCTGGCGCGGACGGAATTGATCCAAACCATGACCAGCGCGCGTGACGAGGGCAAGGAGGATGCGGAGCGTCTCCAACGCCGCATCCGCATCGCCAACGTCGAGCGCGAGAAGTTCGAGGCCAACCAGGAGTTCGACGAGATGCGCCTGCTGCGCATCAACGTGATACCGCGCATGCGCGAGGGCGGGATCGACGTCGACGAGTTCATCTGCGTCGTCGTGTTTTACGACCGGAGCCAGCTCAAGGAGACGATCCGGCCGACCCGCGCCGTTGCGCCCAAGGATGCCTTGAAGGTGGAGGGCGTGTGGCCCGCCGGGGAACAGAAGACGCTTGCCGCCGCGTACATCGTACCAAGGGGTTTCCGCGACGAGGAAGAGAAGATGGTCGGCGAACGCCGCGCGTACGAAGGCTACCGCATCCTCATCTACTATCAGGGCGTCCTGCAGGACGAAGCCGCCCGGCCGAAGAGCCTGCTCGCGCTGCCCGCCCCGCCGCCGCCGGAGCGGACGGGTAAGTGAGCGTGAGGAGCGTGGGGAGCGTGGAGCGTGGAGCGTGAGAGCGTGGGGAGCGTGGGGAGCGTGGAGCGTGGAGCGTGGAGCGTGAGAGCGTGGGGAGCGTGGGGAGCGTGGAGCGTGAGAGCGTGGGGAGCGTGGGGAGCGTGGGGAGTAATCCGTGCTTACGCTCCGGACGCTCCCAC
>JAZDKY010000109.1:0-24782 GCA_043802525.1 bacterium
GAATTTCTGCGATCTGTTGAAGAAGCCCGACCGTTGCGCTTGTGGTGTGTTGCATAGTGACCCGACTATATACGAGAGTATATATTCCGCAACACAATTGCTCCAGTTCCTGACTGATTCCTGAAATTCGTCTTACGCCCCTCGGGATTTGCCGGTATCCCCCCGACCGCCATCCCCCCAAAACTGATCAGAACGGGAACCGCCCCCGTCTCAGGACCCGAGCGCATCAGCTCCAGATACCCGCGGTATTTGTTTAGCGAATACGAGTTTGCGCTGCGCGTGGGACCACTGAACCTCGAATATTTCAGAACATCGCCATAGCGTTGATGCTCCGGGGCGGTTGGTTCACGGACCGCGGTATCCGTGTTGACGTTGACAGGCTCGCAAACCTCATTTTCACAATGTTCCCCGGAAGATAAAATTCTCGTGTAGCGCTGCCCCGCGTACCATCGCTCCTCCCTGGAGCCGGACGACCAATCCGACACCGTTGTGGTGATGCCTTCGAATGTCGTGCTGCCACTGCTCTGCGAATGAAACAGTTCGCTATCCCTCCAGACCTGAATCTTTCCGGTGAGTTGTGGATCGACATAGTACGTACGCCCATTCAGGTCGGCACGACCTTGAATGGTGGTCATACCATCCCCCAGGGGAACCGGGCTCACCGTCCTGAATCCGACATGCGTTCCGCGGTCCTCGAGTACAGTGGCCACACCATTGATGGTGATGGTCGCTCCGAGAAAAGCAGGAGACGCGCTGCCTTCGACCATCGTTTCCCATCCGTTGATAACCTGGTAGGGCGTCGGATTGGTGATCACGAAAAGGATGCCTTCGTCGCGTACGACCATGTGGTTGGTCGAGTACCTGTTCCCCGCCGCATCGGTCGCCGTCACGGTCAGCACGTTGGTTCCGCCGAAGAGGATGACCTGCGCCCAAAGGTTTGTTCCCCGCACGATGGCCGCGAACGGCCCATTTGTCTGCTCTGCGCCGGAGACGTACAGGCTCACCTCCGCCGTCTCGTCATCGACTGTTCCGTTCACAACCAATGCAGCGTTCGAGCCGTACGTGGTTTGATCCAGGATGTTCGTCACATCGCCCACCACGACCTCATCGCGCGGCAGGTTCAACCAACCATGCGGCGCCTGCGTATCGAGCGACAGATCCTGCACGACCTGGACTTGCTGGGTAACCACATGGCCCGCCCGATCCCCAGCCGTGACGCGAATGGTGTTCGTGCCCTCTTGCAGCATGATTTTCTCGTTCCAGAACGCCCCGTCCACCAGACCGTCAACATACTCTCCATTGATCAGCACGACAACATCGCTCACTTCATCCCTGCTTGTCCCTTCCACCCGCACCCACCGACGACTGGTTACCAAGCCACTTGCGGGGTTCGTAATCGCCAGCGCCGGGGGCAGGGTATCCAGAAGAAACGACGCATTGATGACCGTAGACGCCTCATCTCCGCTTCGTATCAGCTTCGCATACAGCACATACCAGCCGTCGGACTCAACAGGCACATGATAGGCCATATGGGACTCAAACGCATTGGTCGTGCCACCCTCGTTCACGGGATCCACCTCGATCAGTACGGAATCGGCCACCAAGCCGGGGAAATGCACGATGAGATCCGTGCTCGGTTCATACAGGACGCTTTCGTTGATTGTGACGGTCAAGGGAGGAGCATTGCTGGGGTCGAAGGGATCCGTGCCTTGCTGGATTTCGTACCCATCGCTTGCCCAGTCCAGGTCGCTGTCCGCTTCTCCGGGATCGGTGCCGAGCACGGTTTCCAGGTCATCGCTCAAGCCGTCGCCGTCGAAGTCGCCTGGGTCGTTCAGGGGATTGGTGCCGGCGCCAACTTCCTGCGCGTCGGTCGCCCCGTCCTTGTCCGTGTCCGCATCGGCTGGCGAGGTCTTGGACACGAACAGCTCGAACGCGTCGGAAAGACTCTCACCGTCCGTGTCCGGCGCGTTGGCGCCGAAAGCATAATACCGATGCACAGGATTGGTGTTGGCATCGAAATCCAACGGCCTCGTGTCGGTCCAAGCGGTTTGCGTGGCACCCGTCAGAACAAGATGGCTGTCTGCGAGCGTCCAGCGATTCGAGAGGCCGTTGAATCCGTTCGTGGCGGACATCTGGCAACAGGCGGGCGCGTCGTACGAGTAGGCGGACCAGGTCGTCCCAGAGTACGAGGACGAGGACGGGTAGCCGAGCTCCAGCCTCATTCCGTTCGTCTCTTTCCACATCCCGACAATGCAGAGCTGCGTCACGCTCCCGCCGTCACCGCCCATGAGGTACATGCCACTCTCAGGGCTCTGCAAGCCGGCCGCCGCGATTTCAGCTTGCCGATCCTCTTGCGCGGCAAGTGTTTTGCTCTTCAGTGTCGCTTTCCACACGACACGGCGTTTCGAGAGTTCGCGGACCAGATAGGCGGCGTAGTCCTCTGTCGCTCCGACTTTCGGCCAAGCCGGAGATTTGTAGACGATTTCCTCTTTGTAGGGCTCGCCCGCCTGCTGAACGCTGAGGACAAGCAACTCCTCGTTGGCCTCGTAGAGGACAACCTGTGTGCCGTGCTTCACGAGTTTGGCGAGTTGGCTCTTCTCGGCATAGATGAGCACCCCTGCGTCAAACGTCCAGTACCAGTCGGGTTCCTGCTGGAACCCGATCAGGCCGTACTCGCTGAAGATCGTTTCAACTTGGTCCTGATCCAAATACCAGGACGGAACGACCAGCACGTACGCCTGTTCCCGGAAAGCGGTGTATGCCTTGATCAGGTCATTCCATGTGGAGACGGCCTGGCTGCTGTCAGTCGGCGCTGACGCCTTTGTGAGCTGCGCGATCGTGGCAACCATGCTCAGGAGCAGGATCCCGAGAGTCATCGGCAGCAGGAGTCGAAGATCAACGCGTCCCCACATTTTCCTTAGAAATGTCGCCATGCGCTTTCCTCCGAATCGAGAACCCGCGTCGCGATTGTTCTGATTGGAGTAATCACTTATCACCCGCCTACGCTCGGGTCAAGCCACCATCCGGCATCCCTGGAATTCTTGCGCCGTCTGCAAACCGCTCGCGGCGATGCCGGCTTGACGCACATTCAGGTTGGAAAACTGCCGGGCAAACCTCATTCCTTCGTCTCCAAGTGCGAAAGCGGAGAGCGGAGAGTCACCATCATCGACGCTCTGCGGTTCGGGAAGATTTACAGGACGCTCTGAATACTGAATCGCCCAACCGTCACCGCAGCGCGAATTCGCGGAATGCATAGGATAATTCGTCGATGATATCCCCGGCATTCATGCTGACCTGGCTCTTGCGCCAAGCCGCGTTGTCGCCCGCCTTGCCGTGGACGTAGACCGCGGTGCGCGCGGCATCGAACGGCGTCATCCCCTGCGCGAGCAGGCCCGCCATCAGCCCGGCCAGCACGTCGCCCGCACCCCCGGTGGCCATGCCGGGATTGCCGGTCATGTTGATCTGGGCCGGCTTGCCTTCACAGGCGACCACGGTCCCCGCGCCTTTCAACACCACGACGCCCTTCGACTTCTTGACAGCCAGCAGCGCGTGGCCGCAGCGGTCCGCCTGGACCTTCTTCGCATCGAGTCCGAGCAGTCTTCCGAGTTCGCCCGGGTGCGGCGTGATGATCACCGGCGACTTCGCTTTCGCGATGGCCCCGGCCTGGTCCTCAAGCACGCTGATCGCGTCGGCGTCGAGCACCAGCGGAACAGGGCACCCGGCAAGAATGGCTTTCACGAGCGCGAGCGACTCGGCATGGCGCGTGAGCCCGGGCCCCACGAGTACGGCCTTGAACTCCCCGATGCGCGGGAGGACATCCGTCCACGCGCGGGCCGCGAGCGAACCCGACTCCGTTTCCGCACCACCCCACACCATCGCCTCCAGCGCCGCGCCCGCCACGATATTGCGTATCCCCTCCGGCGCGAGGACACTGACCAGTCCGACCCCGGAACGTAATGCAGCGCGGGCGGACAGGGCGATGGACCCCGCGTAACCGCGCGCCCCGCCGATGAGCAGAACGTGGCCGTAGCTCCCCTTGTGCGAGGCCCGGCGGCGGCGCGGAAAGAAATGCTTGAGGTCGTTGGTGTGGATGAGTTCGCGGTCAGGGTCGCCGGATACTTCGTCCACAAGTTCGGGCGGAAGCCCGATGTCGGCAACCTCGATCGAACCCACGTGCTCCACGGCCGTGGGATCGACGAGGCCGATCTTCGGCAGACCCATCGTCACGGTGACGTCGGCCAGAACCGCCTCGCCTTCCGCGAGGCCCGTATCGGCGTTCAAACCCGAGGGCACGTCGATCGCGACGCACAGCGCGTCGTCGGCCTGCGACTTGATGTACTGGATCGCCCCCGCGGCGGGACCGCGGGCCGGGCCGGTGATGCCGGTGCCGAGCACGCCATCGACGATGATTTCCGCGAGGAACGGATGCGCGATCGCGTCCTGCCAGTCCTCAATGGTCGGCATCTCGCGCAGCGGAACCTTCGCCGCCTTCATACGGCTCAGGTGCAGCATCGCGTCACCCGTCACCTGGTTGAGGCTCCCCGCGATCCAGACCTCGACGAACAGGCCCATGTCCTTGAGCTGCTTCGCGGCGACAAACGCGTCGCCGCCGTTGTTGCCGCGGCCGGCGATCAGGTGGATGCACGGGTTCACAAAACCCGCGAAATCGGCGATGCGGTGCACGACGTGCGCAACGCTTTCGCCCGCACGCGCCATGAGCGTCTCGCCCTTGGTCTCGAACTCCTCGATCATGCGGCGATCAAGCTCGCGCATATGGGATGTGGTGACGAGTTTCATGGAATTGGAGTGATGGAGCGATGGAGTGGTGGAGTGGTGGGACGACGGTCTCTGCGCACGTATCGCCCAACACTCCAGTACTCCAGTACTCCATCACTCCGTTTCATCTTGTTTCTCCGCACTGAGCATGCTCATGGCTGCGGCGTATTCCTTCGTATGTGACAAGCTCACGAGCACCGTGGCGATGCCGCGGGCTTTTGCCAACTCAATTCCCTTGCCGTGCAGGCGGATGGACGGCGCGCCCGACACGGGGTCGCGCACGACTTCGATGTCCTGCCAGCCGAGCTCTTTGCCGATGCCGGTGCCGAACGCCTTGCTGACCGCCTCTTTCGCCGCAAACCGGCCCGCGTAATGAATCGCCGGATCGGCCTTCGGGTCGCAGTACTCGACCTCGGCGGGAAGGAAGACACGTTTCTTGAATCGATCACCGAAGCGCTCGATGGATTCCCGGATGCGCGATGTCTCCACGATATCGATCCCGATGCCCGCGTTCACGACTCGCCCCCGCGATACTTCGCCATCGCACACAGCATCTCGGCCACTGCCGCCTTCATCCCCACGAACACGGCGCGCGCGATGATGCTGTGCCCGATGTTGAGCGTGTCGAGGTGCGGCATGCGCAGAATGCCGTCGATATTGCTGAGGTTGATGCCGTGCCCGGCATTGACCTTCAGTCCAAGTCGGTGCGCCTCGCCTGCGCCCGCGATGAGGCGGTCCAGCTCCTGTTTCGCCTTCGGCCCCGTCGCCTCGCAATACGAGCCGGTGTGAAGCTCGACATAGGGGACCTTGAGTTCAGCGGCGGCTTGGATCTGGCGAGGATCGGGTTCGACGAAAAGGCTGACCAGGACACCGGCGCCGCGCAAGGCGTCAACCGTCTTCCGGAGCTGCGGCAGCTGGCCGGCGACGTCGAGACCGCCCTCGGTCGTCAGTTCCCGCCGGCGCTCAGGCACGAGGCACGCCTCCTCGGGCTTGGTATCGAGCGCGATGCGGACGATCTCTGGCGCGTTGCCCATCTCGAGGTTCAGCGGAAGGATGCGGGCTTCGCTGAGCGCCGCCACGTCGCGGTCCTGGATGTGGCGCCGGTCCTCGCGCAAATGCACAGTGAGGCTGTGGGCGCCCGCCTCCGCACAGAGGCGCGCCGCCTCCAGCGGGTCCGGATAGGCCGTGCCGCGGACCTGCCGCAGGGTGGCCACGTGATCGATGTTGACGCCAAGTTTCATGTCACGAGTGTCGGGTGGCGGGTGTCGAGGGAAGTTATCATACACTCGACACTCGGCACTCGACCCACCTCAAAAAATGTCGCGCGGCATCTGTATCCGGCCCGCCACCGGCGTGCCGGGTTCAAACATCGATGTCATGTTGCCGCCGCTTCCCTTGGCCACGTTCATCGCCGCATACGCCATGTCCAGGAGTTCCGCGGCATTCCCGGCATGATGCGGAACGCACGCCAGGCCGGCGCTGACGGTGATCTTCAGGCTCGCACCTTTCGGAGCCAGCGTGGTTCTGCGAAGGCCGGCCACGAGCCGCGCTGCCGCCGCCCGGGCCTGGACGGGCGCAGCACGCAGCGCGATCACGAGGCGGAAGTCCTCCACTTGGGCCACAAGGTCTTCGCCGCGGACTTGCGCCCGGGCCTCGACGCAGGTGTCGCCGAAGACCTGCTGCGCGAAGCCCGAACCATACTGTTCACCGTATTTCCCCCGCTGATCAATCTCCAAGTACAGGAGCGAGACCGGACCGCCCCTTCGCCCGCCGCCGATGAAGCGGTCGAGTTCCCGGACTGCCGTGACGGAGGCGGCTACAGGCAGTGCCTCGCGCCGGGCCGGGCGTTCGGTTAGCGGCGGTTGCTGGAGACCCGGGCGGCCGCTGTGCAGCGCCGTGACAAGCCGGTCGGACGCGACCGCCGTCAGGGCTACCGCGTCAGCGCCGTCGCCCGGAGCGCATGCGACGCCGAGGCAGAACGCCGGGCCGGTCTCCGCCTGCGCCAGCGTGGAGAGACGCGCGGCGAGCCAGTGCGCGCCGGTGCGGTCGGTCGGGACGACGAGCGCGAGCCGGTGCTCATCCAGGCGGGCCAGGAAATCGCACGCACGCACCGCGCCGCGAATGGCGCTCGCCAGGGCGTCCACGTCGTCATCCGCCGTGGGCGGCGCGGCGAGAAGGAGAGCGAAGGGACCGGAAGAGGCGAGCAGGGAGCGGAGATGGCCCTCGATAGGCGAGCCGTCGGGTTTCGCCGGCGGATGTGCACGCACGGAGGCCGTGATGCCGCAGATGACACCGAATGCGGCCGCAAAAACGAGGGCGACCTGCACTAAAACGTGAACGAGGTCGAGGGGCGGAACATCCATAGGCTGAGTGTCGAGTGTCGAGTGTCAGGGGTCGAGTGTCGAGGGGAACTCACTCGACACCCGTCGCTCCTACACGATCGTCTCGCCCGTCTTCGGATCGAAGAAATGGGATTTCTTCATGTTGAAGACCAGCGTGAGTTCCTGGTTCACCTCGAAATTCGCATGCACGCCGACGCGGGCAATGAACGAGTGCTTGCCGGTGTTAAGGTAGAGGTAGACCTCGGCGCCCATCGGCTCGACAACCTCCACGCGGGCCTTGAGCTGATGGTCCGGGTTCGGGTTGGTCGTGTAGAGCACGTCGGCCACGTCTTCGGGCCGGACGCCGAAATTGATGTTCTGGCCGACGCGCGAGGCGAGGCTGGCGGACGGCAGGTCCTCGACGCGGACGGAGAAGCGGCCTTCGTTGAAGAAAATGCCGCCGCTCTTCTGCTCGAGTATGCCCTCAAAGAAGTTCATCGGCGGGCTGCCGATGAAACCGGCGACGAACTGGTTGACCGGGTGATCGTACAACTCGAGCGGCGGGGCCACCTGCTGGATCAGCCCGTCCTTCATGACGACGATGCGGTCGCCCATGGTCATGGCCTCGACCTGGTCGTGCGTGACATAGATCATCGTCGACGACAGGCGGGTGTGGAGCTTGCTGATCTCGGTGCGCATCTGGACGCGCATCTTGGCATCGAGGTTGGAGAGCGGTTCGTCGAAGAGGAATGCCTTGGGCTTGCGCACGATCGCGCGGCCGACCGCGACGCGCTGACGCTGGCCGCCGGACAATTCCTTCGGCTTCCGCTGGAGCAGCTGCTGGATGCCGAGGATTTCCGCCGCATCGCGGACGCGCTGGTCGATTTCCGCCGTCGGGTACCGGCGCAGCTTGAGGCCGAACGCCATGTTCTTGTAGACGGTCATGTGCGGGTACAGCGCGTAGTTCTGGAACACCATCGCGATGTCGCGGTTCTTCGGGGGGATGTCGTTGATCTTCTTGCCGTCGATGTAGATGTTGCCCTTGCTGATCTCCTCGAGGCCGGCGACCATGCGAAGTGTGGTGGACTTGCCGCAGCCGGAGGGGCCGACGAGGACGACAAACTCCTGGTCCTGGATCTCGAGGTTGGCATCATTGACCGCCGTCACATCGCCGGGATAGATCTTGTAGACATGCTCCAGAAGGACTTTAGCCATGGCGCCCCCGTATTAGAAAACCGGTTTCAACGATTACTAGCCTGCCTTGTTCATGAACGCAATAGCGTTCATGAATAAGACACTTTTGGCCAGCGGCTTATGCCGCTCAGCCAAAAGACGTGATGTTTGCCGCCTTTCCTGCGGCAAACAAACGTGGCAACCCCGTTTGGATACGGCAGAGCCGCATCCATCACGGCTGCGGAGCAGCGGATTGTTCGCATTTCGCGAATAATCCGGGCTGGAGGGCCGTTCATAGCACCCGTGGAATGACCGTGTCAAACGGTATTCACCCCGCCCAGACTTCGCTGATGCGATCCGGGTAGGTCAGGCTGACCTTCACGTGTGGATGCCCGCAGGTGACGAGCGTGTCGCACGTCGTATCGCGCGCAAGTTCGGGTCGGTTACACTCTTCGCTGAGGTGCGCGAGAAATACCTGCTGGAGCAGGGGACCGGCAATGTCGGCGATCATCTTCGCGGCGCTCTGGTTCGAGAGATGGCCCTGCCGGCCCATGATGCGCTGCTTGAGATGCCAGGGCCTCTGCGCGTCGCGCAGCATTTGCTCGTCGTGGTTCGCCTCGACGACGATCGCCTGGCAGTGGCGGAGCCGCTCGCGGATGAGCGCCGTGGCAATGCCCATGTCGGTGACGACGCCGACGCGCGCATCGGCGCAGGCGACGACGAACCCGACCGGATCATAGGCGTCGTGCGGGACGGAGAACGGCTCGATCGTGAGATCGCCGACGACAAATGGCATGCCGGTCGTGAAGATTTTCCAGGGAATGGCGCTCAACTTCTCGTCGCGGGCCAGGCCGCCGATCGTCCCGGAATTGGTATAGATGGGAATGCCGTAGCGCGCATGCAGGACGCGCAGTCCCGCCGTGTGGTCCTGGTGCTCGTGGCTGACGCAAATGCCCTGGATCGTGCCCGGCTCAACGCCGATCTGCTCGAGGCGCCGCTCGATCTCGCGCGCGCTCAGGCCCGCATCGATCAGGATCCTCGTCACCTCCGACCCCACAAACGTGCAGTTGCCCGAACTGCCGCTCCCCAGAATGCATGTTCGCAAGCCCATCGGTGCCCGGCATTTTCAGGCAAGGCGTCTGCGGGGTCAAGGGAAGGATGGGGAAGAGTGGATGGGAGTTGAAGGCTCGTGGTTCGTGGTCAGGAGTCGGCAGGATGGTAAGCCCTCCCACACACCACCAGCCCCGAACCACCAGCCAATGATCAAGCCCCCTTGAGAATTTCCAGATTTTGGCATATGATGTGCTCTAGCAGGAAACGTTCCACCATGGCCGAACAATTCTTCTCACAGAGCCAGCAGCAGCGCCAGTTGATGGTGCTGGCGCCGCAGTTGCGCCAGTCGCTCGAACTCCTGCAGGTGCCCGTCATGGAGTTGCTCACGCTCGTGCAGCAGGAAATGGAGCAGAATCCGACGATCGAAGAGCAACCGACCGACGCCCAGACCGCGGATGCGGAGAAGGATGCCTCCGGCGACTCCGAGGCCGAGAAGGAATTCAAGGATGAGTTCGATAAGTTGGCGAAGCTGGATGACGAGTGGCGGGAGTATTTCCACCAGAACCAGACCACCCAGCGCTACTCCTCCGACGAGGCGGCCAAGCGCCAGTATTTCCTCGATTCCCTCTCCCAGCCTGAGTCGCTCCAGCAGCACCTGATGGACCAGCTCAGCCTCGCCGCGCTCGGCGACACCGAACGGCAGATCGGCGAGCTCCTCATCGGCAGCATCAACGAGGACGGCTACCTGACCTCCACCATCGAGGATCTCGCTTCGTCGACCGGCCACACCGTCGATCATCTGAACGAGGTGCTGGACCTGATCCGCGAGTTCGACCCCATCGGCGTCGGCGCCAAGGACCTGCGCGAATGCCTGCTGATCCAGCTGCGCCGCGTCGGCAAGGAGGATTCGCTGGTCGCGACCATCGTGCGCGACCACCTCGACGCGCTCGGCGCCCGGAAATACCCGGAAATCGCCCGCATCCTGAAGATTTCGGTCGAAGAGGTCCAGGAAATCGCGCGCTTCATCGCCACACTCGAGCCCAAGCCGGGCCGGCTGTTCGTCTCGGACGCGCCGGCATACGTCCTGCCCGAGGTGGTGGTGCAGAAGATCGATGGCGAGTACGTCGTCCTGCTGAACAACGACCACATCCCGCACCTCCACATCAGCGACCACTACCGCCAGCTGATGAGCAACACCCAGACCACGTCCGAGGTGAAGAGCTACATCCGGGAGAAAATCCGCGCCGGCATGTTCCTCATCAAGAGCATCGGCCAGCGTCAGCAGACGATATTCAACATCGCGACCGAGATCGTGAAGGTGCAGAAGGAATTCCTCGACCATGGCGTCACGCATCTCAGACCGCTGACCATGGCCGAGGTCGCCGCGGTCGTGGGCATCCACGAAACGACGGTCAGCCGCGCGATCGCAAACAAGTACATGCAGACCCCGCGCGGAACGTTCGACATGAAGTATTTCTTCACGCCCGGCTACAAGACCACGAGCGGGGCCACGGTGTCCAACAAGACCATCAAGGACGCCCTCGCGCAGCTGGTGGCCAACGAAGACCACGCCAACCCGCTGTCGGACCAGGCCATGGTGGAAGCGCTGCAGCAGTCCGGCACCAAGATCGCTCGGCGCACGATCGCCAAGTACCGCGAGGAGTTGAAGATCCTGCCCTCGCACCTGCGAAGATCATTCTGACCCGATACCCGATGCTGACAAACCGTCTATCTTTCTTTGCCAATCTGAAGTTGAAACCGGTTCCGAGTTCGACTAGGATCGCTTGTCTGGTCAGGAATTGTGTGGGGGGGGAGGATGAGTACAAACATGCGCGTGCTGTTTCGACGTGTTGGTGTTGGCATTGCCCTCGTACCGGCGTTCATCTTCAGTGGATGCACGACGAAACCGCCACCCACCCGCCCCACTGTCGAACGGACGTGGGACGCTCCGTCACAGTGGGAGATCGGTATGAGCGACGAGAGCTGCGGCTCGCTGTCGTCGGACGACGGGCTCCTGCTCACCTTCGTACTGGGGGGCGGCCACGGCTGGGTCCAGCTCAAGCACGTACTCGATGAAATGCCGCGCCCGGACACCCCCCTCACGTTCCTCATCAAGATGGAGGGAGAAGGGGCCGATCTCGAAATCAAGTTTGTCGACCGGGACAGGTCGGTGTTCGGCATCAAACTGCCCATACACCGGGACTTTTCCGAATGGACGCGGGTGACGGCGCTGCCGGGCGACGCCGAGTATTGGTGGGGCGGCGATGACAAGCTGGGCGCGCTCGCGGAATGCCATCTCGCGTTTTCGGGCAGCGGCAGCGGCACCGTGCGGATCAGGGACATCGGCTTCAGCGCTTCGGGGATGGCCTCGTCGTTTACGCACGATCCGCAAGCTGTCGGCCCGCGGGGCCCATTCCTCTCACCCGGCCCACTGACCGATCCGGACAGCGAGTTGCCGGGCATCGGCTTCCGCCAACGCCGCGCAGACCACCTCGAACCCGAAGACCCGCTCGTGCTGGAATGGCTCAAGACGCTGCAGGACGTCTCCTCCCCCGGCCGGCAGGCGCTGCCCACGACCGAGGACAACCAGCTCCAGACGTTCAACAACTCGCTCGTCGCCATGGCGTTCATCCTGAAGGGCGAGAAGGAACGGGCCGAGCGCATCCTCGACTTCTACGCCAGCCGGACGGACCGCGCCAATACGGACCCGCTGCTCCAGAACTTCTTCCTTAACGGAGAGGCGCGCGGCTTCTTCCAGCACGTCGCGCTCAACGATACGACCAACGAAGTCGCGTTTCACACGAAGGACGCCGACCGGTGGATGGGCGACATGGCGTGGCTCCTTCTTGCGTACACCTACTACGGACGGACCTACGAACCGGACCGCTACCGCGACATCTCCAACCTGCTGGGCGACCTGCTCGTCGCCTGGTTCACCGACGATCCGAAGGTCCCCGGCGGCGGCTACGTCCGGCACGGCTGGCGCAAGGGCGACCAGTACCTGCACGAGGAATTCGGACACCCCGAAGGCAATATCGACTGCTACGCCGTGTTCAAGCTCCTGGGCGACGAGGAACGGGCCGCGAAGATCAGGACCTGGCTGGAACGCGTCATCCACGGGAACAATGCGCCGCTCGACCTGTACACGTGGCGCGTCCTGGCCTACGACGGCGATCGCGCCGAGTTGCTGGACATCCCGGACTTCGATCTGCGCTACCGCAAGACGGTCACGTTCAATGGAAAAAAGGCGACAGGTCCCTACCATAGCTGTGATGCCGGCATCTCGAACGTCTGGCTGGACGGTCTCGGCCATATCGCGTGCGCGTACCAGGCCGCGGGCAATCGTGAGCGCGGATGGTTCTACGCGAACCAGTTCGACGCCTTCATCATGGAAAGCCAACTCGGCGGGAAGATCACGCACACGCTGCCCTACACCGCGAACAGCCAGGGGGGCTTCGACTTTGACCAGAGCAAGGGCGTCATCTCGGTCGCCGCATGGTACATCTTCGCCAGGAACGGCTTCAATCCGATGACCCTTCGGCAGCGGTGAGCTGCGAAATCTGCGGTTCCAACTGCTCTTCTTAGGCTGACACGCTACCGGTGACGCGCCAGCACTCTCCGCATCACCGGAAACAAAAGCGTTGAGGCGTCGTTCTTCGTAACGTAGCTGCTCGCACCGGCGCTGCGGGCGATCCGTTCGAAGATTTCCGCCCGGTGCAACGTGAGCATCACGACGGGCAGGCGCGCATACTTGGCGCGGATAATCCTGGTCAGGGTCAGTCCGTCCCCCTCGTTCAGGAACAAATCAATGAGGACAAGGTCGGGCCGTTTCCTACGTATGGACGCCAGGGCCTCGCGAGGGCTTTCCGCCTCGCCGCAGACGTGGAACCGGGCATTGCCGTCAATAAAACTCCGGAGCGCACGCCGTACCAAGGCATGGTCGTCTACGACAAGAATCTGTGCCTTGCGGCGCACCATGAAAGTTTGCGCGGCTGCATCGCTTGGAACAATAGGGCGCGTCCCTGAAATCCTGCTAAGGGAATCCCCGAAGCGGGAAGTGTCGGCTGCAGAGTGTCCGGTGTCGGGACACCTCCCCCTCGGCACCCGACACTCAGCTCTTCTTCACCCCTCGGTGAACTGGACCGCGTAGCGGACGAGTTCCGTGGCCGTCTTGAGGTCGAGCTTTTCCTTGATGTGGGCCCGGTAGGTTTCGATCGTCTTCACGCTGAGGTGAAGTTCGCTGGCGATCTGCTGCGTGCCCCTGCCGTGCCCGATCAGGCGGAAGACCTCAAGTTCGCGGTCGCTCAGCCGGTTGAGCGGCGACTCCGCCACCGCGGCAGCGCCGGTCACGTTGTGAAGGATGCGTTGACGCGCATTCTCGCTGACATAGATATCGCCGGAGAGGACACGGCGCACGGCCTGCACGAGGTTGCTCGCGACTTCCTTCTTCATGATGTACCCGTTGGCGCCGGCCCGGAGGGCACGCTCGGCGTAGAGGGCTTCATCGTGCATGGACATGATCAGGATCGGCAGCATCGCATCACGCGCGCGGATCGCCTTGGTCAGTTCGAGCCCGTCGGATCCGTTGAGCGAGATGTCGAGGATGACGACGTCGGGACGCAACGCTGACAGGCACGTCAGCGCCTCGCCTGCGCTGTCCGCCTCACCGCATACCACCAAGTCCTTCTCCTGCTGCAGAAGGCCCTTGATACCCTGCCGCACGATCGGATGATCGTCCACGATCAGCACATTCGTTTTTTGCTGTAGTGTCTTAGCGCTTTTGGCCATGCCTGCCATCCCTCTTCGAACTGCTTTGCTTGCGGTCCGCCATGTACCAAGTACAGGTGACCAACGTACCTTTCCGCGGACCGCGGCGAAACTCCATTTTTGCTCCCAACGTGTTCGCCCGGTAGCGCATGATCGAGAGTCCCATCCCGCCCTTGCGCTCGGCATCCGGAGGCATCCCGCTGCCGTCATCCTCCACGCTAAGTTTCAACACTTCGCCACTTTTCTCAAGCCTGATCCTGATGTGCTTTGCCTGCCCGTGCTTGATGGCGTTGCTCACAGCCTCCTGCGAAATCCGGTAAAGGTGCAGGGCTTCGTGTGTCTCCATCGGGGGCAGGTCCGTCGAACATTCGTACGTGCAGCCCACCCGGAATAACCGCTCCTGCATGTAGGAAAGCGCGCTCATCGCCGCGCTCAGACCGTGGCGCTCCAGTTCGATCGGATACAACCCGTGCGCCTGGAGTTTCACCTCGTCGAGGATCCGGCTGGACAGGGCCGCGATCTCCGCGGCCTCGGCGCGGGCCACGCGGTCGCGGGTGAGCTTGTTCTCCAGCGTTTTGGCCAGCAGGGACAACCCCGTCAACTGCTGCCCCAAGCCGTCGTGCAGTTCCTGCCCGAATTGCCGGCGCTCCATCTCGCTGATCCGGGTGATCATTTCCTCGGCCTGCTTGCGATCGGTCACATCGCGCGCGATTCCGGTAAAGAGCCGGCGCTTGCCCAGTTTCACCTCGCTGACGGCAAGATCCATTGGGAACGTCGACCCGTCGCACCGGAGCCCCGTCACCTCGCGTCCGATGCCGACGATCCGCGCCCGGCCGGTCCTGAGGTAGCGTTTGACATACTTGTCGTGGCTGGCATTGTGCGGCGCCAGCATGAGCAGGTTCACGCTTTTGCCGATGATTTCCGAGGCCTTGTAGTCGAACATGCGTTCGGCGGCGGGATTGAAATCATGGATGATGCCACGCTCGTCGATCGTGATAACCGCGTCAACAATGGTGTCCATGATCGCGCGCAGGCGCTCTTCACTCGCGCGGAGCGCCTCAAGACCGCCAACAATCGGGGGTTTTTTCACGGTCCCGAACGATAGCCGTCCAGGACCGTATCGTCCAGCGCGGGCTCTCTACCCTGCTATCAAAATCTTCTCAAGCCGCGAAGATTTCCGGATTAACCGCAAAAGGCGCAAGAAAGAATCACACAATGCGTGTCGAGGCGTCCGATCAAGCGGGCTATAGCCCGGATTATTCGCGAAGCGCGAACAATCCGCCGCTCCGCGGCCATGATGGATGCGGCTGTGCCGCATCCAAACGGGGCTGCCACGTTTGCAGCGCGGTACGACACCGCGTTGCATCACGTCTTTGCCTGCGGGCGCATCCGCGTGCCCGCAGGCAAAGCGGCCTATTCATGAACGCTTTTTCGTTCATGAATAAGCCGGGGTAGACCACGGACCAACGGCCGCACTTGTTCCCGCGCGCTTCTCCGTGCTATATCTCGCGCCCATGAGCACCATCACGCCGGAGTTCCTGCGCGCGATTCCCAAGACCGACCTCCACGTCCACCTCGACGGGTCGCTGCGCATCCCCACGTTAATCGAACTCGCCCGAAAGGGCCGCGTGAAACTCCCCTCCTACAGCGAGGACGGGCTGCGCCGAAAGGTCTTCAAGGACACATACCGCAACCTGCCCGACTACCTGCAGGGCTTCGCCTACACCTGCGCGGTCATGCAGAACGCGGAAAACATCGAGCGGATCGCCTGCGAGATGGCGGACGACAACATCGCCGAGGGCGTGCGTTACGTCGAGGTGCGCTTTGCGCCCCAACTCCACACCCGCGACGGGTTCGCGATGGAGCAGGTCGTTCGCGCCGTATGCCGCGGCTACGAGCGGGCTCAGAAGCGGCACAACCAGTCGCCCGCCGTCAGGGCCGGACGGGATATCCCCTTCCATTTCGGCGTGATTGTCTGCGCGCTCCGCTATTTCAACGAGCACATGTCGCCCTACTACGCGCGGCTGTTCAAGGTCATGTCCTACGCGCACCCGAAGCAAGTCTTCGCCGCCGCCTCGCTCGAACTGGCCCGCGCCGCCTCGGACCTCGCGCACAACCAGGGCCTTCCCGTCGTGGGCTTCGACCTCGCGGGCGCGGAGTCCGGGTTCCCCGCCGACGACCATTCCGCGGCCTACCAGTACGCGCACAGCCACTTTATCCGGAAGACCGTCCACGCCGGCGAGGCGTACGGGCCCGAGTCGATCTACCAGGCCATTACGCTCTGTTACGCGAACCGGATCGGGCACGGCACGTGGCTCTTCGCCGACAAAATGGTCCGCGATCCGGCGATCGAGGACCCGGCCGCCTATGTCCACCACCTCACCGAGTACATCGCCAGCCAGCGCATCACCATCGAGGTCTGCCTCACGAGCAACCTGCAGACACTCCCACGCATGAAGACGCTGATGCACCACCCGCTGCGGCAGATGCTGGACCACAACCTCTCCGTGTCCATCTGCACGGACAACCGGCTCGTTTCGAACACGACCGTAACGCAGGAACTGGAACTCGCCGTCCGGAAACTGAAGATGACGCCGCGCGAGCTGCGGAACTGCGTCATCGCCGGCTTCAAGGGCAGCTTCTTCCCCGGCACCTACAACGCGAAGCGGGCCTACGTCCGGCGGGTCATCGACCGGTACGAGGAACTCGAGCGCAGGATGCTGGTCGGGGTCAAATACACGCCGTAAGTCCTTCATCCTCCGCTCGTAATCGTAATCCTGATCGTAATCGTAATCTCCGGATGGATTACGATTACGATTACGATTAGGATTACGACAAAGCGTGAAGACCGTCAGTAAACAGACCATCGAGGAAATCCGCAACGCCTGCGACATCGCAGACGTGATCGGCGAGCGGATCCAGCTCAAGCGCTCGGGCGCCGCCGTGAAGGGGCTGTGCCCCTTCCATAAGGAGAAGACGCCTTCTTTCAGCGTCAACTCGCAGCGCCAGATTTTCCATTGCTTCGGCTGCGGCGCGGGCGGCGACGTGTTCAAGTTCATCATGCAGTACGAGAACGTCGACTTCGGGACCGCGATGCGGATGCTCGCCCAGCGCGCGGGCGTCCGCATCGAACTCGACGAGGTCAACGAGGGCGAAGCCAAGGCGAAGGATGTCCTCTACAAGATCCACGAGGAGCTGGCGCAGTTCTACCACCGCATCCTCCTCGAAAATGCCGTGGCTGAGGGGGCCCGCACGTACCTCGCGAGCCGCGACCTCGGGCCCGAGATCGTAGAGCAGTTCCTCCTCGGCTTCGCGCCCGCGCGGTACAACACGATCCGGACCTGGGCGGAGAAGAAGGGCTACACGCTCGATCAGCTCGAGGCCGCCGGCTTCCTGTCGCGCGGCGAATCGGATGGCGGCCAGGTGGAACTCTACGACCGGTTTCGCAACCGGCTCATGTTCCCCATCCGCGACCGCGAAGGCCGCGTGATCGCTTTCAGCGGCCGCATCCTCGAGGCCGACGCCAAGGCCGCGAAGTACGTGAACAGCCCCGAGACGCCGCTCTTCCGCAAGGGCCGCGTGCTGTATGCGCTCGACCGCGCGTGGCGCCCGATCCTCGACGCGAAGACCGCGATCCTGTGCGAGGGGCAGATCGATGTGATCCGCTGCCACGCGGCGGGCATCACCACGGCGGTTGCCGCGCAGGGTACCGCGTTCACCGAGGACCACGCGCGCATGCTGAACCGCTACGCGGATGCCGTGATCCTGATGATGGATGCAGATACGGCGGGTCAGACATCCGCGGTCAAATCAGCGCGCATTCTCTTGGCAACCGGGCTGAGCGTCAGCGTGGTAAAATTACCCACTGGCGAAGATCCCGACTCTCTCATTCGTAAAAGCGGCGCAAGCGCGATTCAGAATCTCATTGCCCACGCACGATCAGCGTTGGATTTTCAAATAGATGTTCTAATTGAGCGGGAAGACCTCAACAGTGATGCGGGGCTTAAGCGCGCGACTGCGGAGGTATTTGAAACGCTGGCTGTGGTCCCCAGTGCTGCCCTTCAGGACCAAATGCTGCGCGCAGCGTCTCAGCGGTTAGGCTTCAAGGACTCAGAATTGCGCGAGGACTTGCAGAAACGGCTGAAGAAAGTGGCCCGCCCGTCGTGGGAGGAAGCGAAGGACGCACCAGTCAAACCGATTGAGCACCCGATGGGCGAAGTCGACCTTGCAAAGATGCTCGCGCACCACCCCGAGTGCGCCGGCCTCGTGTCAAAGTACCTGCCGCTGCAATACATCACCGATCAGGACTGCCGGACGATAATCGGCCTGCTGCTAAAAACCGGCGCGGACCTGAACCAGGAATTGGCGGATGCGCCGGGCGAATGCCAGCGCCTTGCGGCGGAAATCCTGCAAGGCGACGCGAAAAGCCTGAAAAGCGAGGTTGCTCCCGAGGTCGCCGTCCAGGACATGATCATACGCCTCCGCCACAAGGCCATGGATGCGCAGCGCGGTGAACTGACCCGCCGACGCGATACCGCGACGGGCGAGGATTTCAACCGGCTCGACGCGGAATACAAGCAGCTCGTCCTCGACATGAAAAACCTGCGCGACGGGTGGGAACGGGCGAGGCCGATCCTTGAGCTGCACGGATAGGAAAAGAATTCACCACGAAAAACACGAACTACACGAAAAGTTTTGTTGAGCGGACGGGTCTTTGCCTTTCGTGTATTTCGTGTTTTTCGTGGTTCCCCTTTTTTCCGCAGATCAATGATGTGTGGTAGGTTCCAAAATCTATGACAACGAAACATGGCTTTACCCTGGTTCGGACCGAGGACATCCCGGAGATCAACGCGAAGGCGTTGCAGTACCGGCACGACCGGACCGGCGCGGATTTACTGTCGATCGTCATCGCCGACGAGAACAAGGTTTTCGGTATCAGTTTCCGAACCCCGGCGAACGACTCGACCGGCGTGGCCCACATTCTCGAGCACTCGGTCCTGTGCGGGTCGCGTAAGTACCCCACCAAGGAGCCGTTCGTCGAACTGCTCAAGGGATCGCTCCAGACGTTCCTGAACGCGTTCACGTACCCCGACAAGACGTGCTACCCGGTCGCGAGCCAGAACGTGAAGGACTTCTACAACCTGATCGACGTCTATCTCGACGCGGTGTTCCACCCTAACCTGACGCGGCATACGCACGAGCAGGAAGGCTGGCACTACGAGATCGAGAAGCTGGACCAGCCGCTCATCTACAAGGGCATTGTCTTCAATGAAATGAAGGGCGTCTACTCGTCACCCGAAAGCATCCTCGCCGAGGCGGCCCAGCAGTCGCTCTTCCCCGGTACCCCCTACGGCATCGACTCCGGTGGCCACCCGTGGAACATCCCGGACCTGACCTGGGAGCAACTGGTCGCGTTCCACCGGCGTTACTACCATCCGTCCAACGCGTACATTTTTTTCTATGGCGACGACGATCCCGACACGCGACTCAAGATCATGGACGAGGCCTTGCGCGAGTATGACCGCCTCGACATCGCGTCCAGCGTGCCGCTGCCGCAGCCGTTCAGCGAGCCGCGTGCCTTCACGAAGTTCTACCCCGCCGCAGCGGGCAAGCCCGCCGCAGCGGGTGACGAGGAAGAAAGCCGGTCGTTCCATGTAGTGAACTGGCTGCTCGCTGAAACGACGGATATCCTGACCAGCCTGGGCCTGGGCCTCCTTGACCACATCCTGATCGGGACGCCCGCCGCGCCGCTGCGGAAGGCGCTCATTGATTCCGGGCTTGGCGAGGACCTCGCCGGCATCGGGCTCGAGGGCCAGCTGCGGCAGATGTATTTTTCGACGGGCCTCAAGGGCATCGATCCCAAGGATGCGCCCGCGGTCGAGCAGCTCATCTTCGACACGCTGCGCGGCCTGGTGAAGAACGGCATCGACCCGCGCACGATCGAAGCGACGATCAACACCATCGAGTTCCGCCTGCGCGAGAACAACACCGGCAACTTCCCCCGCGGGCTGTCGCTCATGGTCCGCGCGCTCACGACGTGGCTGTACGAAGGCGACCCGCTGGACCCGATCCGATTCGAAAAGCCCCTCGCGGACATCAAGGCCAGGGCAGGCGCGCGGTACTTTGAATCGCTCATCCAGCGCTACCTCCTCGACAACCCGCATCGTACGTCGCTCACGCTCAAGCCGGACCCGGACCTCGGCAAGAAGGAAGAAGAGCGGGAGCGGGCGAGGCTGGCAGAGGACAAATCCCGAATCTCGAATCAACAAATCAACGAATTGATCGCAAACACGGAGGAGCTGAAGCGGCTTCAGGCCCTGCCGGACACACCCGAGGATCTGGCGAAAATTCCGAGCCTGAAGCGCGGGGACCTGGACAAGTTCAACCGCACAATTCCGATCGATGTCACCAACGTGACCGGCGCGAAGGTGATCTACCACGACCTGTTTACGCAGGGCATTGTTTATCTCGACGTGGGATTCGACCTGCACACCCTGCCCCAGCGGCTCCTGCCGTACGTCGGGGTTTTCGGCACGGCGCTGCTGGAGACCGGCACGGCCAAAGAGGATTTTGTGTCGCTCGGGCAACGCATCGGAAGCAGGACCGGCGGCATCGAGCCCCATACGTATTCGTCGATGATCTGCGACACCCGTGAGGGAACCGCGTGGCTTTTCCTGCGCGGCAAGGCCATGGCCCGGGGCGCCCGGGACTTGCTGGACATCCTCGCGGATGTCGTTTCCGGCGCCCGGCTCGACAACCAGGAGCGCATCAAGCAGATCGTGCTGGAGGAAAAGGCTTCGGTGGAAGCGGAACTGACCCCATCCGGGCACCGCGTCGTCGCCGCACGGCTCCGGTCGCGTCTCAACGAAGCCGACTGGGCGGCGGAACAGATGGGTGGCGTGGAGTACTTGTTCTTTGTCCGGAAGCTCGCGGAAGAGTTGAACCACGGATGGACACGGATTCACACGGATTTGGAGGAGCTGCGGCAGATTCTGCTCAACCGGTCGTCCATGATCATCAATGTCACAACGGATGCGGCGACGTGGCAGGCGGTTGAACCGATGCTGCGCGACTTCATCGATCACCTTCCTCAACGGGAATCGCCACGTGAAACGTGGCCCGCTTCGGTCGCGCATGCGACCGAAGGGTTGAGCATTCCGACCAAGGTGAATTTTGTCGGACAGGGCGCGGACCTCTACAGTCTGGGCTACACGTTCCACGGCTCCGCCCTCGTCGTGAGCCGGTATCTGCGCAGCGCGTGGCTTTGGGAGCGCGTGCGCGTGCAGGGCGGAGCCTATGGCGGATTCTGCTCGCTCGATCCTCGATCCGGCGCGTTCGTGTACCTGTCCTACCGCGATCCCAATGTCGCTACCACGCTGAATGTTTACAACCAGACGGCGGCCTACCTGAGCACATCGAAGTTGTCCGACGAGGAAGTGACCAAGGCGATCATCGGCGCCATCGGCGATCTTGATGCGTACCAGTTGCCGGATGCCAAAGGCTTCACCTCGATGACCCGCCTCCTCGCCGGTGATACCGATGACAAGCGCCAGAAGCTGCGCGACGAAGTCCTGGCCACGACGGGGAGCCACTTCAACGAATTCGCGAACGCCCTTGACCTGGTGCGCATCCATCCGACCGTCGTGGTGCTCGGCTCTGAAGAAGCCATCACGGCGGCGGGCATTGCGCCGGTCACGCGCGTGATGTGATGTCACCGGTCTGTCCGCCTGCAGCCGCGCCACGACGGGGCGCGTCGCCCTGCGTGCGACGGCTACAGCGCGACGGCTACCGCTTGGCGTGCCGCGCCTTTCGGCGTATAGTGCCGTTACATGGAAACCGCCCTCATCATCATCCTGACCGTCGTGGCAACGCTGGCCGTTGCCGCAGTGCTGAAGGGGAAACTCCAACGGCGCGACTCGGCGCGTCACGTCGATGTCCAGAGCGGCATCCAGAACATCCGCGCGATCGGGCAGCTTTCCGTCTTCAAGGCGTTCACCAAGGAGATCGTCACGGAGACGGACCATTCCTGGGGTGACTTCGGGAAGAAATATCTCTCGTGGATGCTTTCGATGAAAAAAATGGCGATGATTTTCGAGTTCGAGATCGACTTCCGCTATGACCTGCGGCGGCCCGAATTTGACATCAACGCCCCGGGCGGATCGTCCGCGACGATCCGTATGCCGCCGTGCTTTTACGAGGTCCGCATCCGGAATATCCAGTTTTACGACGAGCAGAAATCAAAGCTCCTCCCGTGGCTGTTGCCCGACCTGCTGAACGGGTTCCTCGCCGACGGCTTCACCGAGGAGGATAAGAACAGGCTCGTCGCGGCCGCGAAGCACCATGCCGAGGCGCAGGCCCGGGCCCTGATCGGCAACCTTCAATCCGAGGTGCAGACCTCCGCCAAGGCCACGCTGCAGTCGCTGGCTCGCGCCTTCGGCGTCGATACCGTCCTGATCGAATTCGTGAGCGACGCGGAACCTGCGATCACCGTGAACGTGGCCACACGCGCTGCCGCCTGATCCCCGCTTCGTCCCATCCAACAGCGACAACATTCCCGCCGCCACGGGGCGCGAATTCGCGAACGCCCGGACTATTCGCGAAATGCGAACAATCCGCCGCTCCGCGGCCGTCCCATGGCGGTCTGTGGCAACATGTTAGAAATACATCCCGACGTTCACGCCAAGGATGTGAACCTCGGATTCGGGCTGGTACAGCCGGTAGGCTAGCGAGCCGGAATGCTCCGGAATGGTGACGATGACGGTTTCGGGTTCCGATGCTTCCAGCTTGGTGTATTCGTAAAACGCAACCGCGAAGACTTTCTTCCAGCGCCAGCCAAGCTCCATGAACGGGCCCGGGCGGGCGTCCGGCTCGACGTCGACATCCTGGATATCGGTACCGGTATCGACCGTGACCTGGTTCTGCGTGAAGAACGGAATCTTCACGCCGCTGCTGAAGTAGCCCCGCACCATGCCGGTCTGCATGAGATAGAAACCGACCCCCACCCGACCGTATACCATGAACCAATCCTCGGTATAGCCGATATCCTCGTTCTCCTGCCCGAGATCGCGCTGCCAGATATGTCCGCCCGCGCCTGCGAACACCAGGAAGGAACGGGACTTCGCCTTGCTCACCCATGCCGGCACGGTCGCGTCGATTTCGCCGATCCCCCCGGAATACGCGGTCTTGTCGTTTAAGGGATCGCCGCTGATCGTCTGTCCGTCATAGTCCACCTCGCCAGCGTAGACCTCGATTTTCCCCTGCGCGGAGAACGTGAGGGGATCAGGCTCCAATCGGAGGCCGATGCCGAACAGGGGCCCAGACTCCTCCAGCAGCCGTTCGCCGCCCTCAAATTCTTCCCACTGGTATCCCTTGACCTGGAGATACAAACCCCCGGAGGGCCCAGCGTTTGCCCCAGGAATGACAGAGAAGAATATGACCGCGAAGAGCGCGGGGAAACATCGACCGGCCATTTTTCTTGTCATGCGCGAAGCTAGCCCATTTGCGGAAAGCGCACAAGTGGCGGGGCCATCAGTCCGCCATGACATGTTTGCCCAAGGGTGGCGTTGGGGGTCATGGCGTCCGAAAGCTTATGGATGTAGCCTGCCAGGTCCGGTGCGTTCACTAAGTGCTGGTTAGCAAAATCAGCCAGCAGTGCATGGACCTCGTCAATGCGCTGCTGTTTTCGGTCATCTGTCATAGGTTGTAACTCACTCTTGTCGAACGTTAGCGGGCGCCGATGAGCGACCCGCCGCGAGGCGTGAGTACGGTGAACCGCATGGTTCGGCGCTTAGCTCTCGCCGCGAACGCGTATGCGACCTTTTTCGACAATCCAGAGTCGTTGAGCGACGGGTTCGATCTTCAGCGCGGCGATAATGTCGGACAGCAGTTGGGCCAGTGCCGGTATGGATTGATCCGCCGTCCGAATCACGATGATGCCGGGATGCGTCCGGGGTGGATAGCTCAGGATGTTACCGAAGTCTGTATCCAGGGTGACGAGAACACGATCCTCGGAGATGCAGACCGCCGCTATCTCGGGGTCTGGATGCCCGCCAAGATGCTGGTCGAGAACCGAAAGCGCATCGTGCTGGGCCGCGCGCAATCGAGCGGACCAGTCGGAAGGAAGGTTCTCGTCGATCTTGAACTTCACGGCGATGTCTCAAGCCTACGCCGCGACAACACGCTCGTGGGAAAGCTCGGCGGCATAGGCGATGGCTGCCTTGACGGCGTCCGCTGTAATCGATGGATACTGTCGCCGGATTTCATCCACGGTGATGTCGGCTGCCAGATTGTCGAGCACCACGGAAGCCATTATCCGTGTGCCCTTTATGCAGGCATTGCCGTGGCAGATTTTCGGGTCAACGGTTATGTGTTCTCTCCAGTTCATGAGTGAATAATACCACAACGTGGCGCACAGCGAAACGGATATCTCAGGGCCGGCAGGGGTCGTATCCGGGGCCGACAGGGGTCGTATCGGGGGGTAACAGTTTAGCCGATTCCGGCGGCTGATTACGAGGGGCCGGAAGGGGGCGTATCTCTTCATTCGATTCCGCCGAAAAAGTCTCGTGACTGGGGTCTCCCAAGCCCGGGGAGCATGTTTTTCAAGCCACCACGGATGGAGGCCGGAAGCGCGGGGCGCGCGTCGATAAGACCGCCGGGCGACCCCCGTTCATCTTTTCATCTTGGCCTTGTGAT
>JAZDKY010000110.1:0-9799 GCA_043802525.1 bacterium
TGCGGCGCATCTTGTTTCGGAAGAAGGCGAGCAGAGTTCCGAAAGTTGTCCGCCGAATCCGACAGCCGAAGTTCGGAAGGCGGTGCAGAGTTCCGGCGCGTCCCTCACGCCTCGCGGCGGCTCTGCCGCACGCTCGGCCTCGCAAGTCCCTCAAATCCCCAAAGAAATCGGAGCGTTTCCCGCGTCGCGTCCCGACTGGTCGGCCTTCCTCCCGATTCTGCCGCCTGACGTTCCCGCCGTCGCAACGTCCGCGTGGTCTTCACCCTCGCGGTTTCGCCGGGCGAATCCGATCCTGCACGTCCGCTTTCCGCGTCCGTGGTCGGTCGTCGCCGAAAATCGCCACATTTCAAATTGGCGGAGAGGGTGGGATTCGAACCCACGGTACGGTGTGACCCGTACAACGGCTTAGCAAGCCGCCGCTATCGACCACTCTGCCACCTCTCCATCAACGACTTACAGAAATACTTGCTGCACTCCCTGTAACGTGTTTGTAACGTCTTTGGCAGGAAATGTTGCCGTAGACGTTACAGGAGGCACGTATGGCGAAAGCGCAAACATGGCCGAAGATAAGGCGGCGCGGCAGCTCGTGGCAAGTCGATTGCGGGAAAGTTGTCGTCGAGGGCAAGGTGAAGCGCCTTCAACTGTCCTTCAAGACCCGGACAGAGGCCGAAGCGGAAGCGGCCCGACGGCGCGCCGAACGCAAGGCCGAAGGCAATGCCGCTGTCACCCTGACACCGTTGCAACGGCGGCAAGCACTCCGGGCCTTGAAAATCCTCAAAGGGTCGGGCTACTCACTCGTAACCGCTGCCGAGTACACGCGAGATCACGCCACGCCTCTTGGTTGACAAGTTGCTGACCGACTACAGCGGGCGCTGGCGAATCCTTGAAAATCCTCACTTGGCCTTTCGATTTTCAAGGATTACTTGCGATTCTTCCGGCTGAAAGCGCATTTGCATCATTCGATTCGATGATCTGGTAGCCCAGTTCACGGTAGGCCTTGATATCGTTCAACGGCTGTTGGATTTGCTCGCTCTCGGCCCGCAGGCCCGCGAGTTTTGCCTCGAGCGCCAAAGTCTGATCCTTTTCAGTTGGCCTGTTTGGCTTCGGTCCTATTCTGAATGGGTGAATAGCCACGCATCCTGCCGCAAGCGGGAGTCAAAACGACGGCAAAGAAGGTAAACAATTATTCCTATTATTGTTTACCTAAGTAAACAATATGGACGTTCACCATAAAGACCGGGATGGCCAGGAAGGTCATCGCCGAATGCCTGGAGGAGTAAGCCCTATTCAGGAAGATTGATCTTGAAATATAGACGTGCTGTGTCTATTTATCAATCATGATTACGCGAGCTGCAGAGTCCCGTGTGAAAGGGCTGGCTGGACAATTTCCCGCCGTGTTGATTCTGGGTCCGCGCCAGTGCGGAAAGACGACGCTGGCCAAGCATTTCGTACATGGCCGGTATTTCGACCTTGAGAAGCCATCGGATGCACAGGTATTTGCTGACGACATCGAGTTCGCGCTTCGGCGACTCTCCGGACCCGTGATTCTTGATGAGGCGCAGGTTTTGCCGGCACTTTTCCCGGTACTCCGGTCGTTGATCGATGAATCCCGCCGGAAATACGGTCGTTTCTTTCTTCTTGGCTCTGTCAGTCCTGAGTTGGTCAACAAACTCTCTGAAAGCCTGGCCGGCCGCGTTGGGATCGTTGAATTATCGCCGTTCCTGTTCCCCGAAATTGCTCGTCTTAAACATACCGCTTTGAACGATCTCTGGCTGCGTGGCGGATTTCCGGATGCTTTCCTCACTCGAAACCCCGCAAAATGGCAGGCGTGGCAGGAGAATTACGTTCGTACATTCATCGAGCGCGACGTTGTCCGGCATGGTTTGAAGTTGTCTCCCATTGAGATGCGTCGCCTGATGACCATGGTTGCCCACAGTCACGGCGGAATATTGAATGCGTCGAATCTTGGACGATCGCTCGGTTACTCTTATCACACTATACAGCGCATACTGGATCTGCTTGAAGGCTATTTCCTCGTGCGGCGGTTGCAGCCTTATCACGCGAACCTGGGTAAGCGCTTGGTGAAAGCGCCAAAGCTTTACCTGCGCGACTCGGGCATTCTGCACTATCTGCTGGGGATCAGCACGGAAGAACAGCTTTTTCAGTCGCCGGCGCGCGGAAATAGTTTTGAGGGATTTATGATCGAGCAGATTGTCTCGCTGGAGACCATGCGACATCCCGCGAGCCGGTTCTATTACTTTCGCACGCATGCTGGCGCTGAAATAGATCTGGTAGTCGATCGCGGCCAGACCCGTGTGGGCTACGAATTCAAGTGCGCTGGTTCGACAACAGCCAGTGACTTGACGCATCTCAAGGCCGGAATTGCGGAAGACGTCATTCAGCAGGGCTGTGTCGTATATCTCGGCGACAAGTCTTTCGCGGGCGGCGAGAAAATATCGGTTCTGCCTGCAGCCCACCTTCTTTCGGGAAAGGGGCCGGGCGGATACGTGTAACGATGTGTCACGCCTCGAACCGTGTTTAACCGTCGTTTTTGGGTTTCTTCTGGCGCGAATGGACGCGTATGAAGAGAAAAGCAACTTGCGAAGGCATCGTGGATTGTACTGATTCTATTGATGTTTCAGCACAGTGACGCTTTCGATTAGCAGGCCGCCGCGATCGACCACTCTGCCACCTCTCCTTGGTCAAAAAACTTGAGGCAGGCAACCTTAAACACGGGCACCAACACAACACCTAAATACCACGGGTATTCATACATCTCAAACCTGTCCGGTGTAGCCGCGCCTCTGTGAGGCGCGCCATGGCACGGCTCGCAGAGCCGTGGCTACACGAGTGTGTCAAACTGAACCACTACCATACCAGAATACGGACTACTGCGCAGCCTGTTCAAACGGCTGCAGGTCGTTTCCGACCGCCGACCAGCCTCCGTCGACGTGAATAACCTGTCCCGTAACTTTCTTCGTGTATGGGCTGAGCAAGAGCAGGACCATGTTGGCCACTTCCGTCTTGTCAGCGTAGACGTCCCAGGGAATCGGACTGGCCCGGACCCAACCTTGCACCATTTCGCCGTATCCGGGAATCATCGTGGCCGCTTTCGTCGCCAGGGGGCCGGCCGACACGGCGTTCACGCGAACGGCGTCCTTGCCGTGCCGCCGCGCCAGCGCGCGGACCAACGCCTCCAGCGCCGCCTTGTTCACACCCATCCAGTTGTAATAGACGAAGGCACGCTCCGACGCGAAGGTCAGGGTCACCACCGATCCGCCGTTCCGCATCTGCGGCTGCGCAAATTCCGTGACCGTCGCCAGCGACACGCAACTGATGTGGAAGGAATTCTTGAGATCGACGAATGCGTGCGTGTGCAGTTCCTGGCCCAGCAGGGTGCGCGGGTTGGCGAAGGCGATCGAATGCACGACGCCGTCGATGGGCCCGATCCGTTCGAAGAGCTGCTTGACCTCGTCTTCTTTTGTGACATCGCAGTACTCGATGGTCAGCGCGTCGCGCTCGGCCTGCGTGATCTTCGGACTGCGGTCGAGGAAGAGCTCCTTCATGGTCGGGTTCAGCATGGTGTACACCACGCGCCCGCCATGTTGAACGATGGTCTGGCCGACTGCATAGGCAATGGAGTCCGGGTCCAGCAGACCCATCACGACGTACGTTGATCCCTGTGGAAGCATGCGGTTACCATAGGCTGACATACGCCCGAACGCAACGCCGACGTGGGTGTGTTGCTGGTTCGACTTGAATCTGTTCGGTGTAGCCGCGCCTCTGTGAGGCGCGTCTTCGCACGGCTCGCAGAGCCGTGGCTACACCAGGCAGTCAACCCAAACTCGTATCGCAGGCGCGGCTACACCCCGTCAGGTCATGGTCACGAGTTCGGCGTTCATCGCGTAGTCCCGGTTCATCGTGCAGCGCGGAAGCGCGTCGTTCACGAACTTGCGGGCGATGGCGCGCTTGTAGTCCCACTTCTCGGCCTGGCGCAGGAGCAGGTAGGAGGCGTACACATCGACCGCCATGTCCACGACGTTGCGCGCCACCCATTCGCGGTAATCCGGCTCTTTTTCGCGCAGGAAGGCGACGACCTCGCCGAACATCGCCCTGCACTGGCTCGCCTTGGCGGCAAGTCCCTGCAGTTCGGGCTCGACGAACGGTTTCGCGCTGATGTCCTGGATCAATTCGTCCATGTCGCCCCGGACAATGCGGCTGATGGCCCAGATGAGCTGGATCTGCGAGGTGCCCTCGTAGATGTTCGTGATGCGCGCGTCGCGGTAGAGCCGCTCAACAGGATATTCGCGCATGAACCCGTTGCCGCCGTGGATCTGGATCGCATCGTACGCGATGCGGTTCGCCAGCTCGGTCGCGTAGTACTTCACCATGGGCGTGAGCAACTCGGCCTGTTTGCCGTACTTCTTCTCGTCGTCCTTCATGCCGCGCGCTTCCGAGCCCTGATGCAGATCGACGATCTGGCTGGTCGCGTAGAGAAGGGCCCGTGACGCTTCGGAATAAACCTGCATGTTGTGGAGGAGCGATGCCACCTGCGGGAAGGCCTTGATGGGCTTGCCGAACTGCTCGCGCTCGTCGGCGTATTTTCGGGCCGCATTCAGCGCAGCCTGGCTGATGCCCTGTGCCTGCGCCGCAACCGCCATCCGGGCGGCGAGCATGAGCCAGGTTGTGTATCGGGCCAGCCCGAATCCGCGTTTCCCGATCAGGTAGCCCGGCGCATTCTCGAAGTAAAGCTCGCAGGTCGGCGAGCCGTGAATGCCGAGCTTGTCCTCGATGCGGCGCACCTTGACCTTGTCGCTCTTCTCGACAAGGAAGAAGCTCAGCCCGCGGCCTCCGCCCTTCTTGTCGGGATCCTCGCTGCGCGCCAGCACGAGGATGATGTCGCCGCAGCCGTTGGTGATGAAACGCTTGGTGCCCGTCAGGGTCCACTCGTCGGTCTCCGGGTCATGCATGGCCTCAAACCCGCCGGCGCGCGTCTGCACGTTGGCCAGGTCGCTGCCCGCGTCAGGTTCCGTCAGGGCCATCGCGCCTGTGAACTCGCCGGTGGCCATGCCGGGCAGGTACTTCGCCCTGAGCCGCTCGGACCCGAAATGGCAGATGGTCTCGGCGATGCCGCCCTGCAGGCCGAAGAAGTTCATGAGTGACGCATCGGCCCGCGACACGATCTCGATCGCCGCGGTGTACATCGTCTCGGGGAAATTCAGCCCGCCATACTTCGCCGGAATCGTCAGGCCCATGAGTTGAGCATCGCGCAGGTCCTTCAGATTCCGCTCGAGGCCCTCCGGGAAGATGACCTGGCCATCTTTGAACTGGCAGCCGATGTCGTCCACTTCGGCCGCTCGCGGCGCGATCCGCTGCGCGGCGAGGGATCCGATCGGGTCCTTGAGCATCTCAAGATACGTTGCCATCGCTTCCTCGGGCGCGCTGTACGGGCAGTCCTCTGCACCAATGTTCTCCCGGAGGCGGACGATGCTGTTCCAGTCGACCGACTGCTCCATGATGAACTGGAGGTCCTTGTTATCGAGATAGAAATTTTCTTCAGCCATGGTGCTCCGCTCCGGGCCGTTCGGCCCTCTTCGTTTATGTTATGGCACAGGTCCAGTCCTAAGCGGCCGGGTGTAGCCGCGCCTCTGTGAGGCGCGCCTGAGCACGGCTCGCAGAGCCGTGGCTACACGACGCAGACAAACTGAACCAGCACCTATTTCTTCAGCAACTTGATCAGTTTCGGCACGACCGTGTTGACGTCCCCGGTGATCCGGTAGTGCGCGCGTTTCATGATCGGCGCGGCCTTGTCCGTGTTGATCGCCACGATGGTCCGCGATTCGGACATGCCGACCCAGTGCTGCACCGCGCCGCTGATGCCGCAGGCGATGTACAGGCCGGGCCGGACCGTTGCGCCGGTCTGGCCGATCTGGTGGTCGGCCGGCAGCCAGCCTGCGTCGACAATGGCCCGCGTCGCCCCGATCTGGGCGCCCAGCAGGCCGGCGAATTCGTTGATGTTCGTGAAATTCTCTTTTGCGCCGACGCCGGCGCCGACGCCGACAATGATCTGCGCGTCCTTCAGGTTGACGGTCTTCTTCACCACGTCGCGGCGCGCGATGCGGGAGGTGCGTCCGCCGTCCGCCGCGGCAGCGAACGGTTTGACCGTGCCCGTGCGCGACGCATCGGGCGAGGGCGTCGCAGCGACACCATCCTTCAGGGTCACGATCATCGGCTTGCCGCCCATGGCCGCGTAGTCCGTCGCGACCTTGCGGTCGAATTCGGTCCTGCGCGCCAGGAGTTTGCCGCCTTCCGCGACGACATTGGTCGCATCGAGGACGCACGCGGCATCCAGGATCGAGGCGACGGAGGGGGCTAGGTCATTGCCGCAGGTGCTCGCCGGAAACAGGACCAGGTCGAACGCTTGCTGACCGAGGAATGCGGCGACCGTCCTGCTGTACGGGGTGGTCAGGTAGCCGTTCAGCCTCGCATCGTCCGCCACATGGACCTCGTCGGCGCCAAAGGCGAAGAGCCCCTGGGCCGCGGTCGTCACGCCGCTGCCCACCGCCAGGCAGGTCACGCGGCCGCCCGCGGCGAGTTCGCGCGCGCGGGCCAGGCTCTGAAGGCTCACGTCGTGGATCGCGCCGTCGTTGATCTCGGAATAAATCAGGATGTTGGCCATGGTCATGATCCTTTCAGTACGTCGCCCAGCATCGCGCTCAGGGCGGATTCGCTCTCGGGATCGACGTCCTTCGTGTCGACGACCCGTTCCTCGATCGGGTGGTATCCCGCGATCACGGTCGTGCGCAGTGCCTTCGGGTCGGCGATGCCGAGGTCGGCGGGTTCCCATGCGGGGATGTTGGTTTTCTTGTGTCTCAGCTTCAACGTGGCCTTCGCGCTGCGCGGCGTGCGCGGGTCGTCGGCGACCAGCGCGACGCCGACAGAGAGGAGCGCGGGGAGGGGAGCTTCCACGAACTCATAGCCCATCTCGATCGCGCGCTTGCCGGTGACCGTGCCGTTGCCGAGCTGGTCGATATTGTCGACGTACGAGATCTGTTCGACGCCGAGTTGCGCCGCGAGGTGCGACCCGAGCAAAGCGTTCTCGCCCTCGGGCACGTTGACGCCGAGCAGGATGAGGTCGTACGTCCCGATCTTGCGGATGGCCGCGGCGTAGACCTTGGCCGCCGCCTGCGTGTCGAGGTCGCCGCGCGCCGCGTTGACGCGAATCGCCTCGTCCGCGCCGCGGTACAGGGCCTCGCGCAGGACATCGACCGCGCCGGGTGCGCCGGCGGAGAGGACGGTGACCTTGCCTCCGTGCTGGTCCTTGAGGCGCAGCGCCATCTCCAGCGCGTTCAAGTCCTCGGTGTCGTAGCGGGTTGTCAGGGCCGCAGTCTTTACCGCGCCGGTGTCGTCCACGACCTGGCCCACGAGGTCGCGGGTATCCCAGACCTCCCGGGCAATGACGATGATGTTGTGGGGCATGTGTTCTCTCCTTGTTGCGATGAACGTTTCACCCGTAACAATTCGGATGAAACCACGAAAGACACGAAATACACGAAAAAGACAGGCATTTGGCAAGCAGGAGCCTCGCCGAAACCGGGTCACCCATCAGTGACTGTTCAAAGCCAGTCGGAAAGTGTCCTACCCTGTTTCTTTTCGTGTGGTTCGTGTATTTCGTGGTTCCCTCGATCGAATAGTCACGTCTCAACCGAACCGGTACTTCACGCCCTTTGCGCCATCGGGCTGGCGCCACTCGATCGCTGCGTACGGGCATCCATACCGGCAGGTTCCGCATTCCAGGCAGTTCTCGTGCGAGACCGTCACGAACCGGGCATCGTTCGGGTCCTTTTTGTAGACCTCGGCCGGGCAGAAAAAGAGGCAGGGCTTGTCGGCGCACGTGATGCATGAATCGCGGTTTACCGTGATGTGCGGATGTGCCTCATCCGGCTCGTACTTGGTGCGGTACAGCTTGTCCGCCAGCGTCAGGTTCAGGATGTCGCTCATGTTCGCATCTCGTTTCTAGAAATCTCTTTTTCCAATCGGTAGGGCGGCTTCGGCGTGCCCCCCAGAGGCGGGCAAGCCGCCGCCTGCCCTAAGCCTTGTCGAAGGGCGGCGCGTTCATCGAACGCGCCCTACCTAAACCATCTTCCGCGCGCGCAACACGTCGCGGATGAACTGCAGTTTCGGAAGTCCCTTCAGGAATTTCCGGATCGCCTGTTTTTGGATCTCCGACTTGGGTTGCTCGCTGACGGTGAAGTAATCTACCATCAACTGCGTAATCTTCTGCGGATACAAATCGAACAGCGCGGGCGAGCCCGATAACACGTCGGGTACCTCGGAGTACTTCTTCAGGTCGCGCATAACCGTGCCGGCGCGCAGGCGTTCCTCGTAGCTGGCCAGGCCTTTCTGCGAGAAATCGCCCTTCTTTTTGGCCTCCGCCGCGGCCTGTCCGGCGTACATCCCGGACTCCATCGCGTGGTTCGTGCCTTCCTTGTAGATCGACATGTTCAACAGCCCTGCGGCGTCGCCCGCGATCATCAGGCCGTTCGCGGTCAATTGCCCGATCGCGCCGTAACCGCCCTCGGGAAGCATGTGCGCGGAGTACTCGAGCAACTCGCCGCCCTCCACGTACTTGCGGATGCCGGAATGGCGCTTGAAGGCATCAAGAATGTCGTTCGGGTTCCGCTTCGCCTTGACCATCGACTCGATACGGACGACCGCGCCGAGGTGCAGCGCTTCCTTCGCGGTATAGATAAAACCGCCGCCGACCATGTTCTTGAACGGGACGCCGACGAAGTCCATGGCCGCGCCCTCGTGCGGCTCGAGGTTGAACCGGTCCTCGATCTTCGCGCGCGGCAGGCCGATGATTTCCTTCACGCCCACCGCATATTCCTGAGGGTGCCTGCCTCCGCTGAGCCCCAGTTCCGTCACGGCCTTCTTTGTCAGCAGGCTGTTCGCACCCTCGGCCAGCACGACGACCTTCGCGCGGAACTCCTCGTTGCCTCGCAGCTTCACGCCGACGACCTTCTTGCCCGCGCCGTTCGATTCGTAGATCAGGTCATCGACGACCGTTCCCTCGACCAGGCTCACGCCTTCCTTCTCGACCTCTTTGGAGAACCACCGGTCGAACTGCGAACGATTGACGATGTACGTGTGGTTATAGGGTGGGCGGGTCCATTCCTCGGCTCCGAAATCAAGGGTCAGGTGCTGGTTATCGCCCAGGTAGGCGATGGAACGGCGGGCGACAGGTCGCTCGATGGGGGCCTTCGTGAACGCGTCCGGGATCAGCTTGTTGAGCACCGTCCCATAGAGGAGCCCGCCGACGTTCTTGGACCCGGCGTATTCGCCGCGTTCGACCAGAATGACCTCCAGGCCCTCGCGGACCATGGTCAGGGCCGCGGCAAGGCCGGCCGGACCGCCGCCGACCACTATCGCGTCAACATGGACGATTTCGTCTGTCATGGCCGTTCACTTTCGGAAAACCCGTGTCAACTTGGCAAGCAATGACCCCATGGCGAATCCCTGAAAACCCTATCAGGGAAAGTACTAAGCAGGAACGATTCAGACGGATTGGCCGCGAAGAGGCACAAAGAGGCACAAGAAATGCCCGAAAAGGCTCTCTTCGAGTACGAGTACGATTTCGAGGACGACGAGCAGGAACCTACAGGTGATGATGCTCGCCATATTCGTCCGCGCCGTTGTCCTGGTGCCGGCGTCTGCTTAAACCGTCTGTAACTGCGATTTCGTGCCACCAGATCAGCGATCATGCTACGCCTCCGATGGGTAGGGCGCGGCGGGCCCG
>JAZDKY010000111.1:0-3790 GCA_043802525.1 bacterium
CGTACCCCGTCGCTTTCAAGGCGCGTTGCCGCTCTTTCTCAATCAGTTGAAGCCCGGCGTTCTTAATTTCCACATCGCGGATGAGCGCTTGATTCTCGGACACGGCGCGAACCATGATCGCGGCCGTACCGTCGAAATACACCAACGCCCAGCTCCGGTCCTGCAGAAGACCGCGAACCGCGTTGGCGGCGAACGGAACAGAGCAGTTCACGATAGCAGCCTCGGGGCTCCATTTCTCCAGAATCCCCTTCCACGCATTCTCTTCCCCGGCCAGGCACTTGTTCAACGCGCGGTAGAACTCCGCGCCATAGAGGCTCGCGCGCTGGTCTACGAAGATCAGCCGGTCCGGATGTTCCCAGGCCAGGAACCCGCCGTCCTGCGCCAAGTTCACCGCGCGCGCCGGAAAATCGGGCCGCGCGATCACCTTGGACGCCGCGTGCGGAAACAGATCGTATTCCGTGCCCAGCCCGAAGACGGACGCGCTGCCCGCATAAACATAGCATGTGTTTGAAAACACAATCAAAAGAGACAGGATCGCCAGTACCGCCGCCAATCCAGCCGCCGCGCCGCGGGCGCCGGCCACTTCTTCCGTCTTCGTCAACGAGCGCAGCCCACTCTCGATCAGCAAGCCGACTGAGTTGAAGCTGAGCGCGAAAAACGGGAACGCCAGCAGGGCCAGCCATTCGACATTCCGGGGGAAAAGAATAATCAGGAAAGCGCTGGCCACGGCCAGCGTCGTCAAGGCCAGGGGGAGATTGCGCTTTTCAGCAATCAGGCCTCCTGCACCCACGAACAGAGCCAGCGTGACGATATGCTTTGGATAGAACGAGGCGGGGAACTGTGAGCTGAACGGGGAAATCCACTCCTGGACCAACTTGAAGGCCACGTTCGTCAGGGACAGGATCCCGTTAGCGTACAGCGCCAGTCCATAAGGATTCACCAAACCCGCCAGCAGCGTCGCAATGGCCAGCCAGACGGCTTGGGTGAACTGATTCGATGCAGCGCGTTCGCCCGACCTGGCGCTGATCCAGAACTGGATCGCAAAGATGGCGCAGATCACGGGCCCCAGCACGAACGACGCATGAACGTTCGCCCAGAGCACCTGCACAGGCAGGAGCACCGCCCATAGCACCCACGGCTTTCGCGCTTCGGAAAACAACCAGACAAAGATCGCCACAAGGGGCAGCGCCGCGACGTGAGGCGCAATCGTGAAACGAGACGCCAGCAGCCACGCGCTCAGAACCAGCGCGAGCGAGATGGCGGTCCCGCCGGCCCACTTCCGGGCCGCCGGAATCAGAAGCACGAACGCGAGAACGGCGGCCGCGGCGTGCACGAGGATCACGAGCGGCGCGGCACCAAGGCTCCACAGCAGAAAGAGAACGCGATCGTAGAGCCACGACGAATTGACCCAGGGGGTGTCCGCGACCGTGAAAGTCCACACATCCACTTTCTGCAGCCCGTGTTCGGCGATCTGGCGGCCCATGGCCAGGTGCACCCAGAAATCGCTGTTGCTGATGGTTCGCACGCCCAGCGCGGCCACGACAACAAGGCCGAGAATGATCAGAAGCCATGCCCCTCTAGACAACGAATTCGAATTCATGTGTTTATCCTCCGCATTCCTTTTGATCAAAGACACGCCATTCTGTGACAAGAGGACACCGCCCGCAAGAGTTAAGATGGGCAATGCGGCTCGCGCGCAACAAAGCGACCCCAGCCCGCGGATCCGACGAACCGGCCTTCGCGGACCGCAATTCGGCCGCGAACGGTGACCGTGTGCGGCCGCCCGCGGATCACCCGGCCCTCGAACGGGTTGTAGTCCACGTTCATGTGGTGCGTCCGCCGGGAAATCGTTCCGACGTAATCGGGATCATAGATCACGAGGTCCGCGTCACTTCCAACACGAATCTCGCCTTTCCTCGGATACAGGCCAAACAGCTTTGCGGGCGTCGTGCTTGCAACCTCCACGAGCCTCTGCAGATCGAGCCGCTTCTCCTTGACGCCGTATGTGAACAGCAGGTTGATGCGGTCCTCCAGCGTGGGCATGCCGTTCGGAATTTTTGTGAAATCATTTTCGCCGAGCGTCTTCTGCCCGGTGAAATCGAACGGCGCGTGATCGCTGGACACGACATTCACGACGCCGCTCCGCAGGGCCGTCCACAGGACATCCTGGTTTTGTTTTTCGCGCAGGGGCGGCGACACGACATACTTGGCGCCTTCGAAGTCCGGGAGTTCGGCAAAGCTTTTGTCGAGCAGCAGAAACGAGATCAGCGTCTCGATCCAAACCTTCACGCCGCGATCGCGCGCGGCCACCGCCTCGCGAAGCGCCTCCTCGCAGCTGAGATGCACGACGTACGCGGGCACACCGGCTTTCCCCGCCGCTTCCAGGAAGTGCCGCGTGCCCCGCGCCTCGATGTCGGGCGGCCGGCTGACGTAATGCCACTGCGGTCCTTTCCGGCCGTCGGCCACGAGCTTCTTCTGAAGCGCATCGACCGCGTCGGCATCCTCGCAGTGGCCCATGGTGAGGATTCCGTTCTCCTTCGCCAGCTTGAGGACTCCGGCAAGCTCCTCGTCGCCGATGTTCACGCTGTCCTTGTACGCGAGGTAGACCTTGAACGAGGTGATGCCGCGCAGGACCACCTCGCGGATGAACGACGCGGCGCGCGAGTCGAACCAGGTCACGGCGAGATGGTACGAGTAATCGCAGAACGATTTTCCCTCGCTCCTGGAACCCCAGAGATCGAGCGCCGCCCGCGGGTCCTGCCCGCGCTCGGGCGTGCAGAAATCGATGAAACACGTCGTGCCGCCGATGAGCGCCGCGCGGCTGGCCGTTTCGTAGGTATCCTTCGAGCAGGTGGCTTTCAGAGGCAGGTACGCATGCACGTGCGGATCGATGAACCCGGGGAACACGTACTTGCCCGCGGCATCGATCACGGTCGCGCCCTGACTCGCCGGCAGGTCCTGCCCGATGCGCGTGATCTGCTCCTTCTCGCAGAAGACGTCGGCGCGGAACGACTTCTCCGCTGTGACGATGTTCCCGTTCTTGATCAGGAGGCTCATGCAGTTTTTTCGAGGATGTCCCGCGCCTGCTGCACATCGAGTCCGATTTGTTTCTTCAACGCACCGCGCGATTCAAAGTGCCGCGCCGCGCGCATCCACTCGATAAACAGGACTTCAATATCCGCGCCGTAGATATCCTCGTCAAAATCCATGATGTGAACTTCCGTCACGAATCCGGACGGCGTGCTCAGCGCCTCCCGGATTTCCGCCAGGAAGGCTGCCCCGTTGAACGGACGACCGCCGACAAGAACCCGCGCCGCATACACGCCGCCGGGCGGTCGAACTTCGTTATGGGGGTCGAGATTGGCGGTCGGGAAGTCGAGCTGTCGCCCGAGCCGCTTCCCCGAAACAACCGTGCCAAGGATACTGAACGGGTGTCCGAGCATTTCCCTTGCATCGACGAGCTGGCCTGTCGCGACCGCTTGGCGGACTCGCGTGCTGGAAATGGCGGCGTTTTTCCAGAGGACCGGCTCGACGATGGTTGCGTCAAACCCAAGCCCCGGGGCCAGTTTCTTGAGTAGAGCCACATTGCCGCGGCCGCGATGGCCGAACGTCCAATTCTCGCCAACAACAAGCCCGGACAGGCCCGGCACCGTCTGCTTCAGTCTCTTCAGGAAAACATCAGGCTCCTCGTCGGCGAGCTCTCGGGTGAACGGCATGACCACGCACCCGTCGACTCCAAGCCCCTCGATCAGACGGACCTTGTGCAAGGTCGACGTGATCAGCAGAGGCG
>JAZDKY010000112.1:0-22016 GCA_043802525.1 bacterium
CGGCACACGTATCGGGTGTGTACCTTGTGGGGTGTCCGGTGGGGCCCCCCCCCCCCCACCCCACCCCCGACACTCTCAGCAACATGATCTGCGAAGTCTGCAAAGAGAAGGAAGCGACGGTTCACCTGACACAGGTGATCGA
Organism: bacterium; assembly: GCA_043802525.1. GTDB lineage: Bacteria > Verrucomicrobiota > Kiritimatiellia > CAIVKH01 > CAIVKH01 > JAZDKY01. The sequence continues at coordinate 143 of JAZDKY010000112.1, forward strand.
CGGCGCGATCAAGAAGCTGCACCTCTGCGAGGAGTGTGCGGCGAAGAGCGGTTGTGACGTGCACGGGCCGATGTCGATCACCGACATCCTGCTCGGTATGGGCGTGCAGAAGGACGCGACCTCCGCGGCCGACACGGTCGAGTGGTCCTGCCCGCGTTGCCACATGCGGCGCACCGACTTCAAGAAGACCGGGCGGTTCGGGTGCTCGACCTGCTATGAGGCGTTCGCCGAGGGGCTGACGCCGATGCTCAAGGCGATGCACCGAAGCGACCAGCATATCGGCAAGGTTCCGGCGTCCCAGGTGGGTCGTATCAAGGCATCCGCGGAACTGGCGGCGCTCCAGAAGGCGCTCGAAGTCGCAATCTCCAGGGAGAACTTCGAGGAGGCAGCGAAACTGCGGGACCACATCCAGGAGTACCGCGCGAAGATCGCGAGCGAGGGGAAAGAGTGAGTGTCGTGTGTCGAGTGTCGAGGGGGCGCATGTCACCCGACACCCGACACTCGACACTCGACACCTGACCATGAACGTCGACAACCTACTCAAGCAGCCGGGGGCGTGGCTTTCGCACGGGTCCGATACCGGCATCGTGGTCAGCAGCCGGATCCGGCTGGCGAGGAACCTCGAGAGCGCGGCGTTCCCGGGCTGGGCGGGCGAGGAGGAATGCGAGAAACTCTGGGTCCGCTTGAGCGCGACGCTGACCGGGATGAAGGGCCTCGCGCCGCCGATGGCGATCAGCATGGGCGACCTCGGAGAACTGGACAAACAGGTCCTTTTCGAGCGGCACCTGATCAGCCGCGAGCAGGCCGAGAAGGGTCGGGGCAGCGGGTTGGTGCTTCGGCGCGACGAGCAGCTTTCCGTCATGGTCAATGAAGAGGACCACTTGCGCCTGCAGGCGATGAGTCCCGGCCTCAACCTGCTCGGCATCTGGAAGAACATCGATGCCCTCGACTCCGAGATCGAGGCGAACGTCGACTACGCATTCTCGCCGCGGCTCGGGTACATGACCGCGTGCCCGACGAACGTCGGTACGGGCATGCGCGCGAGCGTGATGCTGCACCTGCCGGGGCTGGTCCTCATGAACGAGATCAACCCCGTCGTGAAGGGCATGAGCAAAATCGGGCTGGCGGTTCGCGGGTTGTGGGGTGAGGGGACGGAGGCGATCGGGAACATGTTCCAGATTTCCAACCAGGTCACCCTCGGCGAGAAGGAAGAGGAGATCATCGCGAACATCGAGCAGATCGTCCTCGAGATCATCGAGCACGAGAAGAACGCCCGGGCGCGGCTGGTGGATAAGAAAGACTTGATCGTCCGGGACCACGTCGGCCGCGCGTTCGGTATCCTGGCGTACGCGCACATCCTGACGTCCAAGGAGGCGCTGGACCTGCTGTCCGGTTTGCGTTTGGGTATCGACATGGGTATATTGAAGTCGATGGATCGGTGTTCGATCGACGAGCTTCTTTTGTTGACCCAGCCGGGGCATCTGCAGAAAGTGGAAGGGAAAGTGCTGAAGCCCAAGGAGCGCGACCGGGCCCGGGCAAAACTCGTCCGGGATAAACTTTCGCCCTATCTTAAACGCGAAGACTAGGTATCTATAAGGATATGAACAACTTCACTCCCAGAGCGCAGCAGGTTCTTCAGTTGGCCCGCAAAGAGGCCGACCGTTTCAACCATGGCTACGTCGGGACGGAGCATATCCTGCTGGGGATCATTGCGTTAGGGCAGGGCGTGGCGGTCAATGTGCTGCAGCGCATGGGGATCAACCTGGAATCGGTGCGCCTCGAGGTGGAAAAGGCCGTCGGTGTCGGACCGGAAACCAAGACCGTCGGAAACCTGCCGTTCACGCCCCGGGTGAAGAAGGTGTTGGCGCTGGCCGGCAGCGAGGCGCGGGCGTTGAATCATGCCTACGTCGGCACGGAGCACATCCTGCTCGGGCTGCTCCGTGAGGGTGAAGGTGTCGCGGCGCGCGTGTTGCGCAATCTGAACGTCGATTTGGAAAAGACGCGGATCGAGATCATGAAGGAACTCGACCCGAACTTCGACCCCGAGAACGAGCCGCAGGGCGGAGGCGGAGGAGGTGGAGGAGGCGGCGGGGGCGACGCGCCCGCGCCGACGGGCCGCGAATCGAAGACGCCGGCCCTCAGCACGTTCGGCCGCGACCTGACGGAAATGGCCACCAAGAACGAACTGGACCCCGTGATCGGCCGCGCGAACGAGATCGAGCGTGTGATCCAGATCCTGTGCCGCCGCACGAAGAACAACCCCGTGCTGCTGGGCGAGGCCGGCGTGGGCAAGACGGCGATCGTCGAGGGGCTGGCGCAGTCCATCTCCAAGGGCGACGTGCCGGAGTTGCTGCGCGGGAAGCGCGTCGTGACGCTGGACCTGGCGCTGATGGTGGCGGGGACGAAGTACCGCGGCCAGTTCGAGGAGCGCATCAAGGCGGTCATGGACGAGATCAAGCGCGCCAAGAACGTGATCCTTTTCATCGACGAGTTGCACACGATCGTCGGCGCGGGTTCGGCCGAGGGCGCGATGGACGCGTCCAACATCATCAAGCCCGCGCTGTCGCGCGGCGAGATGCAGTGTATCGGTGCGACGACGATGACGGAATACCGCAAGTTCATCGAGAAGGACGCCGCGCTGGAACGGCGCTTCCAGTCGGTCATGGTCCGCGAGCCGACGACCGACGAGACCGTGGAGATATTGAAGGGCTTGCGCCCGCGCTACGAAGAGCATCATCACGCGCGGATCACGGACGAGGCGCTCTGCGCGGCGGCGCAGCTGTCGGCGCGGTACCTCAACGACCGGTTCCTCCCGGACAAGGCGATCGACGTCATGGACGAGGCCGGGGCCCGGGCGCGCATTTCCTCGATGACCCGCCCTCCGGACATCAAGGAACGCGAGTCGCGGATCGAGGAGATCAAGAAGAAGAAGGAAGAGTCCATCCGCGCCCAGCATTTTGAGGAAGCCGCCGCCTACCGCGACCAGGAGCGCATCGCCACGGAAGAGATGGACAAGATCATGGAGAAGTGGCGCAAGACGCGGGACGAGACCATCGTCACGGTCAACGCCGAAGACATGATGACCATCATCGCCAAATGGACTGGCGTCCCGCTCGCGAAGATGGAAGAGAAGGAGATGGCACGCCTGCTCCGCATGGAGGAGGAACTGGAGAAGTCCGTCATCGGCCAGTCCGACGCCGTCAAGACGATCTCCAAGGCGCTGCGCCGCTCGCGCGCAGACCTGCGCGATCCGCGACGGCCGATCGGGTCGTTTGTGTTTCTCGGCCCGACGGGCGTTGGCAAGACGCTCCTGGCGAAGGCCCTCGCGGAATTCATGTTCAACGACGCCGACGCGCTGATCCAGATCGACATGTCCGAGTATATGGAAAAGTTCGCGGTTTCGCGGCTCGTCGGTTCGCCGCCGGGCTATGTCGGCTACGACGAAGGCGGCCAGCTTACCGAGAAGGTGCGGCGCCGTCCGTATTCCGTGGTCCTCTTTGACGAGATCGAGAAGGCGCATCCGGACGTCATGCACATCCTCCTGCAGATCCTGGAGGAGGGGAAGCTGACGGATAGCCTGGGTCGCTCGGTCGACTTCCGCAATACGGTCGTCATCATGACGTCCAACATCGGCGCGGACTTCATCCGCAAGGGCACGGGGTTGGGATTCGGCGAGCAGACGTCGGATGCGGACTACGACCGTCTGAAGTTGCACATGCTCGAAGAGTCGAAACGCGTGTTCAAGCCCGAGCTGCTGAACCGCATCGACGACATCGTCGTGTTCCGCCAACTCACGCGGGTGGACGTCGCCAAGATCCTGGATATCGAGGTCGGAAAGGTCACGAGCCGCCTCGCCGCCAAGCAGATCGAGCTGCACCTGAGCGACTCGGCGCGGGAATTCCTGATGTCCAAGGGCTTCGATCCGACGTACGGCGCGCGGCCGTTGCGGCGGGCGGTCGAGCGGTATCTCGAAGACCCGCTCGCGGAGGAAATCCTGCGCGGGCACATCACCAGCTTGGAGACCGTCGAGGTCACCGCCACGGAGGCCGGGCTCAAATTCGGCCAGCTTGCCGGGACGAGCTGATCGAAAGATCGGCTACGAAAATCACGAAAAGGGCGTCCCCTATGCCCGTTCTTCGTGGTTTATTGTGTTTCTTGCGGCCATTCTTTCCAGCTCATGACCTATCTGAACTGGAAGTCTGTGGCAATGCTGTTGCTTGTCCTGATCTCGTTCGTCATCTATTTCTGGCGCTTGGGCGAGGGCAGCCTGCGGCCGTGGGATGAGTCGCTGACGGCTGAACGATCTCGCGAAGTTCTACTCGTCGACGACTGGTTCACGCCGCATTTCCAACTGCAGCCCGATTACCAGAAGCCGCCGCTCTACTACTGGCTGACCGTCCTCAACTTCAAGCTGTTCGGCGTCAACGAGTTCAGCGTCCGGTTCTGATCGGTAATCTTTGCGTTGGGCTGCCTCGCGGCGGTGGGATTGCTGGCGGGGCGGTCGGCAGGGACATGGGCAGGGTTTCTGGCGGTCGCGCTGTTGCTGTTCAATCCGCACTGGGTGAACCGGACCCGCGAGGGTCTGCTCGACTCCGGACTAATGCTGGGCATGTTGTCCGGGATCTATCTTCTCCTGCACGGCCGGCCTGGGCCGGGGAGCGCGGTCGGCGCAGGCTTGTGTTTTGCGTTCGGGTGCTGGATCAAGACGCCGCTGGTCATTCTCGGCCTCGCCGTTCCGGTGGCGGCACGGGTTGACGGGAGGCGCATCGCCACGGCCGTCGTCGTGTTCCTGGTCGTTGGATTGGCTTGGTATGCCACGCAATTCGCGATGCGCGGCGGAGAATTTCTCGAAAAGTACTTTGTCTACAACTTCGTCGCACGATTGTCCGGTGCGGTGGAAGGTCACCGTGGCGACGCCACCTACTATTTCATGCAGTGGTGGCGGCTCGCGCCCGCAGTGCTGGCGCTCCTCGTGGTTGCGCTTGGGGTCAGTCGATTCGGGCGTGGCGCGACTGCGCCGTGGACGATGATGACGCTGCTGGTCCTGCTCGGACTCACGCTTGCAGGGAGCAAGCGCGACGTCTACCTCCTGCTTCTCTATCCGTTCTGTGCCATCGCGACGGCGGCAGCATTGGGACGGAGGAGGCCGTTGGCCGTGGCGGCGGTCGTCGTCGTGGCTGTCTTCTTCCTGAAGGGGTATGAGAGCCGCGGCTCGACTACACGCCCGAGCTCAAGGCGGCGTCGCTGGCCGTCCGTGCGGAGGCGAAGCCGGGCGACGTGGTGATCTGTGCGGACAACCCGATCGGCGTCGTGATGTTCTACAGTCGCACGCTGACCTATTTCACCTGGGGGCGTCCGGTCGAAGAAATCCTCGCCACGGTCGATAGAAAAAAGGACGCGACGGCATACCATATCGCGCGTAAGCGGGCGCCCGAGGGGTGGAACGTTATGTTCCGCAATCGCGCCTATGTCGTTTCCAAGGACCGCTGAACCCAGCGTGGCACAGTTAAAAGCGTGATTCTGCGCATCCGTCCCGCTATGAATGGGAAATGAGCATTCGATCGACTCCCGTCACCTTCGGCAACGCACGCTTTACGATTTACACACCCGGTTGCGTCCGCTTCGAATACGCGAACGGCGGGCAATTCAGCCCATTTCCCTCGCTGCTGGTCGGGCGCAAGGCCGCCCGTGCCGCGAAGGCCGATGTGTCGGTGCGGGGCAGGACGCTGACGCTCCGGACCAGGCGGCTGGAACTCCAGTACACCGACCATGGGCTGGTTTTCTCGGCGGAGAACCTCCGCATCGTCCACCAGAACGGCCGGGGCGGGCGCGAGGCGTGGTTCCCGGGCAAGGCGGACCGGGGCAATCTTGGCACAGTGGTGCGGTCGCTCGACGAGTGGCGCCACATTAACAACAGCCCGGAGCGGTACCCGGTCGAAGGTATTCTCAGTACAGACGGCGGCCATTTCCTTGCGGACGAGGCACGCGTCTATTGGAATGCGAAGCACGACTGGCCGGAATCGTTCGCGCACCGCGTGGCGTTCGACGGCTATTTCCTTGCCTACGGGCAGGACTACAAGGCTGCGCTCCGTGACTTCGTGAGAGTTTTCGGTCCAATTCCCATGGTGCCGCGCTGGACGTTCGGTTTCTGGTATTCGCGATGGTACGCGTACAAGGACTCCGAATTCATCGCACTGGCGCACCGCTACCGCAAGGAAGGCATCCCGATCGATGTCATGGTGATCGACACCGACTGGCGGAAAGCCTGGGGCGGGTACGACTGGAGCAAGGCGCACTTCCCAAACCCGCGCCACACGCTTAAGAAACTGCACGACCTCGGGCTGCACGTGACGCTCAATGATCATCCTGGCTACGACAACTACGACGCGTTGCCCGAGGACGACGGCCATATCCCGGCGGTCGAGCGGAGGCTCGGGTCGCTGCCGCACCAGGGGCAGGTCGCGTGCGACTGGTCGAACAAGCGCGCTGTCGCGGCGTGGCGCGAGATCGTCCTCGGGAGTCCTTTCCGCGAAGGCATGGATTTCTGGTGGATCGACGGCTGGCTCAAGCCGCCATTCAAGGGCACCGACAGCCAGTTATGGGCGAACCATCACTATTTTGAACTGACCGAAAAGGAAACGGGCAAACGCGGGTTGGTGCTCTCGCGCTGGGGTGGGATTGGCTCGCACCGGTTCCCGGTCCAGTTCTCGGGCGACACGTATTCCACGTGGGAGACGCTCCGGCGGCAGATCGAATTCACCGCGCGGTCCGGCAACCTCGGGGCGGCCTATTGGTCGCACGACATCGGCGGCTTCTTCGACAAGAAGATCGACGACGAGATGTTCATCCGGTGGGTCCAGTTCGGCGCGATGAGCCCGGTGTTCCGGACGCACAGCTGCGGCGGAGCGCGCGAGCCGTGGAACTACAGCAAGACCGCGCGTCGCGTCTTCCGCAAGCAGTCGCGCATCCGGTGCGCCCTCGCCCCGTACATCTACTCCCTCGCGAGGCAGGCCCACGAGGAGGGATTGCCGCTGTGCCGCCCGCTGTACCTTGAATATCCTGACGAGTATCCGCGGGCGATCGAGTACCGGTACGAATACCTGCTCGGCCGCGACCTGCTGGTGATGCCGGCGGAGTTTTCCGCTGACAAGGCCACGGGGCTGTTCCGCAAGAAAGTGTATTTCCCGTCCGGGGTCTGGCACGAGTTGGAATCCGGACAGACGGTGCAGGGTATCGACGAGCGGACCATCGACGTTCCGATCGACGTGCTGCCGACCTACGTGCGGCGCGGGGCGATCGTTCCGTGCCAGCGCGTCGGGGAGAGCATCGGCGCGAAGGCCCCGGCGGAATTGCACTTCGATTTCTATCCCGACACGTCGGCGTCGCACTTTGACGTGTACGAAGATGATGGCGAGACCCGCGACCATGAACGGGGCTCGTGCGTCTACCTGCGCGCGACCGGTCGTCGCACGGGTGAGGCGATCACGTTTTCCGTGGCCGCGCCGCGGGGCGCCTACCGCGGCATGCCCTCGCGCCGCACCTACGTGCTTCGGGCGCGGCTGGAGCCGGGCGATCGCGTGGCACGCGTTGAGGCGCGGGTGGGGGGCGGGCCGTGGAGGAGCGTGGGAGCGAGGAGCGTGAAGCGTGTGCTGGCGGGAGAGGTCGAAAGCGGCCACGCCTTTTCCGAAGTGCGCGTGGGGAGTGCGAACAAACCCGTCGAAATCCGCATCATCCTTGCGGAGTGAGCCTCGTGGCGCATTTCCTCAGATTCCTGGTCAAGTTTCTCGCGTCGTTATCGCGCGACACGGCGATGGCGCTGGGGCGGAGATTGGGCGTGTTGTTCGGCGCGATCGTTCGCCGGCAGCGGGTGCAGGCGATCACGGAACTCACCCGCTGTTTCCCTGAGAAAAGTCCCGCTGAAATTCGCGCGATGACACGGCGCATGTTCGAAAACCTCGGCATGAACCAGGTGGAACTTTTCCGCTGGATCGGTGGTCGTGTGGAGGAAATCGAGGCGCTTGTTACGATGAAAGGCAAAGAGCATCTCGACCGGGCTTTTCTGCGCGGGAAAGGCGTCATCGGGCTCGTAGCGCACATTGGCAATTGGGACCTGATGGGACTCTGGGGTGCGAAGCGCTTTCCTCTGACGACCATATCCAAGGACTTGAAGAACAGGGGCCTCAACGATTTCTGGATGGAAGTCCGGAGAACGTCCTCCCTGGGGATCGTGCCCGCGCACAACTCCTACAGGGCGTGTCTCGGCGTGCTGAAGAGGAACGAATGCCTTGGGTTCATCCTCGACCAGAACATGATCCGCAGGGAGGGGATCTTCGTGGACTTTTTCGGCAAGCCCGCCTGCACAACGCCCGGGATGGCCGTGCTCGCGGCGCACGCGGGCGCGCCGGTGGTGCCCGTGTTCATGGTCCGGCTGGATGACGGGCGGCACGAGATCCACGTGTTGCCCGCGCTGGAGCCGCCGGCGGACCGGAAACCCGAGTCCGTCGCAAAGGCCACGCAGGCCTACACGAAGATCATTGAGGATTTTGTCCGGCACTATCCCGAGCAGTGGATCTGGATGCACCGGCGGTGGAGGACAAAGCCGGATCTTTTTTCCGCGCCTGCGGCGGGTGCGGAAAAAAGATGAGCTTGCTTGTGTGAACAAAGAAACTTAATGAATGTCGAATCATCCCGTCGTACGAGGTCGAGGTTCATCATGGCGCGAGTGCAGGAAGCAGTCAAACAGCAGGAGCCCTTCTTTGCGAGGCCGGTCGTCGGGTCGACGTTCACGATTCTTTCCGGCCTGTCCTTTCTTTTCCTCATGATGATCCTTCCGCTTGTCGGCAAGGCGGGCACCGTGGTGCCGAATGCGGACAAGAATCACAAAGGCTTTCTTGTCGCGCTCCTGGTTTCCCTGGCGATGGGTGTGCTCGCGACGATCTCGAAACTCGAGCGCCGCAAGATCGATGGGAGTCCACTGCCGCTGTTTTCCTTCATCCTCACCGCGCTCTCCAGTCTGCTCCTCGTGGCCTTTTCCCTCGGCCTGCTCAGGATCTGAGCATGCGCGCGGATTTTCTGGTGGTGAGGTCTTTTGAAATTTCTTTGCTTGGCTGCGGCGGGGCGGGACGCCCCGCCCTACCCATAGGGAAAGAAATTTCAAAAGACGCCAGTACCGATTTTCTATTGCATTCGCCGGAGTCAGCGTCTATAGCCTGAAGTGCCATTAAAACGTTGGCATCCCACGCTTTTCGGAGGAATAACCATGCTGAATAATCGTAGTTTTCTTGCTGGATTGTTCGTCGTCGCGGCACTGACCACCGGGGCCGCGAGGGCGCAGGAAGAGGGCTCGGGGGATTTGTTCGACCGGGCGCCGTGGTATTTCGGCGCGGGCGGCGGCTACGTTCAGTACGAGGGCAACGAGCTGGTCAATCCGAGCGGGTACATTGCCCTCCGTCTCGGCTACGACTTCAATGAATGGTTCTCCACGGAGAGCGGGCTGGACATCATGCCCTACCTCGATCCGACCTCTTCGACCGCATCGCGTTCCCAGCCGCTGGACAGCGCGACGTGGGCCGTGGCGTTGAGCCAGGATGTACTGTTGCACCTGCGCAACGCGAAGAACCTGCACTGGGATCCGTACCTTTCCGCGGGCGCCTACCTCATCCACTACGGCGATGACACGGGCGAGTCGGATCCCGAACTTGCGTTCAATGTTGGTGCGGGCCTGTTCTACCACTTCAACGACATGTGGTCCGTGCGCGGTGACTACCGCTCCGCGGTTTCCGGCGCTGACACGGAATTCAACCAGCTGATGACGGTCGGGGTCAATTATCGCTGGGGCGCGGAAGTCGCCAAGGCCTACAGCGTGTCGGGCGGCCAGATCGACAGCGACGGCGATGGCCTGCTCGATTCCGAAGAGGCCCAGATCGGCACGGACCCGTTTGATCCGGACACGGACAAGGACGGTCTGTCGGATGGCGAGGAAGTGAAGACCTACCACACCGACCCGTTGAACCCGGACAGTGATCTTGACGCACTCAAGGACGGGCCCGAGGTGCTGACCTACAAGACCAATCCGCTCGATCGCGACACGGACAAGGGCGGCGTCGCTGACGGGCACGAGGTCATCGAGGACAACACTGACCCGCTGAACCCGGCGGATGACTTGCAATTGTTCACGTTGAACATCGAATTCGATTACGACCGCGCCGAGCTGCGCGCCCAGTACTACGACGAATTGGACGTCATCGTGAAGGTCCTGCAGCGCGATCCGGGCGCGACGGCGCGCATCGAAGGTCATGCGGACAAGCGCAAGGCGTCGAAGAAGGATTACAACATCCGCCTGTCCGAGCGCCGTGCCAAGGCCGTCCTCGAGTATCTTGTCACCGTCGGCGGCATCGACCGTTCGCGCCTTGAGGCGAAGGGTTACGGTTTTGATCGCCCGGTTGCCCCGAACGACACGGAAGCGAACATGCAGAAGAACCGCCGCACGGAGATCTACATCCGCCGCGGCGGCGAGGCCGAGGCGGGCAAGGTGACCGGCGAGGTCAACGAACTGCCCGAGGATGCCGCGGCGCCCGCGCCGTAGTCGCAGGCAAATTTCCAGACGTAGGAAATGTTCAGCCCGTTTTTTCCAGGCATTGGAGAAAACGGGTTTACTTTTTCATGGGCCGTGCACGAGCGCGCTTCGCAGAAGCGCGGCTACACCAGTCGGCCACCCAGTGTAGCCACGCTTCTGTGAAGCGTGCCGTACAGCGAGCCAGCGCGGATGCACCCATGCAGGCTCAGCAATCTCTTCATGCCGGTGAGACGAGAAGCTTCCCTGCGGCCGCAGTTCCCAGCGTGACGGTGGCGCTGTCGCCGCGGAGGATGATGACGGCGTCGGCGTCGGCATCGCGGTTCTGCACGACGATCGTTGTGCCGGGCGTCAGGCCGTTGCGTTCGACGAATTGAAGGAACTGCGGGTTCTGGTCGACCACGCGTGCGACCACGACCGGCGTTCCGACCGGGCAGGTCTGGACGTTGTCGAGCCGAACGTCCATGACTTGGCCCTCCGAGGTTGGAATGGGATCGCCATGCGGGTCGACCACGGGGTGACCGAGCAAGGCATCCAGTCGGTTGAGCACCTTGTCGGAAATCGCATGTTCCAGTTCCTCCGCCTCGATGTGAACCTCCGACCAGTCGAGCCCCAGGATTCTCACCAGGAACAGTTCGATGAGGCGGTGGCGCCGGAGGATGTGCAGTGCGAGCCGCTGCCCGCCGGAGGTCATGCGGGTGCCGTTACGGGGCTCGTAGTCGACCAGGCCGGCATCCGCGAGGGCCTTGATCATGGTGGTTGTTGTTCCCGGGGAAACGCGCATCAGGTCGGCAAGGCGCCCCATGGGGACCAGAGGGTCGCCCGTTCGCTGTTGCTCCAGGCAGATCTGCTTGACGTAGTTTTCGACGGTGCTGCTGGGCATGGCTCAACCTCCGGCGGTACCTGCGGGAACTGCGGTGTCTTCGCGCATCCTGCCAAAAAGGAGGCGCAGGCTGTTGAGGACCACGACGACGGTGCTGCCTTCGTGGCCGATCACGCCGACGGTGAGCGGGATGGTGGCGGCGAGGGCGGCGGTGACGAGAACGACCACGGACCCGAGCGATACGGCAAGGTTCTGCCGGATGATGCGACGGGCCTTCCGGCTCAGCAGGTAGGCAGTGTAGAAACGGTCCAGACGGTCCTGCATCAGTACAACGTCTGCCTGCTCGAGGGCGGCGTCCGATCCGCGAAGACCCATGGCGATGCCGATGTGGGCCGCGGCGAGGCTGGGGGCGTCGTTCACGCCGTCGCCCACCATGGCGACACGCTGGCCTTTCTTGGCCCACTCCTGGATCAGCATGACCTTGTGCTCGGGGTCCAGTCCTGCGCGGACATCCAGCAGGCCGACGCTTTCCGCGACGTGCCGGGCCGCTTCGGGACGGTCGCCGCTCAGCATCGTCAGGTGGATCCCGTACCGTGCGAGCCGGTCGAGGAGCGGTTTGCTCGCACTGCGGATTTCGTCGCGCAGGAGGATGCGGCCGCGGAGCGGGCCGGACTCGAGGAAGACCTCGGTCTGGCCGATGTCGGGCAGGGGAATCTGAGCGGTCCACGACGCATTGGCCATCAGCGTCCGGCGGCCAAGGTGGACTTGGGCGGCGATGCCTGCCTCGTCCACCAGGCCGGATACACCCTGGCCGGTGATGGACCGAAACTCGCGAGCGGCGGGAATGCTGAATTTCCTCTCCGTGGCGGCGCGGGTAATTGCGGTCGCGGCGGGGTGCGTCGAATTCGTGTCCAGCGCGGCAGCCATCCGCAGTACGTCGTCCTCGCGGCCCGTCGGGAACGATTCGACGAGGACCACGACGAGGTGCCCGGTGGTGAGCGTGCCGGTCTTGTCGAGCGCGACGCGGTCGATCTCGGCGAGCTTTTCGATGGCGAGGCCTCCGCGGAACAGGATTCCGCGCCGGGCTCCGGCCGCGATACCCGCGAGGACGGCGGACGGGATGGAGAGCACGAGCGCGCAGGGCGACGAGACGACCAGGAGGGTCATGGTCTGGTAGAAGGCTTGGTCGAAGGAGAGGTTCATCGCGTAGCGCCAGACCAGGAACATGACCGCGCTCAGGCCCAGCACGCTGTACGTGTAGATCGTTCCGAAGTGGTCCGTGAAGCGCTGGGAGGGCGCCTTGGATTCACGCGCGTTGCGGATGAGGCGGATGATCTTGCTGAGCGAACTTTCTGTGGCGGGTCGGATCACTTCGGCATCGAGGCGGCCCCAGAGGTTCATCGTGCCGGCCAGCACATGGTCGCCGGTCTGTTTATCCACGGGCACGGACTCGCCCGTGAGGTTGGCCTCATCCGTCGCAGATGTGCCGTCGATTACGCGCGCGTCGACCGGGATGCTCTCGCCGGGTCGCACGCGGATGCGCATGCCGGGCAGGAGGGACTCGACGGACACGGACGATTCCTTGCCGTCGTCGGAGAGCACGGTGGCTTGTTTGGGCGCCGCCTTGAACAGGCTGTTGATCTCGCGTTCCGTCCGGCGCATGGCGTAGTCCTCGAGAGCGCCGCTGAATGAGAAGAGGAACATGAGGACCGCGCCTTCCCACCAGTGTCCGATCAGGGCCGCGCCGACTGCGACGGCCAGCATCAGGAAGTGGATGTCCAGCACGCGCTTCTTGAGCAGGGTCCAGACATCGATGGCGGTTTCGTAGGATCCGGTCGCATAGGCGACGACATAGCACGCGAGCGCAACGACAGTCAGCTCGCCGCCCGCGAGGCGCTGCAGGATGAAGCCAGCGAGCGTTGTCGCTCCGCAGGTCAGTGCGAGGGCGAGGGGAACCCGCCATTCCTTCGTCATCTGCGGACTGACGTCGATCGGCCGGACTTTGATCCACGGGTAGTGTTGCCATTTCCAGAGCCGCTGCGTCGTCGAGGTGTCACCTTTGTCGAGCAGGATGCCGGAGCCCGGCAGGGCGACGAGGCGGACGCCTTCCGGCATCGGTTGCTTGTCGCCCTTGGTGCAATGTGCGCAATCGACGTGCCACGGTTCCGTGGTGCAGTCCGGGATATCGTGGGGCTCGAAGGAGGCGATGACCTCGTTCAGGAGCTGGCGTGTGCGCTCCTCGTCGCACACGGGATGGCACGCGAAGGAAATGCGTTTCTTGTCGGCATCGAGCCAGACCGCCTTCAGCGAGGGCTCGCGCTGCATCGTTTCGGCCAGTTCATGGATGACGCAGAGAGAATTCTTCATGACGTGCCGCTCGCGCGGGAAAACGGAGTCAAGCTACGCGAAATGTTGACAAGATTGCACCCTATGGCTATTTCGAGTATACGTAAACATCATTTTGATGAATAGAAATCAAGGTTCCCAAGTTTTTGGTATTGGCCGTTCTTAATTTCGTCTCCAGTTTGGCAGGCTGGACCGTCCCCGCCTGCACCGCTGCGCGAAGCATGGCGGGCAAGCCGGTACGCTGCCTGTTCCGCGCCCGTCGAGGAACGGCGCGCGGGGACCGCACGCCCTGCCATTGTTGTGGCGAAATTCTAAATCAGCCAGTACGCAGTTCCGTAACGCGTTCGCACTACATAAGTGGTTATGGATTCAGACGTTAAGAAAAACAAAGACGGCGAGGCAAGCGACTCTGGATGGCGAAGGAATTCCGGAGCCGTGTCGTTACCCGAAGTGCATTCGACGGTGCCCGTGCCGCGCAACGCATCCTTTGTGCGGAAGCTGATGGCCTTCGCGGGGCCCGGGTTCCTGGTATCGGTCGGTTACATGGACCCGGGCAACTGGGCGACGGATCTCGCGGGGGGCGCGCAGTTCGGCTACTCCCTGCTGTCGGTCATCCTGATTTCCAATCTCATGGCGATCCTGTTGCAGCACCTGTCCCTGAAGCTGGGTGTGGCGACGGGGCGCGACCTGGCGCAGGCCTGTCGCGATCACTATTCGCAGCCGGTGGTGTGGATGCTGTGGGGCTTGTGTGAGCTGGCGATCGCGGCGTGTGACCTGGCGGAGGTTGTCGGTTCGGCCATTGCGCTGCAGTTGCTGTTCGGCATCCCGCTCGTGTGGGGATGCATCATCACGAGCCTCGATGTGATGCTGGTTTTGTACCTCCAGAACAAGGGCTTTCGGTACGTCGAGGCCATTGTGGTGACGCTGATCCTGACGATCGGCGGGTGCTTCATGGCGGAGCTGCTTTTTTCAAAGCCCGACATAACCGGGGTTCTTGCGGGGTTCGTGCCGTCGGTGGACATCGTGAAAAACAGCGAGATGCTGTTTGTCGCGATCGGCATCCTCGGAGCGACAGTGATGCCGCATAACCTGTACCTGCATTCCTCGATCGTGCAGACGCGCAAGTATGAGAGGACACCGGACGGCCGGCGCGAGGCGATCAAGTTCGCGAGCATCGATTCCTCGGTTGCGCTGATGTCGGCGCTGTTCATCAACGGGGCGATCCTGGTCCTGGCGGCGGCGGCGTTCCACTGGTCGGGGCACAACGATGTGGCCGAGATCCAGGACGCGTACAAGCTTCTGAGCCCGTTGCTGGGCGTGGGGTTGGCGAGCACGCTGTTCGCGGTGGCGCTGCTGGCGTCGGGACAGAATTCAACGTTGACCGGCACCCTGGCAGGGCAGATTGTGATGGAGGGGTTCCTCAACCTGCGGCTGCGGCCATGGATGCGGCGGCTGATCACGCGCGCGCTGGCGATCATTCCCGCCGTCTGCGTCATTGGCATCTACGGGGAATCGAAGACGACGGAGCTGCTGATCTGGAGCCAGGTGATCTTGAGCCTGCAGCTCAGTTTCGCGGTCATTCCGCTGATCCGGTTCACCGACGACCGCCGGAAGATGGGCGAGTTTGTCAACCCGCCGTGGATCAAGTTCCTGGCGTGGGGCACGGCGGCCATTATCGTGGGCTTGAATCTGAAGTTCCTTTTGGAGAGATTTGCTCCGCAGGCGCTGCTCGACCTGTTGCCGTTCTGACAAGAGGGCACGATGTACAAGAAGATTCTGGTGGCGTTGGATCACACGGAGGCGGACCATTCGCTGCTTCCACACATTTCGAAGCTCGCGTCGCAATTGAAGAGCGAGCTGCTGCTGGTCCACGTGGCCGATGGGTGGGTGGCGCGAAACTTCGACCAGTTGAAGCTCGCCGAGTCCGAGGAGATGCAGGACGACGGACGCTACCTTGAGCAAATGGCGCAGCGCATGCGCGCAGAGGCCGGCTTGAGTGTGGACGTTCGGCTGGCACTGGGCAACCCCCCCGACCAGATCATGCGCGTGGCGGAAGAAGAGCACTGCGACCTGATCGCGATGACGTCGCACGGTCATCGGTTGGTTGGGGACTTGTTTCTCGGCAGCACGATCGAGGCCGTTCGGCATCGGACCTCGATCCCGCTCCTGATCGTCCGCGCGGAGTCTCCGCGCCCCGACTCCGCCTGACGCCTGCCACTCAGCCCGTACTCGAATGCCGCGAGCTACGTCTCGGGGAACAGGTCCGCCTGATGGACGAGCTGTACGCCACGGTGTAGAGCAACGTCTCCGGCGTGGCGAAGGCCCGTGTGCCAGTTTCGGAATGGCGCAGCGGTCGCCCCTTGTTGCCCTCGTCCCCGGGCAGGCGGGAGCCTGCCCCTCCGGACCGAGAGGAATTCGCGGCGCAGGAGGGGCAGGCTCCCGCCTGCCCGAATCTTGGGGCAATCGGGAGGTTGCTCCATAGGCGGGTACTCCGGCGGA
Organism: bacterium; assembly: GCA_043802525.1. Lineage (GTDB taxonomy): Bacteria > Verrucomicrobiota > Kiritimatiellia > CAIVKH01 > CAIVKH01 > JAZDKY01. Next base: position 16,384 of record JAZDKY010000112.1, read on the forward strand.
AATGACAGGATATTATCGGTTGCGTACGGCCCGAAATACAGGTATGTAAAGCGCCCGATTACGACAGGGAAGAGGTACTTTTATGGCGAAGGCCAAACATCCGCGTTATAAGCACATCAATCGCCCCCGCAAACACGGCGCCGCCAAGGCACGCCGCACCAAGGTTCACCGTCGCCGTCTGGTCGCCCTCGGCCTTCCCGAGGCCAAGGTTGCGAAGATGAACACCAAGCAGCTGCGCGAGCTGCTCAAGCGTCCGAAGAAGCTGCAGAAGAAGGCCTGACGCGGATTTATGTGGACCGTTATCCGGTCGACCGGCGGTTCGCGACGGCGTTCTCCGGTGTAGGGCCTGTATGGCTTTTGCCTCATCGTGTGCGCTGACCGTCCCGAGATGGCCTGGTCCCGCTACGGCCGATAATTAGGTTTGCCGATGTTGCAGACGCCGGCAATTTTAGGGACAGCCGTGAAACACAGACCCAAGCATATCGCGGAATACGCTGCCCTTCGCGCGGTATCGGGCATCGTCAATATCCTCCCGTACCGGCTGGCCATGGTGTTTGGCTGGCTCCTGGCAGCCCTCGCGTACCTCCTGGCGCGGGGCAGGGTGGTCCGGGCCAGAGACCGCATCCGCGAGGTGTTCGGCCAGGAACTCGACACGCACGCAGTCAATCGGGCGGCGTGGATATCCCTGCGCAACGTGTTTTTCAACGGCGTGGAGATGATGCGGGTGCGGCGCCTCATCCCTGCGGAGGTGGAGCGGACGACGGACCGCGAGGGATTTGAGAAAGTCCTCGATCACGCCCACGCCGGCAAGGGCGGAATCCTCGTGGTTCCGCACATGGGCAACTGGGATCTGGCCGGCGTCGGCGCGCACATGCTCGGCCTGCCCATATTCCTCATCGTCGGCAAACAGAAAAACCCCCTCACCGATGCGTGGCTGAACCGCGTGCGCGGCGTGACCGGCATCGAACTTGTTCCCCGCGATTCGTCGGTCCTCAAGAAAGCGATCCGCAGCCTGCGCGAGGGAAAGATTCTCACGTTCATGACGGACCTGCGATCGAAAACCCCGGGCGTTGTTGTCCGGTTTTTCGGGAAGGAGGCCAACGTCGTCGGCGGTATGGCGCTCTTCGCGCGCCAGGCCGGTGTGCCGATTTTCCCCGCCGTCGTGACGCGCGTTGGCTGGACCCGCCACCGCTGGCGCGTGTTCGATCCGATTCACCCGGACCCGGCGATCGACAAGGAGGCCGACTGGCAGCGCATGACGCAACAGGTCATGGACATTTTCGACAAAGCCGCGCGGGAAGAGCCGGAGCAGTACTTCTGGTATAACAAGAGGTGGATTCTGGACCCGCTGGAGCCACAGGATCAGCAACATCAAACGTCAAACGCGAAACATTAAACGTTTAAGGTTTGGCGTTTAGCGTTTGATGTTTCCTATTTCTTCACCTTCCGCGCATTCACCGCATCCAGCACCCCTGCCGGCACAAACCGGCTGGCGAAGGCGCCGAGATACGCGGGGATCGTGACGCAATAGCGGATCTTCGGGCGCGGCGATTCCAGCGCATGGACGATTTTCGCGGCGACGTCCTCGGGCGGGCGCGTAAAGGCGTCGGGTTTCTTTTGTTGCCGGATGCGACGCGCGATTTCTTTCTCGTAGTACGAGCCATACGTTGTGTGCTGCGGGTCGAGTGATTCCTGGGCGCGGTTCGCGGCGTTTTTCCGGAACTGCGAAATGATCGGGCCCGGCTCAACCAGGCATACGGCGATGCCGGAACCCGTTAGTTCGACCCTCAGCGCGTCCGACAACGCCTCAAGCGCGAACTTGGTCGCGCAGTAGCTTCCAGAGAAGGGGATGACCACCCGGCCCAGCACGGAGCTGATATTGACAATCCGGCCCCAGCCTTGTCTGCGGAACGTCGGAATGAATCGACATGTCAGATCGTGCACGCCGAACAGGTTCACCTCGAACTGGTAGCGGAGCAGTTCACGGCTCAGGTCCTCGATCGCGCCCGCCTGCCCGAATCCCGCGTTGTTGACGAGCCCGCCGATCTGCCCGCCGAACTGGTCCAGTGCCGCTACCGCGGCGCGCTGTACGGACTCTGTGTCCGCGACGTCGAGTTCGAGTGGCGCGAACCCGTCCGCGCGGAGCATGTCGAGATCCTCTTTTTTCCGCGCCGTCGGGGCGACGTTCCACCCGCGCGCGCGCAGGACCCGCGCCGTCGCCAGACCGATGCCCGATGAACAACCGGTGACGAGGACGTTCTTAACCTGAACAGGCTGCGCCTTCATGAAGGAATGCAGTCTCAGCGATGCGCGGAAACTTGTCGAGCCCCGGTAGCCTGTGGTGAACGTCGAATGGGTCGCAGTTCGACGCGAAGAGCGAGTATTTCGAACCGCAGGCGACGCGGGCCAAGGCGGTCGAAAAAAGGCGCACTACGACCTGATCAGTGGAGCGTTTTTGAGTTTTTTGCGGTTTGCTCTTCGGTTGCGGCCTTGCCGCGCTGTGGAATCCGTGGGCAGACCATTCGGATCAATCCGCTGAACACACTGAAATGCACGCTGACGCACGATTCGAGACGGTCGGGTTGGAATGCTGGCAATCCTTCAGTGATTTCAGTGTAGTCAGTGGACTCGCCTGGTCGCGCGCAACTCGCGTGATTTCAATGCGGAGCGTGGTCCGATCCGGTGACGATCAGTGCATGATCATACAATGAGCACGATAATGCTCAAAATACACTAAATTACTATATTGTGTGATGAATAGTGCTCATAAGGCTAATATGTGTATGCGCATAAAAAGTGTCATAACGCTTGATTATTCTATTTGTGGGTGTAGTATTGCTCATTATGAAACTTGATGTGATGAGCAATGAAAAGGTGCTCGAGGAGTTGGGCCGGCGAATTCAGCGGGAGAGGCTGAATCAAAACCTGACGCAGGCGGGCGTGGCTGCGAAGGCTGGGGTGGCGCGGCGGACGTTGGTGGCGGTGGAGAGTGGGGGTGGGGGGACGTTGAATACGTTGGTCGCGATCCTCCGGGCGCTGGGTGTGATCCAGGCGCTTGACCAGTTTCTGCCGGACCCTCCGCTCAGCCCGGTGCAGGTGGCCAAGTTGAAGGGGCGTGAACGGAAGCGGGCCTCGGGCAAGGGGCGGCACGTGGCCGGAGTGAAGGAAGAGGGCTGGACGTGGGGCACGGAGGCGTGAGGTCCGTCGAGCATGCTGACGTGATGTTGTGGGGCCGGGTGATCGGTCATGTCGCGTGGGATCGCGAGCGCGACATCGCGGCCTTCGAGTACGAGCCCGATTTCCAGCGGAGCGGCATCGAGCCGGCCCCGCTGATGATGCCGCTTGGGCCGCGGATTTATTCGTTCCCGGAACTCGCCGCGCGGTCTTTCCACGGACTGCCCGGCATGCTGGCGGATTCCCTTCCCGACAGATTCGGCAACCTATTGATCGACCAGTGGCTCGTACGTTCCGGCCGCGACGCAGGGAGTTTTTCCCCGATCGAGCGGCTTTGCTATGTCGGCACGAGGGGCATGGGCGCGTTGGAGTTCCAGCCCGCCATGCGGAAGCGGGGGAATGAGTCCGTTCCGCTGGACATTGCGGAGTTGGTGGAACTCGCGAAGAAGGCACTGTCGGAAAAAGCATCGTTGTCCACCCGCCTGGCCCGGGAGTCGCGCGCCGATCTCGACGCCATGCGGCACATTCTGCAGGTGGGCACCTCCGCGGGCGGCGCCCGCGCGAAGGCGATTATTGCGTGGAACGAGGCGACCGGTGAGATTCGTTCCGGCCAGGTCAGGGCGCCCGCGGGTTTCGGCTACTGGCTCCTGAAATTCGACGGCGTGGCCGGGAACCGCGACAAGGAACTCCTGGACCCGCAGGGCTATGGAAAAATCGAATATGCCTACCATCGCATGGCGTTGGCGGCGGGCGTCCGTATGGCCGAGTGCCGGATCTACGAGGAGAACGGGCGCCATCATTTCATCACGCGCCGGTTCGATCGCGATTGGAACGGCGGCAGGATCTTCACGCAGACGTTGTGTGCGCTCGGGCATATGGACTTCAACCAGGCTGGCGCCTACAGCTACGAGCAGGCGCTGCTGGTCGCGCAGCAACTCGGTCTGCCGGCGGACGCTGTCCGCCAGTTGTTCCGGCGCATGGTGTTCAACGTGCTGGCGCGCAACCAGGACGATCACACCAAGAACATCGCCTTTCTGATGGACAAGCAGGGCCACTGGAGCCTGGCGCCGGCCTACGATGTCATCTACAGTTACAACCCGTCCGGCGAATGGACCGGGTGCCACCAGATGACCGTCAACGGAAAACGCGACGGCTTTGCGAAGCAGGACCTTCTCGAGGTCGCCCGCCGGTTCAGGATCAAGAAGCCGGACGCCATCATCGCCGAAGTCGGCGCAGCCGTGCGCAAATGGCCCGACTTTGCCGAGACCGCCTACGTCGATTCGGAAGCCATCGTCCTCATCCAATCCACGCTCCGCCTCGACCTCGCCTGAGGCGGGTAAACCTTGCCTGAGGCGGGCCAAAACGAATCCCGGGTCCCAAGGAAGAGTTGCCCACGAAATGCAGTAAAGTTCACGAAAGGAATACGCGCGATGTTTTCGTGCCCAAACATCGGAGTGCCAATTCGTGGCCTCGCATACCCCCCCCCGTGCGCCAAGCTGCGCTTAGATCCGTTTTTCGGGGCCGAAAATCGCCTCTACCCCGGCTTATTCATGAACGAAAAAGCGTTCATGAATAAGCCGCTTTGCCGGCGGGCACGGACGTGAGTCCCTGCCGCGTGAGTCGCGTACCGCGCCAACGCGGTCACGCGATTGGGGACAACGTCCCCTCACGGGCGGACGCGCCCGCAGGCAAAGACGTGATGCAACGCGGTGTCGCACCGCGTTGCAAACGTGGCAGCCCCGTGTGGATGCGGCACAGCCGCATCCATCACGGCCGCGGAGCGGCGAATTGTTCGCGTTTCGCGAATAATCCGGGCTACAGCCGATTTTGTCGGTTTTCTTCTCGCAAGTCGTTGGTGCTCTAGAAGAACCTGTGGTCAGACCCGAATGGCCCTTGCCGGAGCCTGCAGAGGTCACAGCCAACCCCTCTCTTTCCAGCGGCGCCTCGTGTAGTCGACAACTTCTCGGGCGATTCTTCTTCTGTGGCTGCCCGGAATGCCCGCCTTCTGTGCGTAGCAGTGCCAGAAGAACAGCCGGTCGGTCAGGGTCACGCCGGTACGTTCCATGTTCACCTGCATCAGGTTGTGGACACGCAGGTGTTCAGGGAGCCGGCGGTTGCGCGTGACGCCTTCGTTATCGACCCAGAAGAACTTCCACTGGCCGCTTTCCGGTCGACAGAGCAGGTTGCCGATGCGCAGGTCGGCATGGTGCAGTCCGGCGTTGTGCCACGCGGCGATGATTTCCGCGGCGGCGCGGAGCAGGGGTCGGTTCCGCTTGCGGGAACCGGCGATGCCCAGGTCGGCGTCGTTCAGCCACGTACGATAGGACGCGGCTTTTGACTCTGGGGTGGCATTGCAGGTGAACGAGTTATCGTTTTTTGCGGGACAACCCAGCCGTACTTATTTACAGTTCAGGGATGGAAAAATCAAAATGGCGGTACGTTTCGGCGGACGAACAGGA
>JAZDKY010000113.1:0-59354 GCA_043802525.1 bacterium
ACCGTTGACCTCACGCTCAAATACATGCATATTCTTTCATGTAGCATGTCCACCGGTTCTCCGTCAAGCATATGGCGCGTTTTCTGATGTTTCCGTTCTGTTTTGCAGCCAAACGCCCCCGACTTGCGAAGGTAGGGCTAGCACTCCAATACTCCATCTCTCCGCCTCATACAAACTTCCCATTCTTCTGGAACAGTTTTCCATCCACGTAAATCGCGCCGTCCTTGCGCAGGTCCTTGATCATGTCCCAGTGCAGTGCGGATTTGTTTTTTCCGCGGGTTTCCTCATACGACTCGCCGAGGGCAAGGTGGATCGTGCCGCCGATCTTTTCATCGAACAGGATGTTCTTGATGAAGCGCTGGATGCCGTAGTTCGTGCCGATGCCGAGTTCACCGAGGCGCCGCGCGCCGGGATCCATGTCGAGCATCGTGAGGAAATACTTCTCATTCTTCTCGGCGGTCGCCTCTACGACGAGGCCCTTGCGGAAGACGAGCCGGATGCCGTCGATCTCGCGTCCGCCCTCGCAGACGGGGAAGTCGTATCGGATGCAGCCCTCGGCCGAGTCTTCGACCGGGCCGGTGAAGAATTCGCCGCTGGGGACGTTGTGTGTCGCGACGGAGGAAATGAAAAGGCGGTTTTTCACCGACATGCGCAGGTCGGTATCGGGCCCCACGATATGGACCTCGTCCGCGCCGTGCAGCTTGGCGATGAGCTTCTGGTGCTTCTTTTCGAGGTCGTTCCAGGCGGCGACGGGATCGGCGCGGTCGAGGAAGTTTGCCTTGAAGACGAAATCGCTGAAATCCGAGAGGCTCATCTCCGCGTCCATCGCGTAGGCCTGGGTGGGGAAGAGGGTGAGCGCCCACTTCTTGGCGAGGAGGATCTTGCGCAGACCCTTGCGGCCGCGCGTGAACTGCGCCTGTTTCTTCGGCGCAACCGCGGACAGCGCGCGGGTGTTCGGGCTGGACATGATGCGGATCGTGCCGTCGACCGCCTTCGCGTAGTGGACCTCGGCCTTCGACGGCTGGTCGAAATGGTGGTCTTTGCCCTCGCGGAAGAGGATTTCGGTCAGGCCGCCGGGGACCATGCGGACAAACGGATACGCCCCGGCCTTGAGCAGCTCTTCGTACACCGATTCCACCAACGGCGCGGCCTCGTCGGTCGCCTCCACGCCGATGGTTTCACCCTTTTTCGCGTAAATGGAATAGTGCGCAAGCAGCCGCGCAAATCTGGAAATCATATCGTCGGCCATAGGTCGCTTCTCCTTGGTGCCGCACAAGATAGCTGACCGTCTCCGGAAAATCGAGAGACAAGGCACCATGCGGAATTCTCACCACGGAGGACACGGAGGTTCACGGAGGAATCCTGCGCCGACATAACCTTCGTGATTTTCCGTGTCCTTTGTGGTTGGAATATTGTGACAAGAAGGCGGCACATGTCATGCTGTTGTGAATTCACAGTGAAAAGGGTTCCTTCCATTGTTGCTGCCCTCGTGGCGGCCCTGACCGCGGAGGCGCAGACGATTTCCGGCGTGGCGACGTTCAACAACGTCGGCGTGGACGTGGTCTTCGCGTCCGGGCCCACGAACGGCACGGTCATCGCGACGGCCGTGAAGAAGGTGTCCGACCCCGGCCCGTACATTCCCGCCCATCCGTTGAGCAGGATATCGACCACCCGGTTCTCGGGGAGCCTCTTCCGTCTCGATCCGGGCACGGCCTATTCCATCCAGCTTTCCTCGGCCGCGTTTGCGCCGACGAACAAGCTGCTGACGATTTCGACGTGGACCAACGTGTTCCCGGATGCCACCAACCGCATCCTCCACGTCGCGCCGTCAGGCAGCGACGCGAACAGCGGACTGAGTTTCTCGAACGCCTTCCGGACGTTCGCGCGCGCGTTGACCGCGGCCGTCGCGGGCGACAAGGTTCTGGTGTACGACGGGCGCTACTACGAGGGCGACTTCTCCTTCACGCGCTCGGGCACCGCGTCGAGCCCGATCGTGTTCCAGAACGCGCCGGGCGCGAAGCCGGTGATGGACGGGACCGACACGAATTTCGTTCCGGCCTGGACGTTGTACGATGCGAGCACGGGCATCTACCGGACCGCCACCACGCGAACGCCGCTCAACGCCTACCTGAACGGCGGTCAGCTCTACCGCTACTCGGTTCTGGGCAACCTCGTCGCCAACACGTGGAACCAGACCGTTGGCTACCACGCCGACGGCAGCTTCCTTTACATCCGCTTCCCGGGCGGCGGCGCACCGGGGACGAATGTCGTCACGATTCCGCGGTTCACCGAGCTGATGATCCTGTCCGGCAGCGCCGTACAGATCCGCGGGTTCGAGGTCTGTTACTATGGATACGGCCTGTATCATCGGGGCTTCTACCTCGAGGGGGCCGACAATGTCCTGGTCGAGGACTGTGCGTTTCATCACAACGGGGTTGGTGTGGCGCTCAAAAACGCCGCACATAGCAACGTCATCCAGCGCTGCACGTTCAACGAGTCGCCGATCGACACGTTTTCCTGGAGCGCGGTGAAGAGCGGCGGCACCGACTACGAAGCCGGCGGAGTCCATGTGTACGGAAGCACGTTGGCCAGCATGGCGAACGTGATCCGGAACAACCGCTTTGAACGCATGTTCGACGGGGCGCACCTGTACTCGGACGACGGGGCCGGACCCACGCGGAACATGGATTTCTACAGCAACATCGTGGCGCACTGCGCGGACGACGGGATCGAGACGGATGGGGCGGGCTCCAACTGCCGGATCTATGACAACGCGTTCAGCGATTTTCTGACCGGAATTTCCGTGGCCCCGTGCGCGGTTGGGCCGACCTACATCTTCGGGAACCTGCTGTGGGGTTGGCACAACGCGGACTCCTACGAGGGGTACCCGTTCAAGTTCAACGTCAGTTCGGCGCTCACGATCGACTGGGTGTACCTGTACCACAACACCTGCTACTCGGCCGTGCCCGGGCAGGACGGTTTCTTGTTCAAAAGCTACAGCAAGTGGACCAATATCATCTCGCGGAACAACATCTATGCGGGTACGGACTATGCGCTGGAGAATTGGAGTCCGGTCAATCCGGTCAGCTTCGACTACGACGCACTGTACACGACCAGCGCGGAACAGTTCGTCCGTTGGAATGGCTCCATCTACCTGACCGTGGCCGACTTCTTTGCCGGCACGGGTCAGGAACAGCACGGGCTCAAAGGCGATCCGCAGTTCATGGATTCGTCCGCCACGAATTTCGTGCTGAGGTCCAGCAGCCCGCTGATCGACAAAGCCCAAGTCATCCCCGGCGTGAACGATGACTACGTGGGGGTTGGTCCGGATATGGGCGCATTTGAATTCATTCAATGGAGCGGAGGCCTATCGCTCGCAGGCACGAACCTGCTCACGCGGTGGAACGTCATCAGCGGTACGGCGTACCGGCTCCAGTTCAGCGGTGAGCTCAGTACGTGGACTGATGTGACGAGTGCCGTGACGGCGACGAACAGCGTGATTGACCTTGTGGGAACGAACGATGTCGGCGCGCAGGGATTTTATCGAACGGTGCTTGGTCCGTGATCCCCACCTCGGGCACGCGGAGCGTGCCCCTCCTGATGGAGATGGACGCGGGCAAGCGGGAGCCCTGGTCGTCTCTGGCGGCGCCGACGGCGACCAGGGCACCCGCTTGCCCGCGGGTCATCGGCGGCGCAAGGGCAGGGAGATGAGGAAGAAGACCATGGCAAACAGCACGATCGTCGCGCCGGTCGCGGTGGACCAGTAGTAGGACGCGATGAGACCGGAGACTCCGGAGACGATGCTGATGACCGTGGCGACGCCCATGTAGGCGGGAGTGCTGCGCGTGAGATTCCGCGCGGCGGCGGCGGGGATGATCAGCAGGGAATTGATCACCAGCAGGCCGACCCACGAGATCGACGAGGTGACGACCAGCGCCACCAGCGCCATGAACACCGCTTCGAGCATCCACACGCGCATCCCGCGACTCTGTGCCAGCGTACGGTTGAGGCTGACGACGAAGATCCGGTTGAAAAAGACGGTGAGGCATGCGAGGACGAGGACGAGGAGGAGGACGATCTGAAGGATTTCGTCGGGCGTGATGGTGAGCACATCGCCGACAAGATAACGCGAGTACTTGCTGAATCCGCCGCCGCGCGAGAGCAGCACGACGCCGAGGGCGACGGTGAAGGCCATCGTCAGGCCGATGATCGTGTCCGTCGAGGCCGCGCTGTAGCGGCGCAACGCACAGATCGCGACGGCGAGGAGCAGGCCGAAGCCGATGACCGACCACGACGGGTCGCCGAGGCCCGCGATGGCGCCGATCGCGATACCGGTCAGGGCCGCGTGGCCGATCGCCTCGGAAAAAAAGGCCATGCGGTTGTTCACAACCATGCATCCGAGCATCGCGAAGACGGGCGACATGACCAGTACGGCCAGTAGCGCGTTCGCCATGAACGTGTACCGGGCCCATTCGAAAGGCAGCGCGCTGATGATGGAGTGCCACAAGGTCATGAGTGTCGGGTGTCGGGTGTCGAGGCGGATTCCGGGGAAACTTCGCAGGCGTCGTGGGGCGTGGCGTGGGGCGGTACGGCGTTCGCGGGGTCGATGTTCAGGCCGAAGGTTTCCCGCACGAGCGGGTTCGACAGTACGTCGCGGGGCGAGCCGTCGAACAGGATCGCGTGGTTCAGGAGGATCATCCGGTCCGCGACGCGCGCGACTTCGGTCAGGTCGTGGGAGATCAGGATGATCGCGAGGTCGAAGTCTTCCCGGAGCCGCGCGACGATACGGTAGAAAAGCTCGATGCCGCCCTTGTCGACGCCGGCGATCGGTTCGTCGAGCAGGAGCAGGTCGGGGGTTGGATTCAGGGCCAGCGCGAGCAGGACGCGCTGGAGCTGGCCGCAGGAGAGGCTGCCCACACGTTCGTCGATCAGGGCTTCCGCTTCGACGAGGCGGAGCATTTCTATCGCGTCGGCCCGGAGCCGGCTGCGGTGTCCGAGCCACAGTGGCCAGCGCGACATGGCACTGGCGAAGACGTCGAGGACACTGATGGGGGCGGTCGGGTCGATGTCAAACTTCTGCGGCACGTAGCCGATGCGCGGCGTGACGGGGCTGTCGTTTTCGCCCGAATGCACGAAGCGCAGGCTGCCCGTGTGCGGGAGGTCTCCGAGCATCGCGCGGAAGAGCGAGGTCTTGCCCGCGCCATTCGGGCCGATGATGGCCGTGATCTCCCCGCAGTGCACGTGCAGGTTGATGTCCTTCAGGATCTGCGTCGATCCGAGCCGGACGTTGAAGTCAACCAGCTTGGTGCAACAGCCGCCGCAGGATCGGCCTGAGGATATTTTCATAAGTATGACTCTTAGACGGGTGGAGCGTGGGGGAGCGTTCGAGCGTGGGAGCGTTTTTCTTCGCACGCTCTGACGCTCCAACGCTCTAACGCTCCACTATCTTAGAGCCTTCTCCAACGTTTGCATATTCTGCTCCATGATCCGGACATACGCATCCTTTTCCATCGGGCCGGTGACGGCGGGGTCAAGGTTGTACACCTTCGCGCCGGTTTCGCGGGCGACGGTCTCGGCGCTGGCGGAGGGGTACTGGGGTTCGACGAAGAGGGCCTGGACGCCGGTTCGGTGAACGGTGTCGATGATGTCCGCGAGTTCCCGCGCGCCGGGTTCGGAGCCAGGCTCGCGTTCGATGACGGCGATGATGCGGAGGCCGAACGCGTCGGCGAGGTAGGGGAAGGCCTCGTGGAAGGTGATGATGTCGCGGTTCGGGAGGGTATCGAGGCGTTCGTGCATGATCGTATTGAGCGTTTCGAGCTTCGCTGCGTACGCGTCCGCGTTGCGGTGGTAGTCGGCAGCGTGGTCCGGGTCGCGGGCGGCGAGCGCGGCCTCGATGTTTCGGACCTGGCGGATCGCATGGGCGGGGTTGAGCCAAACATGCGGATTGCCGTCGAGCAGGGGGATTCCCGCGCTGGCATCGATGATGCGCGCGGGGTTCATGACCTTGTCGAGGAAGGACTCCGTGCCTGCGCCGTTGATGATGAAGGCGCCGGCCTTGGCGATGCGGACGAGGTCCGCGGGTGTGGCCTGGTAATCGTGGAGGCAGCCGGTCTGGGGTCCGGTTAAGTTTTCCACCGCGACCCCGGGCACGTCGCCGGCAATATTGAGCGTTGCGATGTAGAGCGGGTAGAAGGAGGTCAGGATGCGGAACGTTATCAGGACGCCGTTCATGTAATTGATAATACGTTATCATTAGCGGATGGCAATTAACTTCCGCTCCTGCCAGCAAGCTGGCAGGGGGCGGATGACAGCTTGCTGGCCGGAGCGGGAGTTCAGAGAAGTCTCGCGCGCTGACGAACGACATCCAGGCCGTATTCGCTGAACGTGCCCACGTAGAAGCCGTATTGCCACAACCGGCATCCCATCGCCTTGGCCGTCGCATTCTGCAATGCGATACCTACTTCGAGCGGCGAAAGAGCGGGCGACGATCGAAGTGCGACATGCAGATGATCGGGCATGACCGCGATCGCTCTGATTGCGAGGCCAATTTCGCGCGCGGCGGCCAAGGCACGGTCCCGGATGCCGTGCACCACGTCCGGCCGTCCGACACGGTAACGATCCGCGGTGACCAGCACGACGTGGAGGTTGTTCCAGTACCGGCCGCTGTCGGTTTCCGCCGGGTCGGCGAGCGAGACCGTCGGATCCTCCAATGCGGCTTCGGCGAGGAGTTGGCGGTATCGGTCATCGACGAGGTCGATATGTTTCAATTGGTCGCGCAGATAGTCCTCCACGATGTCGGAGATGTTTTCGCCGAGTGTACGGACAGATACTTTGCGGCTGAACGATGCGGGTGTGCCTGCGAGGCGGAGGGTGTTGTTCAGGCGGCCTTTGACTCGTTGGGCAAGGACGCTCGGAGAAACGTTGGCGTCGGATTCGAAGGTGAGCATGACGCGGGATGCGTTGGCGTCGTGGGCAAGGAGGCGGAAGCCGTCGGTCTGCCAGGCGGTTGCCAGGGCGTCAAGGTTTGAGAGGGGCGGCAGTGTCGTGCCCTCGGTGGGCCAGCCGGTCCATGCGTAGTGGAGGCGGGAGACGGGGCGGAGGTTGGTCGCGGTGTAGAGCATGCGGGTCTCTACCAAACTTCCGCTCCGGCGAGCAAGCCGCCTGAGGCGGCCAAGGCTCGCCGGGGGCGGATGGGCGTGGGAGATCCGGGCCGCGAGGAAGCTCGCCGGGGGCGGATGGGGAACGTCACAGAACTTGTTCGCCCCCGGCCAGCTTGCTGGCCGGAGCGGAAGTTCAAGGCAGCCGTTGCATGACCAGCGTGGCGTTGGTGCCGCCGAAGCCGAAGCTGTTGGACATGACGGTGTTCAGGCGGACGTTGTCCTTGCGTTCGCGGACGACATTCATGCCTTCGGCGGCCGGGTCGAGGGTCTCAATATTCGCCGATGCGCAGATGAAATTATTCTCCATCATGATCAGGGAGTAGATCGCCTCGTTGACGCCGGCGGCGCCGAGGGCGTGGCCGGTGAGGGATTTGGTGGAACTGATCGGCGGGACGTTCGCGCCGAAGACTTCCTTAATCGCCTCGAGTTCCTTGACGTCGCCGACAGGGGTGCTCGTGCCGTGCGTGTTGAGGTAGTCGATGGGGCCCTTCACGCCGTCCATCACCATCCTCATGCAGCGGATCGCGCCTTCGCCGGAGGGCTGGACCATGTCCGCGCCGTCGGACGTGGCGCCATAGCCGACGACCTCGGCGTAGATCTTCGCGCCGCGCTTCTTCGCGTGTTCAAGCTCCTCGAGCACCACGACGCCGCCGCCGCCGGAGATGACAAAGCCGTCGCGGTTCGCGTCGTACGCGCGCGACGCCTTCTCGGGCGTCTCGTTGTATTTCGACGAAAGGGCGCCCATGGCGTCGAACATGATGGTCATGGTCCAGTGCACATCCTCGCCGCCGCCGGCGAAGACGATGTCCTGCTTGTTGAGCTGGATGAGTTCGGTGCCGTTGCCGATGCAGTGCGCGCTCGTGGCGCAGGCCGAGCTGATCGTGTAGCTGACGCCTTTGATCTTAAAGGGGGTGGCGAGGCAGGCCGAGTTGGTGCTGCTCATGCAACGGGTCACCATGTACGGGCCGACGCGCTTGGCGCCTTTCTGACGGGTCGTATCGGCGCACTCCACAATGTTCTCGGTCGATGAGCCGCCGGAGCCGACGATCATTCCAGTGCGTGGATTGGATACGAGATTCTCGGGCAGGGTGGCGTCCTCGATGGCCGCGTGCATGGCGACATAGTTGTACGCGGCGCTGTTACCCATGAACCGTCTGATCTTGCGGTCGATCAGGTCCTCGAGCGGCAGGTCGATCGGTCCGTAGACGTTGGTGCGGAACCCGAGATCCTTGTATTCCTGGCTGAAGCGGATGCCCGGGCGGCACGCCTTCAGCGAATCCAGCACCTCGGCCTTGTTCTTGCCGATACTGGAGACGATACCCATTCCTGTGATAACGACACGACGCATGACACCCTCACTCTTAGAATGAATCGGTTGATGTAAATAACCCGACCTTCAGGTCGGTGGCGACATAGATCGGCCTGCCATCTACGGACATTGTACCATCCGCGATACCCACGAACAACTTCCGCATAATCACCCGTTTGAGGTCAATCGTATATGTCACGAGCTTGTTGGTGGGAAGGACCTGGCCGGTGAACTTGACCTCGCTGACGCCGAGCGCGCGGCCACGGCCCGGGCCGCCTTTCCAGCAGAGGAAAAAGCCGACCAGCTGCCACATCGCGTCCAGCCCGAGACAGCCCGGCATGACGGGGTCGGTCAGGAAGTGCGACTTGAAGAACCAGAGGTCCGGGCGGACATCAAATTCCGCAATGACCTGACCCTTGCCGTACGGTCCGCCGGAATCGGTGATACTCGTGATTCGGTCGAACATCAGGAGCGGCGGGGCCGGCAGGCGCGCGTTGTCCGCGCCGTAGAGCAGTCCCTGGCCCGATTTGAGCAAACCGTCGTAGTCAAAAGAGTTTGGTTGGGTCGACACGTTCTTCCTCTCTGCGACTGAATAATCCATTGGCAGCAGGGAGATTAAGGAGGCCGGCGACGCCTTGCAAGGCAGGAGTCATGCCGCTTTGAGAGGCCGGATGACGGACGACGGAGAGATGACTTTTCCAAGGCGATTTTGTGGGTCCGGTGCATGACGCGCCGGGCGGAACGACGTGCCATGGCGCGATGCCGGTCGGTGGATCGAACATCATCACCCTGAAGCTCACCCAGACCAAGGGCTCCAACACGCCGCGGCGGCTTCGGCGAAGCCGCCCTATCCCATGGGGAGCCGGAAATTCAAATCAAGTGCGCGACGTAGCAGGGGCTCGTCGCAGGGGCCCGATGCATGTACGGTTGTTCCCGGACATGAGGGTATTTCGGGGATGCGCATCATCCGCCTTTCAATCGCCGTCGCGATACCGCTTCAGCACGTTTATTGCGGGTGGGGCGTGCATCATGAGTTTGTCAGTGACTTGTGCAAATTGCGCTATCGCGTAAGCGTATGATTCCCAAGGACTAATGAATATAATCTCAAGAACACGCAAAATCCACCTTGACGAAAGGTGGGGCAAAGTGTTTTAAGGTGGGTCAAGAGGTCGGCTAAATGCATGAGCAGGACATAGGTGGGGCCGCTGAGTTGGCCGGACATGGCGTTTTCGTCAACACCTACACCCATGGCCTTGATTCCAAGAAGCGTTTGACCATCCCGTCAGATTGGCGCGAGCTGGCGGGCGTGCCGAAACGGTTGATTGTGCTGCCCGGTGTGAATGACCAATGCCTGTGCGTTTATCCCGCTCGTGAGTTGGCTCGTCGTATGGAGAGGATTCGCAGCCTGTCCATGGCCGATGAGCGCGGCCGGCAACTTGCTCGCACGCTCGCCTCTCGCTCCGATCTCGTCCCTTGGGACTCCCAAGGGCGCATTCGCGTCAAAGATGAACTGTTGGACTACGCGGGATTGAAAACCAACGTGGTTCTGGTCGGTACGTTCGATGGATTCGAACTCTGGAGCCCTGAAAAATGGAAGCAGCAGCAAGCATCCGTAACTCAATCGAGTCTTGGCGAGGCAGCCCGGTACGTTGGTTTCTAGACCGCGTGTCGGAACAGCTCGCTCGACTCCCTGATCTTCACGAGACCCCTTCAACGCGCATGTCGAAGTCGCTCGGCGATGCCGTGCGGTCCGGCAGCGACCGATGGGAGGAGGCCTTCTGGTCGTCGCACCGCACCTCAACAACCGTGGTGCCGCGCCGGCGGCAGGTCGTCTGGACCGAGCAGGGCGAACTCTGGGCCGGCGAATCTGCGGCCAAAGAGGCGAAGCGCCCGTCGAGCGTAGAGCGTGAGAGCGTCAGAGCGTCACGCTCCCATGCTCCCACGCTCAAACGCGCCCACGCTCCACGGTCGTCGCGCCCGCAGTGGCCCGGCGGAGCGTCGGCGCGACCGGCAGCTATGCCGAGAAGCACAACTCCGTGCGCACGGCGGACATCGCCCGCTACCTGCAGGTGAATAGCGCCGTTGATGGTGTTGTCACGACGTCCTGGTTCGAGCTCCCGCGTTGCACGTTTACGGCAGCCTACGAACGCGCGCTCTGGAAAGGGCGGGAGGTCGGCACGCCGTTCGTCACGGGGTGTTAGGAGGAGCGTTGGGCGTTGATCGTTGCCGGTGGTTCGTGCTGTGCAGAAGGAACAACGGGCAACAAGGAACGAACAACGAACCATGCACAAGCCGGTCCTGCTACGTGAAGTGATCGACTTGATGCAAGTCCGGGAGGGCGGTTCATACGTCGACGGTACGTTGGGGGGTGGGGGTCATGCAGAAGCCATACTGCAACAGGCCGGAGACAGAGGTCGGCTCTTCGGGATGGATCGCGATGAGGATGCCATCGCGCGGACCCGGCAACGCCTCGCCGTCTTCGGTTCCCGCTGCACCCTCGTTCACGGAAATTTCTCCGACATGATCGCGCTCGCGCAAACCCATGGATTTGATCCGGTCGACGGCGTTCTGCTGGACCTCGGGATGTCGTCGAACCAGGTCGACGATGCGGCCCGTGGCTTCAGTTTTCTCCGCGACGGCCCGCTCGACATGCGGATGGACCGCTCGCAGGGCGAGACGGCGGCCGACGTGGTGAACGGGCTCGCGGCGGAGGACTTGGCGGACCTGCTCTGGCGGCTCGGCGAGGAATCCGCGTCACGGCGGATCGCGCGGATGATCGTCGAGGAGCGCGCGTCCGGCCCGATCCGGACGACGGCGCACCTGGCCGATGTGGTGTCGCGCGCGAAGGGCGGCCGCCACGGAAGGATTCATCCCGCGACGCAGACCTTCCAGGCGCTGCGTATGGCGGTGAATCGGGAGATGGAAGCCGTCGAGCAAGGCGTCGAAGCCGCGGTACGGCTGGTGAAACAAAACAGCCGCGTGGCGGTCATTACGTTCCACAGCGTGGAGGACCGCCTGGTGAAACAGATTTTCGCGAGGCACGAGGGCATGTGGGAATCGTTGCAGGCAGGCGGCCGCGCGTGGCGCGGCGAACAGCCCGCGGTGCGGCGCGTCAACCGCAAGCCCGTCGTCGCGACGGACGAGGAACGTGAAGAGAATCCAAGGGCGCGGTCGGCAAAACTGCGCGTGGTGGAGAGAATTTAGGACAGTTGTTCGTTGATGGTTGTTGAGTTGTTCGAATCCGAGCAACCGGCAACCAACAACCCGACAACCAACAACGAAAGACGGACATGCCGCGTAACAGACTTCGGAAGAAAAACAGCAGTGAGACCGCGTTCCTTTGGATCCTCGCGGTCGTCCTGCTCGGGGCGACAACCCTGGCGCTCAGCTACCTCTGGCTCTGTAGCGGGTGCGACGACCTCGGGCGCAGGCTCAAGCACCTCGAGCAGCAGAAGCTCGCGCTGCAGCGCCGCATTGTCAACGAGGAGTACAAGTGGTCGAACATGACCTCGCCGCAGAACATGGAAAAGCTGCTGCAGAGGCACGGTCTGGTGATGACGTGGCCGTCGGAGAAATCCATCGTGCGGATCCGCCGCTCCGCGGCGGAGGATCCGTCCTCGCCGTCGAGGCGGGAGTACGCGCAGCACACGGGAGCGCCGGTGAATGACTGAACGCGGTCAGATCGTTCGGATGGTGCTCATCACGATCGCCTTGGTGGCGGCGTGGGGGGGGCTTGGCACGCGCCTTGTCTACCTGCACCTTGGGCGGAACGATGTCCTCCGCGCGCGGATCCAGCAGATCCGCGAGGTGGAGCAGCCGATCCTTGTCGGGCGCGGGCGCATCCTGGACCGCAACGGCAACCTGCTTGCGATGGACCTCGCGGTGAAGAACGTCTGCGTGGACCCGAAGAAGATCCGCGAGAGCGGGCACCCCCAGTTCGTCGGGCAGCAGTTGGCGCGGTTGCTGCAGGTCGAGCCGGCGATGGTGCTCTCGCGCGTGAACCGGCCGAATCGCCGCTTTGAGTACATCAAGAAGTACGTGAAGGAGGACACGGTGCGCCAACTCGCGGGGCTGCAGTTGAGCGGCGTGTTCTTCGAGGACGTTTCCCAGCGGAACTACCCGCAGGGCGCGCTGATGAGCCACGTCGTCGGTTTCTCCAACATGGAGGGCGTGGGCAGCGCAGGCGTCGAGCAGCGCCTGGACCAGTACCTGCGCGGTGTGCCGGGGCTGCGCGTGAGCGAGGTCGACGGGCGGCGGCGCGAGGTGTTCATCCGGCGGTCGCTCGACATCCAGCCGCAGCAGGGCGCCGACGTATACCTGACGCTCGACCAGAACCTGCAATATTTCGTCGAGCGCGCGCTCGACGGCGCGGTCGAAAAGAACCAGGCCAGGGGCGCCTGGGCCGTGATCGAGGAGATTCGGACGGGCCGGATCCTGGCGATGGCTACGCGCCCGACGTACGACCTGAACGATTTCCGCAACGCGCGCGACGACCACCGCATGAACCGGGCGATCGGCTACGTCTTCGAGCCCGGGTCCACGTTCAAGGTGTCCGCGATCGCGGCGGCGCTGAACGAGAAGGTGACCGATCCGGCGGTCGTCTTCGACTGCGAGAACGGCGCCTGGCGCCACAGCGGCCGCATCCTGCACGACTACCATCCCTACGGGCGATTGACGGTCGCGGACATCCTCAAGAAATCCAGCAACATCGGCGCAGCCAAGATCGCGATGCTGCTCGGGGAGAAGCGGTTCCACCAGTACATCAAGGCCTTCGGCTTCGGCTCGCCGACCGGCATCGACCTGCCCGGTGAAGAGGGCGGCATCCTGTACCCCGTCTCCAAATGGAGCAAGCTGAGCATCACGCGTATCCCGATGGGCCAGGGCATTGGCGTCACGTCGATGCAGATGGTCAACATGCTCGCGTCGATCGGAAATAGCGGCTTCCTGATGAGACCCCAGGTCGTCGACCGCGTTGTCAGCACCACCGGCAAGACAATCCTGAAGAACGAGCCGTACGTGATTTCACGCCCGATCAGCGCCGAGACGGCGCATCTGATGTGCAAACTCCTGCGCCGTGTCACGGAGGAGGGTGGCACCGGAACAAAAGCTGCGGTCGACGGATTCAGCGTCAGCGGCAAGACCGGGTCCGCGCAGAAGCCGGTGGCGGGCGGGTATTCCGATACCGCCCACATCGCCTCCTTCATGGGTTTTCTGCCGGCCGAGCAGCCGGAGATCGCGATCATGGTGGTGATCGACGAGCCGCAGCCGATCCACACCGGCGGCCAGGTCGCGGCGCCCGTGTTCAAGGAGATCGCCGACCAGGCCGTGCGGTATCTCGATATTCCGCCGGTTCCGGAAGCGCAGGCGTATCACTTTGGAGACCAGATCCCGACGGGGGAATTGTGACGAGTGGCGAGTGTCGAATGACGAGTGGTGAGTGGCTCGTGACGGGTGGTTATCTTATCCACTCGACACCCGCCACCCGACACACGGGAAAGGGGGCTAGACCATGATTCTCGGGAAACTGTGCATGGAGACCATGAGGCTCGAATCCATAACGCGAATAATCCAGCCGCTCACCGCACGCGGCCCGCTCAACGTGGACATCGAGGGCATCGCGTACGACTCGCGCCAGGTGCGCGAAGGCTATCTTTTTGTGGCGCTCCGCGGGCAGCACGCGAACGGGGCGCAGTTCATTGACGACGCGATCCGCCGCGGCGCGACGGCGATCGTGTCGGAAGACGACCAGTGGTCCCGGCGCGACATCGCGCACATCCGCGTTGCGGACGCGCGCCTCGCGCTGGCCGAAATTTCGTGCGCGTTCTACGACAAGCCTTCCGAGCGCATCGAGCTCATGGGCATCACCGGCACGAACGGCAAGACCACCACGTCGTACATGTGTCGAGATATCCTGTGGGCGGCGGGGCGGCCCACCGGGCTGATTGGCACGGTCCGCTACGAAATCGGCAAGCGCATCATCCCGGCGACCCGCACCACGCCGGAAGCGCCCGATGTCCAGTTCATGCTGGACCAGATGGTCCGCTCCGGCTGCCGCAACGCCGTCATGGAAGTCTCTTCGCACGCCCTGCACCAGCGGCGCGTCTGGGGCACCGATTTCGACGTCGGCGTGTTTACGAACCTGACCCGCGACCATCTCGACTACCACACGTCGATGCCGGAATATTTCGCGGCGAAGACCGTTCTGTTCCGCGGCCTCGGCCAGCAGGAGAAAAACGCCGCCGCGGTCATCAACATTGACGATCACTGGGGCATGGAACTTGCCAACACGCCGGGGCTCACCGCGGAACTCATCACCTATGGCCAGCACGCCGCGGCGATGGTCCGCGCGGAGGACGTCGATCTGACCGCACGGGGCACGTCCTTCCATTTCGTCAGCCCGTGGGGCAGCACGCCCGTTGAACTCCGCGTCCTGGGCCGCTTCAACGTCAGCAACGCACTGGCGGCGATGGCGTCCTGCGCCGTGCTGGGCGTCGAGCCGGCCCTCATGGCCCGCACGCTCGGCGCGATGACCGCTGTTCCGGGCCGGCTCGAGCAGGTGCCGAACCGGTCCGGGTTGACTGTATTCGTGGACTACGCGCATACCGACGACGCGCTGGCGAACGTGCTCACGACGTTGCGGGAGTTGAACCCGCGCCGCCTCATCGTGGTGTTCGGCTGCGGTGGGAACCGCGACCGGACCAAGCGCCCGCTGATGGGTGCCCTGGCCGCGGGCATTTCCGACTACGTGATTGTCACCAGCGACAACCCCCGCAAGGAGGATCCCGAGGCGATCATCGGCGAGATCATGAACGGAATTACCGCGCCCGATCGCTGCGAAACCATCGTCGACCGCGAGAAGGCCATTGCGCGCGCCATCGGCATGGCGAAGCGCGGCGATATCGTGCTCATCGCCGGCAAAGGCCACGAGAATTACCAGGAATTCGCCAACACGATCATCCCGTTCGACGACCGGGAGGTGGCGAAGAGGTATCTCGGATGAAACGTCAAACGTTGAACGTCAAACTTCAAACATTAAATGCACCATGAGCCGATCCCCGGACAAGTTTAACGTTAAGCGTTTAGCGTTGAACGTTTGGCGTTGCTTGATTCTCCATGCCTGATTTCTCCTCCAAAGACCTCGCAAAATGGTGCAACGGCCACTGGGTTGGCCTGCCGCCAAAGATGGTCAACGGTGTATCGATCGACACCCGCACCCTGCAGGCCGGGAACCTGTACCTCGCGATCCGAGGCGACCGCCACGAAGGCCACGACTTCGTGGGCGAGGCGTTCCAGCATGGCGCCGCCGCGGCCCTCATCAGCGAATTCTGCTTGCCGGTCTGGTCCGGGAAGGGGCCGTTGCTCGCCGTTCGCGACACGCGGAAGGCGCTGCTGGACCTTGCCGCCGGCTACCGCCAGGCCCGGACGATCGATACCGTCGCGGTGACTGGCAGCGTCGGCAAGACGACCGTGAAGGAGATGATCGCGGATGCCCTGGCGACCGTGGGGCCGACCGCCCGGACGCGGGGCAACTGGAACAACGACATCGGCCTGCCGATGAGCATGCTCGACATCCAGGCCACGGACCGCTTCGGCGTGTTCGAGGTGGGCATGAGCCACCCGGATGAACTCGTGCCGCTCTGCACGGTGCTTCAACCGTCCTGCGGTGTGATCACGGCGATCGGGCCGGTGCACCTGGAATTCTTTGATTCCGTGCAGTCGATCGCGAGGGAAAAGGCGTCGGTCTTCTCCTCGATCCCGGCGAACGGGCTTGCCGTACTGTGCCGCGACGAGCGCTGGTTTGACCTGCTCCGGTCGCACGCAAAGTGTCCGGTCTTGACCACGTCGCTGAAGGGCGACGCCGATTACGTCGGCAAGGCGCTGAGCGACGACGAGGGCAAGTTCGTGGTCTACGAGAAGTCGAGCGGTGAGCGCATCAAGTTTGAGACGCCCCTGCCCGGCGACTACGTCATCCATGACGCGCTGCTGGCGATTGCGGTGGCTCGCAGCCGCGGCGCGCGCTGGGATGCGCTGCTGGGCACGATCCGCGACTACAAGCCCCTCGCCTTGCGCTGGAATCTGCAGAACTACGACGGGATCGATTTCGTGGTCGATGCCTACAACGCGAACCCGGTGAGCATGCGCGCCGCGTTGCAGGCGTTCGGCCAGATGAAGACGAAGGGCGGAAAGTGGCTGGTGCTCGCCGCGATGCGCGAACTGGGGGCGGCGGACCGGGAGGAACATCTTTCGCTGGGTGCCGAGGTGGCCACGGAAGCTTGGGCGGGACTGGTGGTCGTGGGCGAGCACGGATCGACCATCGCCGAGGGCGCGGAACGGGCCGGCTGGCCGGCGAAGAAGAGCGTGCGTTGTCCGGACATCGCGACAGCTGCACGTGGGTTGAAGGAAAAGGTGGAGCTGGGAGACGCGGTCCTGTTGAAGGCGTCCCGGGGGGAGCATTTGGAAGACGTACTGACAGAGTGGAAGAAACTTCACAACAAAGAAGGAGTCAACTGTGCATGTTAACCTATCCGTTCCTACTGCGTGCGAGTCGCGTACCGCGCCTCAACGCGGTCACGCGACGAGTGCCCACGGCTGGACGCCCAGCCGTGGGGTGGTCCACGATACGCACTTGGCGGGGCGACAGGTCGCCGCCACGGGCGCCGTCCGCGCGAGCGCGAACAAATACGTGTCGGGCGCCCTGACACGGAGCCGGACCTCGATCTCCGCACTGGCGCAGAAGCCGCGCATCCTCGAGCAGGCGCTCGTGCAGGGACGCGCGGATGCGCAGGTCGAAGAGACGGAATCAAGATTGACCATGCCGCTCCTGGGCAAGATCTGGAAGGAGATGGCCGCGCACCTGGCGTGATTCGGCGCCCATCCGGATTCAACCACGGATGGACACGGATACACACGGATAGGCAAATGGTCTGATCATCCGTGTTCATCGGTGTCCATCCGTAGTTCGCTTTTGAAGGTGTTGACATCCTCTGCCCCGGCCGTTAACGACGCACATGCTTTACTACCTGAGTCAGATCGAGGACATCAGTTGGCTGCGCATGTTCCGCTATGTCACCTTCCGGGCCCTGGCGGGCGCCGGAACCGCATTCATCATTTCGTTGATCCTCGGGCCGTGGATGATTGAACGACTGCGCCGCCTCAAGATCGGGCAGCAGGTGCGCACGGACGAGGTGTTGAAAATGCACGGGAAAAAATCCGGCACGCCGACCATGGGCGGGCTGTTGATCATTCTCTCCGTCGTCGTCTCCACGCTGCTCTGGTCCGTGCCGGACAATCTCTATGTCATCCTTGCGCTCGCAACGCTGTGCTACATGGGTGCCGTCGGTTTCCTGGACGACTACCTCAAGGTGACGAAGCGGAGATCCAGGGGCCTCGGCGGGCTGAGCAAGCTCGTGCTGCAGGCGCTCTGGGCGGTCGTTGTGGTCGGCGCGCTCTACACCTGGCCCGCGAGCCGTGTGCACGTCGCGCAACTCATGGTGCCGTTCCTCAAGGTGCCGCTGATGGTTGACATGGGGGTGGCCGCCACGCTGCTTTTCTTGACAGTGGTGATGGTGGGTTCGACGAACGCGGTCAACCTGACCGACGGCCTGGACGGGCTCGCCATCGGGTGCAGCAACTCCGCGGCGCTGGCCTACACGGTCCTCGCGTACGTCGCGGGTAACGCCGTGCTGGCGAAGTACCTGCAGGTGCCGCACATCACGGGCAGCCATGAACTCGCGGTTTTCTGCAGTTGCCTGCTCGGCGCGGGTCTCGGGTTCCTCTGGTTTAACTGCCACCCGGCAAAGGTGTTCATGGGTGACACGGGCAGCCTCGCGCTTGGGGGATCGATCGCCATGATCGCCATCGCGATCAAGCAGGAATTGCTGCTGGTCATCGTCGGCGGCGTCTTTGTCCTGGAGGCTGCGAGCGTGATCGCGCAGGTGGTTTCGTTCAAGCTCACGGGCCGCCGGGTTCTCAAGTGCTCGCCGCTGCATCACCACTTTGAAGTCGTAGAGAAGGAACTTGCGGAGAAGGAAGGGCGCGATGTTGAAGTCGTCGAGACGATGATCACGACCCGGTTCTGGATCCTGTCCATCATCTTTGCGCTGCTCGGTGTTGCAACGCTGAAAATCCGGTGAGGAAGAGAACCACGGATGAACACGGATGTCGAATATCCGTGTTTATCGGTGTCGATCCGTGGTTAGACAAAGTTCGTGAGCACGAAATATAGACATGCAATTGTCCTGGGTCTCGGCGCGAGTGGCGAGAGCGCCGCGCGACTGCTGAGGTCCGAAGGGGCGAGGGTAGCCGTAGTGGATGCCGCGGACCATGACGTGCTGCGTGAACGGGCCGAGCGCCTGTGCGGACTCGGCGCGGAGGTCATACTGGGCGCGACGGAACTGTCCAAGGGCGATTTCGATATCTGTGTGCTCAGTCCCGGCATGGCCGCGGACGCGCCATGGGTGAACGAGGTGCGGAAGCGCGGGGTCCCGGTCGTTCCCGAACTTGAACTGGGTTGGAGCCGTTTTCGCGGCAAGGTCGTCGCCGTCACGGGGACCAACGGCAAGAGCACCGCAGTGAAATGGATCGCGGAGAGTCTGAACGCCGCCGGATTCGAAGCCGTGCCTGCGGGCAATTACGGCCTGCCGGCGACGCAGGCCGTCATGGACCGGCCCGGGGCACCGTGGCTCGTGCTGGAGGTCAGTTCGTTCCAGAGCGAGACCATGCAGGCGTTCCGCCCCGACGTGGGGCTGCTTCTGAACATGCTGCCGAACCATCTGGACCGGCACCGCGACATGGAAGCTTATGTGTCGGCGAAGGCCCGCCTTTTTTCGCGGACGGAAGAAGGCGGGGTTTGCGTTGTGCACGCGCCATGGTTGAAGCAGATGCGCGAACGGTCGGGAGGAAACGGCCGTTGGGTTTCCTTTGGGCTGGCGGAAGGAGACTACCGTTTCGAGGGTGGCGCGGTGCGCCAAGGCGGCGCCGTTGTGGCGGACATCAGGGGCACCTATTTTGACAACGAGGTCCTCGGCTGCAACGCAGCCGGAATCCTCGCGGTGCTGGACGCCTGCGGTATCGGTCGGGAGCCTGCCGAGTGCGCCGCGAGAGCGTTCAAGCCGTTGCCGCACCGGATGCAGGAAGTGGCCGTTCTGCGCGGGGTTACCTTTATCAACGACTCCAAGGCCACGACACTGACGGCCATGGCCGCCGCGCTGCGCATGTGCAGGGGTCCGGTCCGGCTGATTGCCGGCGGTTTGCTCAAGGAAGACGACCTGTCTTTCATCAAAGAAATACTGGCGCAGAGGGCGGTGGGTATCTACCTTATGGGGCGAGCCTCAGAGAAGATGGCGTCGGCGTGGTCGGGCGTGGTTCCGTGTTTTCAGAGCGGGACGCTGAACGCCGCGCTGGCGAGTGCCTGGCGCGATGCCCGCGCAGGCGAGACAATCTTGCTGTCACCGGGGTGCGCGAGTTTCGATCAATTTCGGAGCTTCGAGGACCGGGGACAGCAATTCAGAGAACTTGTGAGTCATCTTTCCGGGGAGGAATCATCATGCAACAAAAGACACCATGGAGTATGCTAATGAAGTCGACCGACAGCCATTCCAGCCGAGTTCGCGCCCCCGTCCTGGTGGGCATTGTGGTAGCCCTTCATGTCGTCGCCGTCGGTACATTCCTGTTTCTCCAGGGATGCGGAACGACGTCCAAGCACGCGGCCGTTGAGCCGCCTCCCGCGCCGCTGATGCCGCCGACCACGTCGCCCACGGCCGCCCAGCAACCCGCGTTGCAGCCGCCGGTCGCCGTCGAGTCCGCGCCGGCCATTGTCGAGCCGGCCGCCGGCCAGACGTACACCGTGCAGAACGGCGACTCGCTCTCGAAGATCGCTGCGCGCCATGGCGTCAGCTCCCGCGAGATCGCGGAACTGAACAACATCAAGGATGCGAACAAGATCCGCGTCGGCCAGAAGCTGCTGCTCCCATCGTACGCGAGCGCAAGCGCCCCGGCTGAATCGAAACCCAAGAAGGCCGCCTCGAAGAAGACGGAGACCCCAAAGGCTCCCAAGGCCGCCGCGGTCACGGCCGGCCCGGGCGAGTACATCGTCAAGTCGGGCGACAGCCTGTCCAAGATCGCGTCGCGCAACGGCACGACGGTCAAGGCACTGCGTGAGGCGAACAACCTGAAAGGCGACATGCTGAAGATCGGCCAGAAGTTGACGATTCCGGGCGGCGAAGCCCCGGCCATGGCCGCCGTGCAGTCTCCCGCACCTGCGCCCGAGCAGGCGATCATCGAACCCGCCCCGGCTGCGCTTGCGCCAGAAGCGATGCCGCCGCCCGTGGCCGTTGAGGCCGCGCCTGCGGCCGATCTGCCTTTCGAATACCAGATGAAGTCGGGTGAAACGCTGGACGATGTGGCCCGGAACTTCGCCGTCCTGAAGCAGGACATCCTCGTGTTGAACGGCATCACGGACGAGGCGTCCGTGCAGGCCGGCGCAAAGGTGAAGATTCCGCTGTCGGCGCCGTAGCCCGGAGTGATGGAGTGGTGGAGTGATGGCGTGATGGTGATGGACTATCCCAGCACTCCAGTGCTCCAATACCCCAACACTCCTTCTTTCCATGTGGCGAACTGCCAGCATACTGATCGGCATTGTCCTCCTCCTCGTTGCGCTCGGCATTGTCATGCTGGCCAGCACGAGCGCGGTGCGGGGGGAGACGATCCATCATGACGCCAATTACTTCCTGAAGCGTCAGGGCGTGGCGCTGATCATCGGTTTCATCGGGGCCGTATTTGCGTCGCGGTTCGACTATCACTGCTGGCGCACGCTCGCGGTCTTCATCGGTATCGTTTCCGTTGTCCTGCTCGTCATGGCGGTCACGCCGGGCGTGGGTCTCAACATCAAGGGCAGCAGCCGCTGGCTGCGCATGGGCCCGTTCAACGTACAGCCCTCCGAGCTGGCGAAATTCTCGTCGATTATCCTGCTCGCGTGGTGGATGAGCCGGATCCAGCGAAGGGCCGACGACTTCAAGGTCGGCCTGTTGGTGCCGCTGATGCTGTTGGGTCTGCTGACGGGGTTGATTTTCATCGAGCCGGATTTCGGCACGACGCTGCTCATGGGGCTGGTGGGAATGAGCATTATGTTCATCGGCGGCACACGCATCGGCTACCTCGTGATCGCCGCGGCGCTGGGCGGGTCGGGTTTTGTGCTGGCGATCATGCAGAGCCCCGAGCGCATGCGCCGCATTTTTGCCTTCCTCGACCCGGACAAGTACGCGCTGGACGAGGCGTTCCAACTGCTGCAGGCCATCTACGCCTTTGTCGTCGGCGGCGGGCGGGGGGCGGGGCTGGGGGCCAGTCTGCAAAAGCAGTTCTACCTGCCGGAGGCGCACACGGACTTCATTTTCGCGATCATCGGCGAGGAACTTGGCATCGTCGCGTCCCTCGGCGTGGTCATCCTCTTTCTCGGTTTCCTCTTTTGCGGCCTGCGCATCAGCCTCCGCGCGGTTGACTCGTTCGGGCGCCTCGTGGCGTTCGGCATCACCGCGATGATCACCCTGCAGGCGGCGATCAACATCGGTGTCGTCACCGGCTGCCTGCCTACGAAGGGCCTGCCGTTGCCGTTCATCAGTTTCGGCGGCACCAGCATCGCTGTGTCGTTGCTGATGGTCGGCGTCCTCGTGAACATCGCGCTACAAGCCGGCAGCGAACGCGAGGACGACGACATCCCGGTGATCCGCGACAAGGGCCACCACCTCTAGTCCTAGTCCAAGCGCGTTTTGTGAAGACCCCCGCGGCCTTGTGCCGCGGGTGAATCGAGTGAGATGTATACTGCCGGCCGACAGACTGATTCACCCGCCAGACGAGCTGGCGGGGGTCTCAAAGATCGAAAACGCGCTTGTTTTGGGGCCAGTCCCGCCCGCGGCCGCGGCTGGATCATTCAGGGATGAAACTTCTGCGGTCCTGTTCCGGAGGGGCAAGTTTACCCGCCGCCGCCGGGGGATACGTTTCAGATCAACCGGCCCTGGACGTGCGGACGATGTAAAGGGCCGCTTCGAAAACGGCTGTTTTTGACGATGACGCCAAGGCTCAATTGTGATTGAGTCTTTGGGCCGACTTGTCTAGGACAAGGAATGTGCTCACGATAATTCAAGGAGGACAAGCCATGTTCAAAGTGGAGACGCCCGCGATCGTGAGGGATGCACGCCGTTATTTGCATCGCTTGGAAAGAGTGAGATGCATTTTTCCGGGGATGGGAATCCTGCTCATGGCCATGGGGGCTGGCACGGCATCGGCCTACGAAATCATTCCACCCAGCGGACCTTTCGCCGGGGGGAACACCGTGGCTGTCACAAACACCGTTCCGGCCATCGGCAGCGGGGGTGATGTCACGCAGATCGAAATCGGCGGCATCAGCACAACGAACATCGTGGGCCAGGGCACGAACTGGGTGAAATGTGTCGCCCCTGCGGTCGGAGTGACGGGTGCGCAGGACGTGGTCGTTCACTCGACTTCAATCGGCGCCACGACGCTGGCCGGAGCCTACATTGTCAATCCGGCCGGCCGGATTGTGGGGTCGACGCGATCTCTCCAGACGAATGCCGTCCTCGCCGGAGGCGAGTCTCATTCGCTGGCGGTAAAGTCGGACGGCTCCGTGGTGGGGTGGGGATACAGTTACCGGGAACTGACGATCCCCCCATTGCCCAATAAGGACTTTTTGGAAGTGGGCGCAGGCGAGGATTTTTCGATCGGCCTCAAATCCGACGGTGCGATTGTTGTCTGGGGTCGATGGGATGAAACCAACACGCTGCCTTCGTCGAAGGACTTCGTGAAGATTGCCGCGGGGCACGGTCATATCGTGGCGTTGAAGTCCGACGGATCGACGGCCACCGTATTCCCCTATGTGACGGCGCCTGCCGTCCCGCCGGGTCCCAACGCGGGCTTTGTCGCCGTGGCGGCTTCCGTGTACTACTCGATGGCGCTGAGGGCCGATGGATCCGTCGTGGCGTGGGCGAACAGCGAAGATGTTGAGCCTTATGTCCAAAACGTGATCGACGGTCCCGTTCCGAACGCAGGCTTTGTGGCGATTGCGGCGGGCGCCTACCACGCGCTCGGCTTGAAAGCCGACGGGTCGATCGTGGTTTGGGGGGACGATAGCTCGGGCCAGACACAGGTTCCGTCGCCGAACGCAGACTTTGTAGCGATCGCGGCGGGGGCCTACCACGCGCTCGGCCTGAAAGCCGACGGGTCGATCGTGGCCTGGGGAGACAACGTGTGGGGTCAAACGGACGTTCCGTCGCCGAATGAAGGCTTCTTGGCGATCGCGGCTGGCGATTTACATTCGCTGGCACTGAAAGGGGATGGATCGATCGTCACGTGGGGCGACAATGAGTACGGCAAATGCGCCGTCCCGTTTCCAAACACAGGTTTCGGATTCGGCTTTGAACCGGTAGTGCCATCGCGCGGTCCTGTCGCAGGGGGTTACCAGGTGGCGATCAACGGAGTTTATCTCGGCGATGGCTTGGACATCACCCATGTGACGCTCGGAGGTGTAAGCGCCGAAGCCATTCTCAGCCAGAGCGCGACGCAGGTGGTTGTGCTGGCGGGAGCCGGCTTGCCGGGATGGGGAGACGTGCGCATCTATTCCACCAGTTATGGGGAGACTGTGCGGGGCAACGGATTCCGCTACTTCAACGCCGTGAACGACTACGACGGTGACGGAGTGTCGGATCTGGCTGTGTTCCATCCGCCGTCCGGCGACTGGTACATCCAGAGGAGTGCCGACGGGTCCCTTTGGCAGCAGAACTGGGGCTGGAATAAGGTCACCCCCGTTCCAGGCGATTACGATGGCGATCGGAAGACGGACCTTGCGGTCTATCACCAGCAGCAAGGCAACTGGTACATCCGGAAGAGCAGCGACGGTTCGCTGTGGCAGCCGAACTGGGGATGGGGCGCCGCCGTGCCGGTCCCAAGCGACTACGACGGTGACGGCGTGACGGACCTGGCGGTTTTCCATCCGCAGACCGGCGACTGGTATATCCGGCAGAGCGCGGACGGCTCCCTGCGCTACCAGAACTGGGGTTTCCGTGGGGTGACACCTGTACCGGCAGACTACGACGGAGACAACCGGTCGGATGTCGCCGTGTACGATGATGCATCGATGATATGGTACGTTCAGCAGAGCAGAGACGGTTCATTGTGGCAGTGGTGGCAGATTGCGGCCGGCTCTGGCTTCGGCACGCCGGTCCCGGGCGACTATGACAGCGACGGAAGGGACGATGCAGCGGCGTACTACCAGGCCGATGGCGACTGGATCATCCAGTTAAGCAGCAACGCGGCCGAATGGCGCCGTCCATTTGGGTGGTGGGCTGCGGTGGCCGTGCCTGGTGATTATGACGGCGACGGATGCGTTGACCTCACCGTGTACCAACAGAACCGGCATCATGGCGCGGAAGGAATCTGGACTTTGGCGCCGAGCGGGGGCGGCTTCTGGACACAGCAGTGGGGTTGGAGGGAGACCGTGCCCGTATTCGCGAGGCCGTAGCTTGAGTGAACGCCGGGCGAAGGCGCACTGCGGCATGCCGTGCAATGCCGTGGTGCCCGGCAAGACCACCCCTCATCCGCGGAATGGGGCAGAAGCCCTGGCCGCTCCATACGTCCCGCAGGACGTGTTTGACCTGTAAACCTTTGCCTCCTATATTCATTCATCCGAAGGAACGGATGGATGACATGAGCGGCACGCTGGATATTTTCAAGGCCCTGTCGGACGACGTGCGGTTGCGCATCGTGCGCGCGGTGCTGACCGCGGAGTTATCCGTCGCGGAACTGGTCGAGGTGCTGGGGCTGCCGCAGTCGACGGTGAGCCGTCACCTCAAGCCGCTGCGGGACGGGCGGCTGGTCGAGACGCGACGGGAAGGGACGTCGATCTACTACCGCAAAGGCGCGCAGTTGGCGGATACGGACCTCGCGCACGTTCTGGACTCGCGCCTGAAGGAGTTGCCCACGGCGGTCGCGGATACGGCTGCCGTGCGGCGGGTGATCGACCATCGGCGCCAGCGGAGCAAGGATTTCTTTGAGAAGGTGGCGGGGAAGTACAGTTCGCTGACGCAGCCCGGAGGCGGCTGGGAGGCGCTGGCCGCGGCGCTGGCCGTCGGGTTCGCGGGAAAGGATGTGGCGGACCTGGGTTCGGGCGAAGGAGCGTTGACCTTGTTGCTGGCGCGGTTCGCGAAGTCCGTCACCGCGGTCGACCTCTCCCCCGCGATGCTGCGCCAGGTCAAGCAGCGCGCGAAGAAGGCCGGCGTTGCCGGACGCGTGAAGACCGCGGAAGGCGACCTGGAATCCCTGCCGTTGAAGGGCGGCACGCTGGACGCGGCGTTCCTCAGCCAGGCGCTGCATCACGCCGCGCGGCCGGAAGCGGCGGTCATCGAAGCCGCGCGCGTGCTGCGCCAGGGAGGGCACCTCGTCGTGCTGGATCTCGTGCGGCATGACCGGGAGTGGGTGCGAGAGCAGTGGGCCGACCAGTGGCTGGGATTTGACAGCAAGGAAATTGAAGGTTGGATGAGGGAAGGCGGCCTGCGCGTCGTTGTGGTGGAACGCATCGTGGGGGCGACGCCGGAGTTGGCGGTGCTTTTGGTGGTGGGGATTAAGATTTGAACGTCGAACATCGAACGTTGAACGTCGAACATTGAACTCGGAGAAGGAATGAAAGAGGATGCATATGATCTGGAGGACCGCTTGTTGGAGTATGCGGCCGCGATCATCAGACTTACGGAGAGCCTTTTCCGGACGATGGCCGGAACCCACGTAGCAGGTCAACTCCTCCGCTGCGGCACGTCGCCGCTGCCGAATCACGGCGAAGCTCAGGCTGCTGAATCCCTCGATGATTTCATCCACAAATTCAAGATTTGTCTGAAAGAACTGAGAGAAACGGGCCGGTGGCTGCGATTGTGCGAGCGCGTTCCGCTGATCAAGCCTGTTTTGCGCTTGGTACCGATCCAGCAGGAAACAAACGAATTGATATCAATTTTTGTGGCAAGCATTCGCACGGCCCAGCGCGGCTGGCGGAAAGAGTAGGGGTTCGACGTTCAGCGTTCAAAAAGGTAAGGAGACACAACATGGCAAAGCAAACATTGGTGAAAGCGAAAGATTACATCGTCAAAGACATTGCGTTGGCCGATTTCGGCCGCAAAGAAATCGACCTGGCGGAAATTGAAATGCCGGGCTTGATGTCCCTGCGCGCGGAATTCGGCAAGCAGAAGCCGCTTAAAGGCGCGCGGATCAGCGGGTCGCTGCACATGACCGTGCAGACCGCGGTGCTGATCGAGACGTTGCAGGAACTGGGCGCGCAGGTCCGTTGGGCGAGTTGCAACATCTTCTCGACACAGGATCACGCGGCCGCGGCCATCGCGGCGCGCGGGACGCCGGTGTTCGCGTACAAAGGCGCGACGCTCGAAGAGTATTGGGACTACACCGACCGCATTCTCGACTGGGGCAACGGCACGGGCCCGAACATGATCCTCGACGACGGCGGGGACGCGACGCTCCTGGTCCATCTCGGCTACCGGGCCGAAGAGAACATCAAGGTGCTGGACAAGACGCCCGGCAGCCCCGAGGAAAAGATACTGATCGCGCAGGCGCGCAAATCGGTGAAGCGCGACCCGACGCGGTTCCACCGGATGGTGAAGCAGATCCGCGGCGTCAGCGAGGAGACGACGACCGGCGTGCACCGCCTGTACCAGATGATGGAGAAGGGCGAGCTGCTCTTCCCGGCGTTCAACGTGAACGACTCGGTCACGAAGTCGAAATTCGACAACATCTACGGCTGCCGCCACTCGCTCGTCGACGCGATCATGCGCGCGACGGACGTGATGCTGTCCGGCAAGATCGCGGTCGTCGCCGGGTTTGGCGACGTCGGCAAGGGCTCTGCCCAGTCGCTGAAGGGCCAGCACGCGCGCGTCATCGTCACCGAGGTCGACCCGATCTGCGCGCTGCAAGCTGCCATGGAAGGGTTCGAGGTCATGACGATGGATGAAGCCTGCAAGATCGGCGACATCTTCGTGACCTGCACGGGCTGCTGCGACGTGATCACCGAGAAGCACGTAAAGCAGATGAAGAACATGGCGATCGTGTGCAACATCGGCCACTTCGACAGCGAGATCCAGGTTGAGGCGTTGAAGAAGTACACATGGATGGAGATCAAGCCGCAGGTGCACAAGGTGACCTTCCCGTCCGGCCGGAGCATCATCCTCCTGGCCGAGGGCCGGCTGGTGAACCTCGGCTGCGCAACGGGCCACCCGAGCTTCGTCATGTCGAACAGCTTCACGAACCAGACGATGGCGCAGATCGAACTGTACACGCACCACGGCAAGTACCCGGTGGGCGTCTACGTGCTGCCGAAGCACCTCGACGAAAAGGTCGCCCGGCTCCACCTCGGCAAGCTCGGGGTCAAGCTGTCGAAGCTGACGAAGCAACAGGCGGACTACCTGGGGATCAAGGTGGATGGGCCTTTCAAGCCGGGGCACTACCGGTATTGATGTGGTCGCGGCTCGGCGAGCCGCGCGGAGGTAGGGCGTGCTGGCTCAGCGCGCCATGGACGGCTCGGCGAGCCGTCCCTACCTTCCGATGATTGGTGAATGCGGATCGAAAACTTCCAATCCTTGGAAATTTACCGTGCGTTTTTTCCAATCGTTGGCTTGCCAAGGCGTAGCGCGCGGGCGAATGAGCCCGGCTTCGTCCCGCGGGGCGGAACTACGCCGCGGCAGTCTTCGCTTGCCGAGGGCGCGCGAAGACTGGAAGAATGCCCGCCATGACATCTGAACAAGTCTTTCAGTCCTTTCGCGACACGAAGGCCCTGCTGTCGGGTCATTTTGAACTCCGGTCCGGCCTCCACAGCGACCAGTTTTTCCAGTGCGCGCTCGTCCTTCAGTACCCGCGCGTGGCGGAGATGTTGTGTGCGGCGATGGTGGAGAGCATGCGGAAGTCAGTGGGGGCGTCGTACAGGCCGGATGCGGTGATTTCACCTGCGATGGGTGGAATCCTCGTCGGGCAGGAGGTTGGCCGCGTGTTCGACGTGAGGACGATCTTTGTCGAGAAGCAGGACAACAAGCTGGTTCTGCGGCGCGGGTTCGAGATCAAGCCCGGCCAGCATTTTGTCGTCGCTGAAGACGTGATGACTCGTGGCGGACGTATCCAGGAGACGATCGATATCGTCCGCGGCCGCGGCGGGATGGTGGACGCTGTGCTGGTGCTGGTCGACCGGAGCGGCGGCAAGGCGAAGTTCGACGTGCCGGTGCACAGCCTCCTGCCATGGGAGCCGGTGACTTGGCAGCCCGCCGAGTGCCCGCTTTGCAAGCGGGGCGTGGCGGTGGAGCATCCGGGGAGTTGAAGAAGTGACGAGTGGCGGGTGTCGAGTGGCGGCGCCCCCTCGACACCTGACACTCGACACTCGGCCTTCAGGGCAGCGTTGCGATATCGTCCGCGATTTCCTCGGCGGCTTCGAGGGCCGTTTCCTTCCGTTCCTGGCCGTCCTGGAACATGTTTGGCTCCTGGCCGTCGGCCCAGGCGACGTCGAACTCGGTGACGCCAATGAATTCGAAGTTGTTGCGCATGAGCGCGGTGATGCCGTCGCGCGGATCGTCTTCCTTGTAGACGAGGCCCGACGAGACGAGGAGCACGACGGACCGAAGCTGGTGGAGCGGCTTCACGCCTTCTTCGGAGAACTCGAACAGGATGCCGGGCAGCATGACCTGATCGAGCCAGGCCTTCATGATGGCGGGCGGACCGCCCGCCCACATCGGCATCGTCAGGACAAGGACATCGGTCTGGAGGAGACCCTCAATCTGGCCCTTGGCGTAATCCGCCGCTTTTTCCTCGCCCTTCGTCGGCTTGTGGTCAGCCTGCACCAAGGGTTTGCAGAAGTAGTTGTAGGCGTCGTAGGAGAGGTACGGAGGCGGAAACTGGTACAGATCGATGTTGTTAACGATAACGTCCGGGTTCTTTTCCACCAACCGCGCGAAGAAGGCTGCGGCCAACTGCTTGGAAACAGATTCCTCAATCGGTCGCGGGTTCGCGCAAACATGCAATACGTTCATTCCACATTCCTTCTACTGATGTGTCGTTTCTTCCGTCTCGATCTGTCCGGACCTTGGGTCGACGAGCTGGGACAGGTAGTTTTCCAATTCGCGGCCATATTCCGTATCTTTCCCAAGAAGTGCAAGCTGCTTGTGCACAATAATCAGGCCTTGGCGGCCTGATTCCGCTTCCTGTGCGTTGGAGAATCGATTGGCGGGGTCCGGATCGAGGAACCGGCGCATGAGCTCGACGAATTTCAGGTTCTGCCGGACATGTTCCGGGAGGAGTTCGGGCAGTTTCTCGTGGAGCTTCAGCTTGAACGCAAGAAGTTCCGCCTCGGTGCGGCTGGCGCCCCTCATCAGCGGCTCGCCGCGCAGCATCTCGAGGATGACCAGGCCGACCGCGTAGATGTCCGACTGGACGGTTGCCTTCTCGCGGCGGTGCATTTCCGGCGACATGAAGAGCGGTGTGCCGAGCAGGAACGACAAATTCTCGTTCAACTGCATGGCGCGACCGTAGTCGATTGTCCTCACGTAGCCGAGCCGGTCAATCATGATGTTCGCGGGTTTGACATCGCAGTGCACGAACCCCAGGTCGTGCAGGGTTTCGAGCGCACGGAGCACGCGGCGCGCGATGTAGATCACGATGCCGGGCTGAATGCCGACCTTGCCGTTTTCGAGTCGGAAAATGATGTCGGTGAAGCCGGCCCACTCCTGCGGGGTGATCTTCTTCTTCACGCGGTCGAGGTGCATGCCGTCGAGGAGATAGCGCAGCCCCACGCCGTCGATCCTTTCCATCTGGACGTAGCCAATGCCGTTGTATTCCTCGTAGATGTCGGGCGTGACGAGGTTTGGGCTCTTGACGGTCTGGAGCCGGGACGTTTGCGCGGCAATACGGCCCATGTCGGTCCAGTATTTCTTCGCGCTCGGGTAGATGCTCGGGTCGAAGACCTTGATGGCGTGGCGCGTGACGGATCCCCGGGCGCCCTGACGGAGCCCGAGATAGACGATGCCCTGGCGGCCGCGCCCGAGTTCCTTGATAAACCGATAAGCAACGGGGTAGTAGATGGCCCGTGCCTCGACGATCGCGCGGAAATTGGAGACCAATTGCGCCGTGCCGCGACCCGGCGGGAACGGGGCCCTGCCTTGGGTGGCGTCATAGTCCGAGCCGTCACGGGTCGGTTCTATGACCTTGGTCGAGGCCATGCTGGTGGTTTTCTGTTTCACGGGGCGGAAGTGTACGCAGGAGCTGCAGTAGATCAATCCTGATAATTACGCTTGAAGACAGAACGTCGAACATCGAACGTTGCACGCGGAACGTCGAAGGCGCGATTCTTTGTTCGACGTTCGACGTTCAGTGTTCGAAGTTCATCGTTTAATGAATTCCTCATACGACATTGCGATCATCGGGGGCGGAATCGTCGGCCTGGCCACCGCCAAGGCCCTGGCCGAGCATACCAAGGCAAAGATCGTGGTCCTCGAGGCCGAGGACCACCTGGCCGCGCACCAGACCGGGCACAACAGCGGCGTGATCCATTCCGGGCTCTACTACAAGCCCGGCTCGCTCAAGGCGCAGAACTGCGCGGCGGGGCGGGAGGCGATGTTCCGCTTCTGCGCGGACCACGGCATCCAACACGAACGCTGCGGCAAGATCGTTGTGGCGACGTCGGAGGCGGAACTCCCTGCGCTGGTTGAGCTGGAGCGGCGGGGGGTGGCTAATGGACTCAAGGGACTGAAGCGACTGAAGGGACCGGAACTGAAGGACTTTGAGCCGCATGTCGCGGGCATCGCGGGTCTCCATGTGCCGGAGACGGGCATCGTCGATTTTTCCGCTGTCGCGGAAAAATATGCGGACTTCGTCCGGGGACGAGGGGGCGAGATTCTTCTTGGACACCGCGTCCTTGGAATAAAGAAGACCAGCGACGGCCTGGCCGTCGCATCATCGCGCGGCGACATCGCCGCGCGAAACCTCATCAACTGTGCGGGCCTGCAGTCGGACCGCATCGCGCGCCTGTGCGGCAGCGACCCCGGTGTGAAGATCATCCCGTTCCGCGGCGAGTACTATGAGCTGGTGCCCGCGAGGCATTCGCTCGTGCGGAACCTGATCTACCCGGTGCCCGACGCGCGGTTCCCGTTCCTCGGTGTGCACTTCACGCGCATGGTCAAGGGCGGCGTGGAGGCGGGGCCGAATGCGGTCCTCGCGTTCAAGCGCGAGGGCTATACACGCTCGAGTTTCTCCGCCCGGGACATGGCGGAACTGATGGGCTACAGCGGATTCTGGAAAATGGCGGTCAAGTACTGGAAGACGGGCGCGGGAGAATTCCGCCGCTCGTTCAGCAAGGCGGCGTTCGTGAAAGCGCTGCAGAAACTGATGCCGGAAATCCAGGAACCCGACCTGGTGCCCGCGGGCGCGGGCGTGCGGGCGCAGGCGGTCGACCCCAATGGGGCACTGATTGACGATTTTCGTATTGTCGAGGCGGAGCGCATGATTCATGTCCTGAACGCGCCGTCGCCCGCCGCGACCGCGTCGATCAGCATCGGTGAATCCATCGCTGCGCTGGCGAAGAAGAATTTCGGACTGTGAGTGCCCACAGATCAGCACAGATCAACACGGATGGTGAGTCCATGATTTCCACACATCTGCGCGTATCTGTGTCAATCTGTTCTGCATGTTGGATCTCTTGTTTTTCTGAGAAGATGTTTCGGAATGGCCACGAAGATGCACCCTACTTCACTCGTTGAGGGTCGCACGGCGCGCACGAAGCACAAAGAGGATTGGCCACGAAAAACACGAAAACACTCCACCCCAATAACCCTGTTTCAGAAGGGTTGTAGGGGGTGGGGTTATGGTGTTCTTCGTGGTCATCGCGCTTTTCAGTTCTTGTGTGCCTGCCCGTCTTTGGAGGGTTCTGTGGACAACTCCGATTTGGTTGCGGCTCTGCCGCGCTAGGGGCTACTCTTGTTCTTATTGGCCCTTAACAAAGGTCGCACGGGCATGATCACGTTTGATGACGCGAGATGGAGGAGAATCCAGTGACCAGACAGGTTGCAGAGCGACAACACGTACGGGCCGCCGAGAAGGGCCGGCTGCGCATCGGCGACGACTGGAACGCCATCACGATCATTGCGCTGTCGCAGAACAACCCGCTCAAGGCGGTGGCGGAGTTTGTCGAGAACAGCATCGACGCGCAGGCGCAGCACATCACGATCACGCGCGGTCGCGAGAAGGGCGAGCATTACCTGAGGATCGTCGACGACGGGCAGGGCGTTCCCCGCGATGAGAACGGCCTGCCGAACTTCAGGTATGTCGCCACGCATGTCTGCGACTCGATCAAGCGGCGGCTGAAGTCCGGCGGCGCGGAAGGCGTGCAGGGCGAGTACGGGATCGGCCTGCTCAGCTTCTGGACCGTGGGCGAGCATTTGGCCCTGACCTCCGGAGGCGCCGACGGACGCTCCTATCAGATGCTGATGCAAAAGGGGCGGCCCGACTACCAGGTGATTCCGCGGCGCACCCTCCTGCCGCACGAGGGCACAGCGCTGGAGGTCAAGCCCCTGCTGCCCGGACTCCGCCAGCTCAGCGGCGAGAAGATACAGTGGTACCTCGCGGCCGAACTGCGCGACCGCATCCGTCAGTCGGGCGTGAAGATCAGGGTGCTGGATCGTCAGGCGCGGAAGGAGTACGACGTTGCGCCGCGCCAGTTCTCGGGCCGGCTGCTTCACCAGCTTCCGCCGGCCGCCGCGTCGCAGGGCGACGTCTATATCGAGCTTTACCTGGCCGCGCCGGACCACGGGCGACGCGTCGGCCTTCACCGGAACGGGACACGCGTGATCGAAGACCTTGCGCAGATCGAGGTCTTCCAGCGTCCGCCGTGGACGGAGGGCTGGTTGGAAGGCTTGATCGACGCCCCGTTTCTTAATCTCACGCCAGGCACGCGGACCGGCATCGTGCACGATGAAGCGCTGGAATCGTT
Organism: bacterium; assembly: GCA_043802525.1. Taxonomy (GTDB): domain Bacteria; phylum Verrucomicrobiota; class Kiritimatiellia; order CAIVKH01; family CAIVKH01; genus JAZDKY01. Next base: position 33,494 of record JAZDKY010000113.1, read on the forward strand.
GCGTCGTGCGCTGGAGCCGATCGAAGAGAAGCTGCACGAAATCATTGCCGAGCAGAAGCGGGCCGAAGAAGAGCGGGCGAGCCACGAGGTGCTGAAAACGATTCGGCGCGCGTTTCGCGAAGCCCTGATGGCGTTGCCCGCCGAGGAGTACGACTGGTTTGACCTGCACGGCAAGGCTGCGGGCGCTGGGGCGATCCGGGCCTGTCCCGCGGTTGACATGGACGGGGAGGCGCCGGACGAGGCGGAGAATGGCTACGGCCAAAAACGTTTTTTTGAGTTTGCCGGGCCGCTCTTCAGCGTGCGGGTTTCGCCGGCGTCCTGCGTCGTGCCCGTTGGCCAATCGCGGCCCTTGCGGGCGATCCCGCGCGACAGCTCGCGCCGTCTTGTGGAAGAGGGGCTTTCCTTTGAATGGCGGGTCATTGAGGGCGAGGGGTGCATCGAGCATGGCGGCGGTGAACTCGCCACGTTCGTTGCCGGGGCTGAGCCGTGCCTGGTCCGTGTGCATGTGCGTGCGCGGCAAGGCGACATCGAATGCGAAGCCGAGAGCGTTATCACGGTGACCGACTCGCTGCTCCCCGAGCCGACTCCGGCCGCGGGTCAGAAGGAGGGCCTTCCCGGTTACACCTTTCGGCGTGCCCCCGGCGAACTTTGGCGTTCGCGCTATGAGCGGGATCAGAACGTCATCGTCATCAACAACGCCCACCGCGATTACGTCTACGCCTCTCGCAACAAGGCGTTGAAACTTCGATACATCTGTCGCCTCTTCGCCAAGGAACTCGTTCTGAAGAACTTCCCCGGCTTCACCCCCGACCAGCTCCTCGAACGCATGATCGAACTGTCGTTGTATACGGAGGAGAATCTGAAGTAAGGGGACCAACGGGCAGTGGGGTCTGAAATTCGACCTTTCCGTGCCTTCCGTGGTTGAGAATCGGGTTGGTAAAGCCCCCGGCGGTAGCCGGATCGTTAAGAGCGGAAACTTCTTAGCCGCAAAAGAACGCAAAGGAATCCGCCCCCATAGCCCGTTGTTTCGGAGGGTTATGGGGGTGGAGCCTCTTTGCGCCTGCCCGCCAAAACTCAAAGAGCGATGGCGGGTTCATTCGCGGTTGGAAACTCGCGTCAATTCGCGTTAGTTCGCGGTTCAAGTTTCACATCATGCCCGGCGGTGGCATCTACGGGCGGGCGCAGCCTGTACCAGGCGACGCTGTGTTGGGCTGTGACATCTTCCGTCGCATCACGAAGTGGGTGGAGGTCTCCTCCTCGATGTTGAAACCGAGTCGTTCATAGAAGCGCCGGGCGTTGGTGTTGATCTTGAAGACCTGCAAGCCGATGTCCTTCGCCTGATGGTTCGCCTTGTCAATCAAGTCCTCCATGGCGCGGCGGCCGATTCCCTTCTTCTGGTGCTCCGGAAGGATCGCGATCATGCGCAGCCAAGTGACGCCGCTCCGTTCCTCCACGTGCATGTAGCCAATCGGGTGATTCCCAACGAGCAGGACGGTTATTTGCTGTGGGGAAAAGTGCCCGTCGAAATCATTGCGTTGCCATGTGTCATCCCAGCCCCATATCGCCGAGATGTGGTCCCGGAGTACTGTGCAGTACAGTGAGTAGAGTTGCTCCCGATCTTGTGCCGTTGCCGGTCGGGTCTCGGAATCCATTTTCATTTCACCCGTGAATAGCACAGGCAGTCTCGAGGAGCGCTGCTCATGTGCGGATGAATGATCCACCTCCGCAGCAGGCCCTCTTTCTTCATACCCACTTTTTCCATCACTCGGGCTGACGCTGGGTTCTCGACATCGCAGACTGCCCACACGCGGAATATCCATGGCTGTTGCATCGCCCAATCAACAACCGCTTTCAACGCCTCGCTGGCGAATCCCTTGCCCCAAAACGGGCGCGCGATAACATAGCCCGTATCCGCCTTGAATCCGTCAATCCGAAGGGCGATGCAGCCGATCAGGGTATTGTCACGAAGACAGATCGCCCATGTGAATTCTGTGCCCTTCTGCCAGGCTTCGGCACAGCGTTGAATAAACTCCCGAGTCTCCTCGATATCCCGATGCGGTCTCCATACCAGATATCGTGTTGCCTCGTGATCCTGGGCGTAGGTCGTAAAGATGGGTTTGGCGTCCGAGCGTCTGACCTGGCGAAGGGAGAGCCTCTTCGTACTGAGCGTTTTGGGCGGTTTCATTTTTGAAGGTTATTGCGAGCGTAGTGTTGCAGTTTCGCCATTGCCGCTTCCCGGTGTTTGGTGGGCTTCCATTCCCCGCGTTCGAAGGACTCGAGAAGTTTCTTTTCGTCTGGATCAAAGATATTGTTCTTCATGGGAACACCACGATCTGTCCAAAACAGACGCCTCGCTCGCGTTTGAGCCGTTCAAATCATCAATCCAGGTCAGGCACATCTGCTCTTGGAATCAGCAACTGAATTGATCTGGCTTGGCCGGGAATCCTGCTGATGAATCCTTTCTTTTCCAGCGTCAGTATCATTTGATGCACTGACGGTGGCGACACCTTGAAGTACCGTTCCATATCGTGTTCTGCCGGAGGTTTCCCGTTCATCTTCGTGTAGTAATGCAGGAAGGCGAGGTATTGGCCCTGTTTCTTTGTGGGTCGAATCACATCTTCCGAAACCTCAGAGGCGCTGGCGAAGCCGCTTGGTTCGCCTCGCGTGCCTTCTCGAGCCTGCTCACCGCTCGGCGAATCGGCCGCATGGCTGCGTCGAAGATGAACGGGTAGAGACATTCTGTGATTGTGGCCAAGCCGGCATGCGGGATGACCTCACAGTCTTCTGTCGATTCCCATATCTTTCGTTTCGTGGCGTCGTCGAGTCCTGCGATATACCGCTCGACGTCCTTTGAGACGGCGTTGTGCCACGAAAATGCACCATAGCGCTTGCCGTCCAACTGCTGGTCGATAATGGCATTCCATGCGCTGATCTTCACGCCGGGCTGGTATGGCCGCTGACGCAGCCGTGCGCAGATGATTCGTGCTGCTGTTTTGAGTTCCGGTATCATTTTGGTCTCAGGGGCGAACGATGAACTCGGGCAGTGGCGCTTTCACGGTTCTTGCTTGTGGTTCGCCAGTTTCCCGAATCCCTTTGGATTGCGGATGCATTCGGATTCGATGCAGCGCGTCTTCCAGTGCGTCGACAAACCGGAGACCAAGTCCGGGCTGTTGCTGATCGTAGTATTGAACCGCCGCAGAGGCCTCAAGTCGTGCCTCTGGATGAAAGCCGATGTGTGTCATCGGATTTGCTTGCGAAGTCCGGCAAGTACGCGATTGGCTGAGATCAGTTTGACCCGCCCTTGGTCAAGGTCCCTGCAACGCTGTATGATTTCTGCGCGCCACTTTTTGCTGATTTTGAAGTTCTCTTCGTAATCAAGGCTTTCCAGCAGCTTTTCGGCCAAAAGAGCGCGAGTTTCAACGGGAAGGTCGAGGGCCTCGTGTACCAGTTTTCCGACCGCGATATTCATGCTGGCAAACGTACCCTGTTGCAGATCGGAGTCAAGCCGGTGATCAGCTGCTGATCGAGCCTGTGCAGCAGGGTGCATTCCACTTTGCGTAGGGGGGGGGCTCTTCGTGGCCAATCCGTTTGCATCGTTACGGCCAAGGAAGGGCACCCCGATTTGATCGGGTCGCCGTCCGTCGGAGGGGCGGGCGGTCCGCCCTTCTTTTCCTCTCTACGTGACCAATCGTCCCTTCTTCCCCGCTATGCCAATGGTCGCCCGTGTGCCGGAGTTGAAGTGAAGGAAATCGGACTCGATACCGTCACTGAAAACCACACCGTTCTCCGGCATGTGGGACACGAGAATGAGGGGTGATACAGATGTGATCTTTTCGAATGTTCAAATCTTCAATCCAGCCTGTTCGGTAATTCATCTGTTGGACCTGCTTGCACAGAGCACTTCACCCGACGCGCAATTTATGGTAACTCTTTTTCATGCCGACCATAGCGATCATAAAGGGATATAGATTTTTTTTCTTCAGCAATGAAGGCAGCGAACCACCGCACGTGCACATTGAAAAAGGCGACAAATACGCGAAAGTATGGCTGGCGACGGTTGAACTGGCTTGGTCGAGAGGATTCAGAAGCCACGAATTGAACGAGATCCTCAGAATCGTGGCTGGCAGAAAGAAGACTTTTACGGAGAAATGGCATGAATACTTTAATCGGTAAGACCGAAGCCTTGGCCGTCGACATCTCGTTTACCAAGGACATGCTGCACGTAGTCTTGGCTGATGGTCGCGAACTATCAGCGCCCTTGGCCTGGTTCCCCCGTCTGCAGAAAGCCACATCGGCGCAGAGAAAGCACTGGCGCCTCATCGGCCGCGGAGTCGGGATCCACTGGCCGGATGTTGACGAGGACATCTCTGTGGCCGGCCTACTCGCTGCTTAAGCAGGTCCAACAATCAAAGGGTTTGCACGTCGCGCTACGGCGACGTGCAAACCCTTTGATTGTTGGCTGTCAGTTTCTTCAGTGCTTGCGGCAGTTCTGCAATTGAATCGATACCAGAGAGAACAACTCGTGGATTCCCCAAGCCTTCAGTCGATCTGCGGTTCCTCGTGACTGATTCGCGATGACGCCCAGTCTATGGCTCCGGGAAAGTTCGGATAGGAGTGCCGGGACTCCGGGATAGAGGACCTCTTGATCATGACTGTACCGGGCCTTGCTTATGATGCTCTGCCGCTGTTCGTCTGTCATGTTCAGCCCATTGAGAACCGCCCGAAACGGACTGCCTGCAAAAGTTGTGGCTGCTTGTTCCGACAGGCTCATCAGCTCGTCGGTTGAGAGGTGAACGCCGCATGTCGAGAGCATGTCACGTGCCGTATCCCACCGAGCACGACGGACCAGCGTCTCGTCCACGAGCGTCCAGCCCAAGTCGAAAAACCCCCACTTGATCATGTTCTCAGCATCTATTCAGCCAACGATAGCGGTCACCGAAGCGATTCACTCATCGAAGGACGCTCTTGAGCGGCTTTGAGCGAGCTTTCCCGCTATCGTAGGCATCGATCCTCGACTCCGCTTCGCGTGCCCACGCACGGTCAATCGATGCCCGCCCGACAGGATCAAAGCTGGAAATCAGGCCCTCAATCAAAGATGCGCGTTCGACAGGTGGAAGCGCAAGTGCCTCGTTCATCAGGGCCTGTGTGGCTTTGGTCATGTGATCCCTCTATTCGTATAAAGTACCGTTCAATGGATCGCCGTTCAAGTCATCCGGCTGCCGGATCGCCGCCAACAGTTATTCTGCCTCAGAAATATTCCGACCTGATGTGCGGTATGGCCTTCGTTTCAGCAGAATGAGTGTTGCAAATGCGTGCTTTACATACAATGCATGAAACATGTCGGACGTCCGCGCTGCCGGGGGAAGCCGGAGGGGCAAGCTCCCGCTTGCCCGATTTGCACACATGTGCCCCTTGGCTCCTTGCGTTTTGCCATCGCACCAGCCCCTTTCCGTCCGTGCCTGTTCTTTGCCTTCTGCCTTCAGTCGCAAAACCAAACACCCGGAGACAAGGTCGGCCAACACTATGGGTAGTTGACCCGGATTCTATATAAATACGGTCCGGTTGCTGTGACGGTGGCGTCTGTGTACGTGTTCCAGGGCGGTGTGGCGGGTATGGCGGATGCAACTGTTGTCTGGAAACCGGCCATGAGATTCGTGGTACGCTCAATGATGTAGAGTTTGTTCGAGGCGGTGGCCCACGACAGTACAACGCCATTGCCCGAGGGGGCGTGCTGATATTGCACCATGCGCAAAAACGATGATGCGTCCTTAGGATCGGTGCCCGCGATAAACTCCTGATAGTTATTGATGCCGTCATCATCACCCTGGCCGAGCGGATCACACGCCTCCTTGCTGCCGAAATAGAAGACCTCCCATGCGTCGTGGATGCCGTCGAGGTCCACGTCAACGATTGTGTAAACAGTGAATCGCCCCGACAACGCGAAACTCGGGCCGGGCCAATCGCTGACTTGGGGGTCGGTGCCGGCGTTGTACTCCTGAATGTTGGTCAGGGTGTCTCCGTCCGGGTTAAGAGATGCGTCGTCCAAATGTGGGTTCAGTCCGTGGATGATTTCCCACCAATCGGGCATGCCGTCAGCGTCAGAATCGAGCGCGTATCCACCTGAGAAGCCCCCTGTATCCAAGACGAAATGGGTTGAGGCCACAATCCACGGACCGCGCCAATCGTGCACCTGGGGGTCGGTGCCGGAATTGTATTCATTCAGATTCGAGCGGCCATCCCCGTCGGTATCGGCGTTCGCATCCTTCACAAGATAGTTCAAACCGTGTGCAATTTCCCAGAAGTCCGGCATCCCGTCGCCATCGGTATCCGGGGGGCGGCCTGCGGTATCGAACAAGAAACGCAAGGATAGGAGAAAATGAGTCCCAGTCACGTCGTTGACCCTGGGGTTCGTTCCATGCTGGTATTCAAAGAGGTTGGACCAGCCGTCACTGTCGGGATCGCCAGCCGCGTCGTTTACAAAGCGGTTCAGACCGTATTGGACTTCCCACCAGTCGGGCATTCCATCCCCGTCGGTATCGAGTGTCAGGCCAAACTGCGGGCCGCCGGAGTCGAGAAGGAACGAGGGGCTGAGGCGCACCATAGACGACGCGAGTTCCCGAAACTGAGGGTCCCATCCGCCATTGTACTCTTGCAGGTTGGAGAGACCGTCGCCGTCGAGATCGAGCGCGGCGTCGTTGACCGAGGGGTTCAGACCGTGGGCGCTCTCCCAAACATCCGGCATGCCGTCGCCGTCGCTGTCCACGACGACCGCGCGCAGTTGGAAGAGGAATGGGGCAGACAGGGCGAAACCGGGCAGATCATCGCGGACTTGGGGGTCGGTTCCTCTGTTGTACTCTTGGATGTTTGATGCGCCATCGCCATCCGGGTCGAGTGTCGCGTCATTCACTGATGGGTTAAGGCTGTGGGCATTCTCCCACGGGTCCGGCATCCCGTCTCTGTCCGTGTCCATCCTCGGAATGCTGGTGTCAACGGAGAACGGACCGGATGCGGCGGAAGGCCAGTCGGAGCAATTCGCGGCAAGTGGGTACAACGCCATGATGGCGATCAGGGCCATTCTCTTCAAATTGTGCCCGCAGTTCAGCACCATTGGCATCTCAGTTTCCATCGGTCTTGACTACTGCGAACGGCGGATCACGCGGAAGCCTATATCGGGAATGCCGTACCCTGAGCGGACGGAGTAGTCTCTCGCGATGGTCGGTTGGCTTCTGCGATAATAGCACTTCAGGTCGTCGTAACTACCGCTCTGCACAAGCCAACTGCCTCCCCGAACAACTATGTTTGCCGTATTAGTCAGCGCATTGATTGAGTTGGTGAGTGATTCGAGTTGGTCGTAACTCTCCACAGTGGCCACGTATCTACTCCTCGTCCACTCGTACACGTTGCCGGCAACGTCATACAATCCGTAACCGGTGGCCATATCTGGCCCGAGTGGAGTCTGGTTCCCGTTGTAGTAGCCGATAGGTGTAGTCCTCCCGGGCGGAGAGTAGTAATCGTATGTTTCCCAAGGGTCACCGCTGTCGTAGAAGTTGGCGTTGCCGTTCGCCAACGTGTTCCCCCACGGATAAGCCTGGTGCTGATCCACGCCCGCGTGGTCTGGTCCGCGGGTCGCCTTCTCCCATTCGGCGTCGGTTGGAAGGTCATAACTGTAGAACTGGGCAAACGCAATCGCGCCATACCACGTCACGCGGACGGGAAAGTTGGAACGACCGGCCACAGCTTCAAAAGCGTTCACATTCCAGATCACATCTCTTGTGCCGTCGAGGTTGATGAGGGGCTTGTTCGATGAAACCCCGACCAGACCGGTCACGTTTGTTGTGCCGTTGCGTTGAACTTTCCCGGCGGCCAAGGCGATGTTCAGATACTCGGAATACTGGGCCGAAGTGATCTCGTACTTGCTCAACCAATGCGACCACGGGATGTTCACATGCCGGGAAGGGCCGTATCCCTCGGCGCCGCCTTCCTGGCCCATGAGAAAGCCGCCTGACGGCACCTCATTGCCCCACTGGAGGCCCGGCAGGCCGCGGGCATCGCTGGCGGTGACTTTGATGACCATCTGCGTGGAGTACTCCCCGTCCCAGTCTCTCCCGGCATCCCAAACGATATGTTTGTTTACACCCGTGACGATGTTGTCGCCGTAGTCGCCGGTGAAACTGGATGCTGGGATATTGAACGTCTGGCCGCCGGCGTGGGAGACCTCGACGCTGATCTTGAGCAGGTCCCCCTCGGCGTCAGACACGTCATAATAGATGTCCACAAGTTTTGTGCTGGTTCGCTGAGACGCAACCACATTCGTAACCACCGGCACGGTTGCCGATGCCGTCACGACGGTGGCAAGCGCGAACCCAAGCCACAGAATCATTCTCATCGCTTTCATGGGCCACTCCTCTGTTGTAGTTCCTTGATTAGCGTTTCCGCCTGTTGCGCCAGATATGGCGTCAGCCATTTCGTTTCCTGAAGTTGTTGCAGTACAGCCGGGTAGTCGCCAGTCCGCTTGCCTGCCTTCTGGAGTAGTGTCGTTTGGGTGCGATAGGTCAGCGGTTGCACCGGCACCCATGCCGGGACGGACGCGACAGTTTCCGCGTGTTTCCCATCGGAGGTCCCGATGACCATGACGAGATTCGTTGCCGCGTCGAGTAGTGGGGTCCCTACGGGAAGTTGCCCACTCACCGCGCCCGTCTGCATGACCGCGACAGTCCCGTTCGTGGCGACATAGACGAGCGCGAGGTCGGCGCTGTTCGTGTCAGCCATGGCAAGGGGATGCAGATTCGTGGCGTTCACGGCAAGGCGGGCCAGGTTCCGGTCAGCGGCAAGTTCAATGGACGTGTACGCGATGGATTGGCCGTCCAGCATCTTCGTCAGCGCCAGCGATTGCGCACCGGCCATCAAGTTCTGCGCGGTCAGCACGTACAACTGCGATGGGGTCTGAATGCAGACGCCCGCGCCCTCGCCTTGATCGGACGTGACGCGAACAAGACTGTGGCAGAAGGATGGAAGCTCAATCTTGGCCGTCTGGTTGGATTGCGCGGCGGCGCGAATGGCATCGCCCGGACAGCCGCAACTGGGGCACATGACGGCGCGATCAGAAACCTGCTTGCCGCAGTCTGGGCAGGGGATGAGACCCGCAAGGGCCGCTGAGCACAGAGAAGCGACGAGAATGAAGCCTGCAAGGTATGACGCTCGTATCATGGTGTCACCGGGAAATATCGTATTTCATTTTTCTTCATTTGGCGAATGCGGAACGAAGTGAGCGCCGCATTCTGAGCGGAGATGCGAAGCATCTCCACCGCAACGACGAGCTTCACCGTCTGCCGCTGTGTCCCTTGTCTGAAACCGAGTCAGGTATGCAGCACGAGTGAGCTTAATGGTTGTTGGGTCTATTTCCGTATGCCGCATTTGTCGCAAAGTGATGCGGCGAGATAATTGGCTTTGAATACCATGGGTGTCAAAACCCGAGCAACCAGCAGAAAACAAACCCGACAACAAGCCAGATCACCATGGTCAGGTAGAGTCGCCTTTTGTTACACTTTCTAAGAGCTTCAGTTATTTCTGTGCAATGGCGATATAGCCTGCGATACCAGAGAATAGAGTCGAGTAGGCGTCGCTTTTCAATTTTGATGTACGTGAAATCAACGATGGACTGATTCTCAAAATAGTCTCTACGTTTTTGTTTATCCCTCGGAATTGATGTGTGGGCGCGTGCTTTGTATTGGATGAAGTACACTTCATCGCCCGATGAAATAGCGCTAAACCGTGAATTGAGATAGGCAAGTAGCTCTTGGTACCACTTCGGAAATTCGACATCAAAGTCCTTTGCCCCGAGGGCGTCTATTGGCAGATACAGAACCGGGCCTTCCGGACGAATCAGGATCGGTATTTGACTCATTAAAACAAAGTCCTGAATGCGCGGTTGTATTTCCAGCGAATACAGGAGTTGTTTGTCTTGGGGCTGATTGTTGTTGTGCTGGTATCTCTCGAACATGGATGGGAGCGCGCAATACTGTGCGTCAAATAACTTGTCCCAATCGCAGGGTGGTTCGGGCAATTCAGGAAGTGAAATGCCCAGAGAGTTGGCCAATGGCTCCAAGAGATATTTGTCATCATCTTTCGTATTCATCAGTTTATGGACCCAACGACAGATGTCATCGTTTCCGAGCCCTCCGCGGGTGAGCAATCCGGTGGACGTCATTCTTTGACGGGGTATTCGCACTCGGCAATTCCTTCGGCATTGAGATGTGAACCCAGTTGTCTGGGCCACGCTTCCAGTTCAAGTACGTGCAAAGTCCGTCTAGTCCCGGGAAGAGGGCCGCCCTGTTGACTCCACAGAGATCGAGTTGCGGCAAATGGCGGTGCCGTTCACCCCGTATCTTTAATTTCCTCAGGCAGTTCTTGAAAGCCCGATTCTGCTCCAGCGGAATGAAGGTGTCTTTGGTCGTCATGTGTTTGTGGACAGACAACCACCCATCTTGGGCAATGATGCGCGGAGAGAGCAAACTTGGACGGTAGAACTTCGTGGTGGGCAGTGAGAATGGAGCGACGTGTGAAGTGGGTGCTACGATGTCCTCTGGCGTTGCACGAAGTACCCACACAACGCGTTGTCCCTTGCTCCCGTCTTCTTCAAGGGCGAAGTAGAGGCCGACAAGTGCGTTTGATGTCCAATCGAGAAGTCTTGTGTCCATTCCATGATGCTGAGCAAGAGCCATCCATTCCCACTCTGTTTCCGGTACAGATGCAGTAAAAGGCCGCGCTCTTCTCTTGAATTCAGACAGCATGCGTGACTCGGTCTCCAAGAGGGCATGGCGCTGCCAAATGTCCCACTTGCGGTGAACCATGTGTAGCCTTGCCATTTTTGGCAGGAGAGGTTCATCAACACTCTGCCCCCTGAAGAGCAACAGGTCGTCCGAATTGCTCTCCCTTATCTCTTGCTGAGCGGCTTCCACGAAAGCCATGTAATTCGCCAACGAGGTGATCTCATTCTCGGCTGGAAGTCTCTTGTCCATTTTCATGCCGTGTAATGTGGCACCGGCGAAGCAGCAGGTTGGACAGCCCCTTCTGTCCTTGGATTGTGTGCCTCGAAGTAGTTCAGCAACTGTATGTATCTTAATGAAAGCTTTGTGTTCTTCTCTGAACGGAATCTATCTAGAGATGCATGAATGAATTCGAGCGCCTTGTCATAAATGTGCTGATGCTGTGTGGTGCTGATATACTTCTCATATGTCTCGCCGAGGTAGTGAATTGTAGGATGTCCATCGACATCTTGCATCAACATACAGAGACAAATATCGGCCAGCTTTCTGTTGAGTTCTGCGTGATGGCCGGTCTCCGTGTTTTGAGACTGCGCCTGGAGGTAGTGCAGAAAATACGGACCAATGACGATGCGCGGATATTGGGAGATTCTGCTCTCAATCTCGTATGCTTTGACGACAGCGCAACCATAGAGTTCCCCCGGTGCGAGTTCCGTCCCCCATGCAATTTCAAGTCCGCCTCGCATAGGTCTTTTTTTTGCAAGGCCCAAGAAGCAGAGACTCCCAAGGGCCGTGATCATGTTGAAAATGCCATTCATTGGCACCTTAACCGCATCTGAACCCAGGGATGTGAAGTAGACAATTCCGTCTGACCAATTCTGAGTCTGTAGGATTGTCACACACATCTCGTCATACGTCTTCCTCAATTCCTCGGGCAGTAGTTGCCGAAGGGGCGATTTGCAGTCTCTTGCCGCAACGAGGAATTGATTGCTGGATTTCTGAAGATCAAGGATAGCCCCGATTGTTTGCCTGACTTTCTGGATGAATGCTTGTTCGTCCTCGGGTGTCTTGAATGTCGGCAATAGATTCTGATCCCGATACTCGTCCTTTTGGCCAAGCAAATCGACGAACCCAACGGCGTAGTTATAGAATTGCTGCTTGTCACTCATGTTCCTGATGCCCAACGTTATTGTGCCCAAAGAATATTTCGACCTGATGTGCGGTATGGCCTGCGTTTCATCGAAATGAGTGTTGCAAATGCGTGCTTTTCATACAATGCACGAAACATGTCGGACGTCCGCGATGCCGGGGGAGCGAAGGTAGCCGGAGGGGCAAGTTTACCCGCCCTTGGCGGCGCCGGAGGCGAGCCTCGCCGTAGTTGGAATCGCGCGGCGCGATCAAGACGAAGGCGGGAGGCTGTCCCGCCAGAACGCGATGACCGTCAGGGGCAAGTTCCGTTGCCCACAGTGCTACGCTCGCCCGAAGCGCTACGCGCATGCGCTTGTTTGGCAATGGTGCAGCTAGTTTCCGGCTGCCAGCACAAAAGATGCGGCACCGGGATACTGTCTGGATGGGTTGCGCTGCATTTGCCAATCGGCAGTCTCTGGCGCAATCTCGGCAGGAGTCTGAAGAGGAAACTTCGATACGCGCGCAAGTCGTTGACTAGCAGATGGATGGTTCTTGAGTAACACATCCAATGTCTCGGCTTGCTGGTTTTCTATTTTCTTCTTCATGTAGGTAATTTAGCCCGCGCGATACGAGGAGTCATTCGATCAGATCCCAAGCACACCATAGTGGCTGCCGATTTCGCTCGGGCGGGAACGATCGTTTCAAAGTCGCCTTTGCTGTATTTCTTACAGAGTTGGATAATACGTTCTGCTGCCAGGCCGTCACCTCCTGGCGCATCAAGCAGGAGCGTTACACCCTTGCTTGTGTCAGAGTTCACCAGCACCTCTTCGATCATGTTGGCATCTTCGGATCCAAGTGGTGCCCTCGATTGAAACGAGATGAAGAACGAGATGACTAAACGGCCAGCACGTAATTCCTGTATCTTCTGGATTAACGGCCTCCGTATCGAATGATCCTGTGTCACTTCCTTTTGCGTTGATTCAAATGCACTTCCCATATCTAGCCCTTTCTTATTCGTCTATCTTGATGCCGTAATGTGGCGCTGGCGAAGCATCGACACATTGTTCCGACGCGCGCAGCGCGTCGGAACAACAGTTATTCTGCCTCGAAAATATTTCGACCTGATCTACAGTATGGCCTGCGTTTCAGCAGAATGAGTGTTGCAAATGCGTGCTTTGCATACAATGCATGAAACATATCAGCGGACGTCCACGCGGGCGGGGGAAGGTGACTGAAAAGTGTCGCGGGTTGTCCGTCAGATCGACGCGCCGCCGCCATCTTGCTCGTAGCCGAGGCTCGGAACCTTCGTCATACCACGAGTTCCAGCCGCTCGGCTTCCGGCTGAGGCGCCGTGTCGTCTTCAACCGGCTCCAAGTACAACTCGATGGCCTCGCGGATGTTCTCGATGGCCTCTTCGCGGGTGCTTCCCTCGCTGATGCAACCGGGCAGTGCCGGCGCCAACGCGGTGAATCCGCCTTCTTCGCTTGTCTCAAGAATAACCGTTAGCCTCACCTTCGGCTCACCCGTCGCGGGTGAGGCGCAATGGCGGAGGCGCTCGTGCGCCGCCTGTCTTCCGCTTTCACGTCTTCCCACGGAACGCCTTTTCCGGCTCTGATGTCTGCCCGTGCACGCTCAATCTTCTTGAGGAAACGAGAATCATTCTCCAGGCGATAATCAAACCAGTCGTCTTCCGTCCCGAAGCCGATCAGTACGCCGGCTGGTCGTCCATGCTTCGTGATGACGATTTGCTCTTTGCCCGCCTCCCGCAAATAGTGGGACAGGTTGTCTTTCATATCCGCCAATGCGATTGTCTTCATGATTCTTCCCCTTCTTCGCGTAGCCATTCTTCCGCGTGCACCTTGGCTACAATTCCAAGGATGCCAACCCGTTGCCCGTCAACATCGTAGAAAACACGCAGGTCATCCACCCTGAGGCGGTACTGGGGCCGCTTCAGCTCTCGCAGGCGTTTGATTCGGCTCTTGCTCTCGTGTGTCGGGTGGGCTGTCAGGTGCTCGTCGATCGCGTCACGCACCTTCGCCCGATCGTAGGCGGACAAGGCGTGGTACTGATTGCGGGCCGGCGGCGCCAACTCGATCCGATATTTCATTACGGCTATAATGTAGCCAATATATGGCCATATGTCAATCGTTCGGCGGGCAGGCACACGGGCGCGTTCCACCCGCGTAAGGGTTTCTGAGTCTGACCTTCCGGTCATCGATGACTTGGCCTTATACGTACGTATTCAGATCTCCGCCGAAGGCGAAAAACCACGAAAGGCACGTCGTACACGAAGAAAAGACAGGCAGTTGTTATTCTGATTGAAACCACCGAATACACTGAGAACACTGAAAACAGATTCCGAACCTTCAGTGAACTCAGTGTGTTCAGTGGTTTCCTTCTTCTTCGGTTGCGGCTGTGCCGCGCTGGGTGTTTCGTGGTTTCCTCGATTGAAAGTGAACCCGACAAACCCCTACGGAAGTGACATGCGCCCCAGGCATACTGAGTTCACTGGAGGTTCGGAATCTTCCACCGCAAAGCGTTGACATTGGCCCCCAATATCCTATGAAATCCGGACTTCACGAACGAGAAGGCGATGACAAGAAAACGCGTGAAGGGGAAGGCGGCGCTGGTCCTGGAGCGTCGCTCGCCGGCCGCGGGCTTCTACTCGGATGCCGAGGAGATTGAACTCCGGAAGCTGCGCGCGGAAAAACAGAAAGCCGCCGTCAGTCGAGCCGAGGGTAACGGCGGTTTCCACGGCGTGTACGAGGTTCGTTCCGCCCAGTGGGAACATCCATACCGCGTTGAAATCCGGTCCCTGACCGAGCCGCTGAATACCTGCCTGTGCCGGGATTTCGCCACGAACCGGCTGGGTACTTGCAAACACATCGAACGGGTTCTTCAGCATGCGGCGCGGGGCAAGAAACGGCAATTCGCCGCCGCGGCGCAGGAGGGGTCGCCGTACTACGAGATATTCCTGGATGGCCGCGCCGATCCCACGGTCGTCCGACTTCTGAGGCCCGCGAGCGCGGACCGGAAGGCGGATAACCTGCTGGCGCCGTTTTTCGCGGCGGACGGTACGCTGTTGGGCGATCCGCTGGACGCGCTCCCGGCCCTGGAACGCGCCTTGGAACAGGCGGGCGAAGCCGCGCGGGGGCGCGTGCGCGTTTCGCACGGCCTTGCGACGTGGAGGGAATGGCTCCTGCTCCGCCGACAGCGCGAGGAGGCGCGACGGGCTTTTCTCGAAGATGTGCGGCAAGGGAAACGAACGCTCAATCCGCTTCGGACGCCCCTCTATCCGTATCAAGAGGAAGGTATGTTGCACCTGGCTTTCGGGCAGCGGGCGCTGCTGGCCGACGAGATGGGGCTGGGCAAGACGGTTCAGGCCATCGCCGCCTGCGAACTCCTGAGCCAGATGCAACGCGCAAGCCGGGTGCTCATTGTCTGTCCCGCATCGCTCAAGGGGGAATGGGAAGAACAGATCCGGCAGTTTACAGGGCGTGATGCGCTCCTGGTCTTCGGCCCTCGCGCGGAGCGCCTGCGCGCCTACCGCAAAGGCGCATTCTATACTATCGCCAACTACGAGCAGGTCCGTCCGGACGTGGACGATATCAACGGCGGCTTGGTTCCGGACGTTGTTATTCTCGACGAGGCCCAACGCATCAAGAACTGGCCCACGCGCACCTCGAAGATCATCAAACGGCTTCAAAGTCCGTATGCCTTCGTGCTCACGGGGACGCCCCTGGAGAACCGCATCGAGGAGATCTATTCGCTCGTGGAATTCCTGGACCCGCATCTCTTTGGAGCCCTGTTTCGTTTCCATCGCGAGTTCCTTGCCTTGCATGACGACGGCAGTCTCCAGCATCGGAACGTGAGCGAATTGCATCAGCGCGTGAACCAGGTGATGCTGCGGCGGCGCAAGGCCGACGTGGAAGGCGAACTCCCGCCACGGACGGTGAATACGTGTTTCGTGCCGATGGACAAGGAGCAACGGCGCCGGTACGAGGACTACGAGATGAGCGCCAGCCGCCTGCTGGCCAAGGCCCGGAAGCGGCCGCTCACCAAGGAGGATTTCGAGCTGCTGCAGCGCCTGCTGGCGTGCATGCGGATGCTCTGCGACACCCCGTACATCCTTGACCAGGCGTGCAGGGTTTGTCCGAAACTTCCCGAGCTGGAGTCTCTGCTGGACGACGTTCTCGCGGATCCCGCGGCAAAGGCCCTGATCTTTTCGGAGTGGGTCCGCATGCTGGATCTCGTTGGGGAACTGGCGAACAAGAAGGGCATCGGCTTCGCCCTCCACACCGGCGCAGTGGACCAGCGGAAGCGCCGGGAGGAAATTCACCGATTCCGGGACGACCCGCAGTGCAGGTTGTTCCTTTCCACCGAGTCGGGCGGGACGGGACTGAACCTGCAGGCCGCGAATGTGGTGATCAATCTTGATCTTCCGTGGAATCCCGCGCGGCTGGAGCAGCGCATCGCGCGGGCCTGGCGCAAGCACCAGACGCGGCCCGTCACGGTGATCAATCTTGTGACGGAGCAATCCATCGAGCACGCCATGCTCGGCAAGCTCGCGTTCAAGCAGCAGTTGGCCGACAGCGTTCTGGACGGCCACGCGCCGGCCGGTGGATTGCAGCCGCAGGGCCGCGGGGCCTTCCTCAACCGGCTCGGGGAACTCATGGGTGTCCAACCGGAATCTGAGTCGCAGGCCGAGCGTCCCGGCCGCGGCAACGGCAAGGCCCTCGTTCCATCGGAGCGGCTGAAGCAGGATCTGACCGCGCGGTTTCCGTCCCAGGTTCTCGGGATTGAATGCGCCGCGGACGAGCGGTCGTTTCTTGTCATCGTCAGGGAGAAAGCGACGCAGGAGGAGATTTTGCGTCAGGCGCAGGCCAGCGTTCCCGAGTCTTGTGTCGAGCTCGTCGATCGGGCGACCTACGACCTGCTGCAGCGGCTACAGATGCAAGGCGTGATCGCGTTTACGGCGAAGACGGCGGTCCTATTCCGCTCGCCGGAACTCGGGGACGCCGTCAAGGCGGCCCCGGTGCGGCGCTACCGCGAGGAGGCGGCGCGGCATTTCGCGTCCGCCGACCGCCCGCGGAAAATGGCGACGCTGCTGGCGGATGGCGGTTTTTTCCCGGAGGCGATGCCGCCGCTCCACGAGGCCTGTGCGAGGGCGATCGAGGCCCTGTACCTGGATCGGCACGGACGGGTCCCGGACGGACCGTTGCAACCGGTCGCCGAGGTTCTCGGCGAAGGTGGTGGGCCCGCGGGCGATCTGGCGCAAATCCACGCGAATCTGCAGGATCGGGAACGTGCGGCGGGTGATGCCGAACGTCTGGTGCGTAGCGCGCAGCGTATCCTTCAGCAGGTCGACTCCCACCTCACATCGGATACGCCGACGCCGGCCGCCGTCACCGTTGGATAGAGCCATGGGATTGCATGGATGACCTCAGGGGGTTGTGGGTCCGTTTGAATTGGTTCGTGTAGCCACGGTGCTTGCTACTCTGCGAAGTAGCGATGCTCCTTCGCTACGTAGCACGAGCCGTCGCCGTGTAATTGCGCGCCCCTTCGTGGCGCGGCTACAACAATACTTATTCAAACTGAAGCAGTACCCCTCAGGGGGTTGTGTTGAATCGGGGCGGCTGGTCGGCTATGCTGTGGGCATGCGATCGCATGAGTGGATTGATGAACGGAGCAGGGCGTTTGACCTGGCCATTGCGGACCGTCTACAGACGGATCCGGCGGGCTTTGATCGGGCTCGCTCCGTGCTTTCCCGATGGCTCGCGCAGCGACAGCCGTGCCCCGAACCCGCGCTCCTGGAATGGGTGGACATTCTGGATCACAGCAGCCGGGGAGACATCCTCCGCTTGCTGCGCGCCGACGATGAGCGCGCGCGCCGCCTGCGCCAGTCCAGTCCTTTCTGCGGCATTCTTTCTCCAGAGGAACGACGTTCCATAATTCAACGGTATGAAAAGACACGAGCTTGAGCACATCATACGCGCCTCAAGCGGCGTATCGGGTATTGGCGATATCGTCGTGGTGGGCAGTCAGGCGATTCTGGGCCAGTACCCCGATGCGCCACGGGACCTGATCGTGTCCATCGAAGCGGATGTCTTTCCGAAAGGGCGATCCGACCTTTCCGTGCAGATCGACGGCGCAATTGGGGAACGTTCCATCTTTCACGAGACCTTCGGCTACTACGCCCATGGGGTGGACGAGACGACGGCGACGCTGCCGGTGGGATGGGAGGATCGGTTGTTGCCCATCCGCAACGAGAATACCGGCGGCGCAACCGGTTGGTGTCTTGAAGTGCACGATCTGGCGGCAGCAAAGCTTGCGGCGGGGCGGGAGAAGGACACGGCTTTTGTCGCCGCATTGCTGCGGCATCGTATGGCTGACCGCAACGAGTTGATCCGGCGTGTGGACACCCTGCCGCTTCCCCAGGACTGCCTTGATCTGATCCGCGCACGACTTGGCCGCATGGCATGAACCCGGGCTTCAGGAAAAGATTCTTCCCCGGGGCATCTGCCGCGGATTGGAACGACTGGCGGTGGCAGCTTCGAAATCGCATTCGCGATTTCGAAGGATTGCAGCGCGTCTTTACCCTGTCGGATGACGAGCAAGAGGCGGTAATTCGAATCGGCGGACGCCTGCCGCTCGGGATCACGCCGTACTACGCGAGCCGTGTTGCCGAATCCGCGCCGCTGCGCAAAACAAAAATTCCGCAGACCGCGGAATTTGTGCGGTCGCCCGGCGAGTACGATGACCCGCTGGGGGAGGATAGCCACAACCCGGTCCCGGGCCTCGTGCACACCTATCCCGACAAAGTCCTGTTCCTCGTCACCGACTTCTGCGCGACGTACTGCCGGTATTGCATGCGCTCGCGGCTCGTGGGGAAGGGGACGTTCCTGCCGGACCACGCGATGTGGGAGCGCTCGCTCGCGTACATCCGCGAGCATGCGGAGGTGCGTGACGTGCTGCTTTCGGGCGGTGATCCGTTGATCATGGCGGATGACCGGATCGAGTGGCTGCTGCAGAAGCTTCGCGCGATTCCGCATGTGGAGTTCCTGCGCATCGGCACGAAAGTGCCCGCGGTTTTGCCGCAGCGCATCACGCGGGATCTGTGCCGGATGCTGAAGAAATATCATCCGCTCTTCATGAGCCTCCATTTCATCCATCCCGACGAACTGACCCCGGAAACGTCGCGCGCGTGTGAACGCCTCGCCGACGCGGGCATTCCGCTCGGCGGGCAAATGGTTCTGCTCAAGGGTGTGAACGACGATGCGGCCGTGATGAAGCGGCTCTGCACGGGACTGCTCAAGGTGCGCGTGAAGCCGTACTACCTGCACCAGTGCGACGCCATCGTGGGCTCCGCGCATTTTCGCGCGCCGGTGCAGGCCGGTATCGACATCATCCGCAGCCTGCATGGTCACACGACGGGGTATGCCGTGCCGACCTACATGATCGATGCGCCGGGTGGCGGCGGGAAGGTACCGGTTGCGCCCAGCTACATCACGCGCCGCGAAGGCGACGACCTGGTCATTCGGAACTACGCCGGGAAGTTCTACCGGTACACGGATCCCTTGGCTGAGCCTGTGCCATGGGATCGCACGTAGCCGCCGCGGCCGGATTGTTCGGGGGGGCATCAATCCCGGCTTAGCGTTTCAGGAGGGGGAACCACGGAATACACGGACCACACGGAAGGCCGACCCTGCATCCCTTTCCGTGAGTTCCGTGGTTGAGAATCGGCTTGGTAGGTTCCCTGGCGGTGGCCGGATCGTTCAGATGAGAAGCATCAATCCCGGCTTGACGTCTTGACATCAGATGGAGGGCCACGTTTACCCACCTTCGGCGGCGCCGTAGGCGACCAAGGCTCCCTGCCCGCAGTGCTACGCTCGCCCGAAACGCTACTTGCCCGCAATGCTTCGCACAGCGATGCAGGCGGGCGCGTATGCGTTGCGAGCGGGCACAGCGTCGCAGGCGGATTCGAGGAATATCGTCTCGTATGCAATAGTCCCATATGCTTCATCATGGTGTGTAACGCCATCCCTAACAGCCTCGCTTTCCCCCATAGCCACCGCGGCTCCGTTCAACACATTCAGTCCTCATGCGGCGAGGCCAACGCTTGTTCCTCCAGTCCACCGGCGTATACTCGCCGCACGAGGGCTAAAACGCTCTTCGTTTCAGGAGAAACGATATGGAGATCACGGACCGCCTACAGCTTCTCAGCGCGCTGAATGAATCAGCGCGCAAGGAAGCGGAACTCATGTGGACACGGTTTCAGGCCATGCTGTTCGCATCCACCGGCCTCATCGCAATCCTGGCGTTCGCCCTTGAGAAGCAGCTACTGTGGCTGATCTACGCCACCAGTATCCTCGGCATCGTATTCGCAGTCGTCTGGATCCAGATTATGCGTCTGTCCCGCTATTACTACGACCGATGGCAACTCGACGCGGACGCGCTCGTCAGGTCAGACGATGAGTTGCGCGAGTGGGTACGGGGCCGTATTGACCCTCGTCTCTCGAAGCCGACGCGACCCCGCGCGACAACCTACGCGGCAGCCCTTCCTGTTGCTTTCCTGATTGGATGGATTGTCGTCTTCGTTGCAGCAGCAGGAGGGGTGTTGCAGAATCCGATTCAGAACGGAGGAGCGAACATCCAAGTGGAGGGTATTCGTCGCTAGCGCGCCGAAACCCTGACTTGGGGCGTTCGACGCGCCAAGAAGACCGACACTGGCTTGGAAGCGGGCGTGAAACACTTGCTGACACTAAAGCTTGGCGCGAGTGCTCTTGTGCCCTTTCGGGATAGGCCCGCACAACAACCCCACTATCTTGTAGTTTTGACTTGGATTTACCATGCAACTGAATAACAGTTGCACGTCGACAATAAAAATGGGTATGAATAATGGGCAAGCATGAAAAACTGCTGGCACGACTTCAGGGCAAGCCATGCGCCAGAGACTTCAGTTGGTCAGACCTCGCAACACTGCTCAGCCATTTTGGCTATGCAGAACAAACCGGCAGTGGCTCTCGTCGAAAGTTTATTCGGGCGGCAACAAAGCATGTGATTTCGCTGCACAAACGTCACCCAGATGACACGCTCTTACAGTACCAAATCAAGGACGTGCTGAACTCTTTGAAGGAAGAAGGCGTCATATGAGCAACCAAACATATTTTGAGTACAAGGGATACCTCGGTGCGGCGTGCGTCAGCGTCGAGGACAATGTCTTGCACGGCAAGATCGAGTTCATAAATGACTTGGTGACTTTTGAGGCAACGACTGTTCCCGAGTTGCAAAACGAATTTCAAAATGCTGTGGATGACTATCTGCAGACTTGCCAGCAAGCAGGCAAAGAGCCCGAGAAACCTTTTAAAGGAACTTTCAATGTTCGCATCGGATCAGAGACACACAGAGCCACCGCCCTTGCAGCAAAACGGCGCGGTGAAACACTCAATGATTTGGTCAAACAAGCAGTGGAGCGATTCTTGGATGACGAGCGGCGCCAAGTCATTCATCATCATGAACACAATGTGAAGGTGTCCAGCATCGACAATATTGTGCCGTTCACCACTAAGGAAGAATTCCAATGGAATCCGATCAGCCATCACAGATCCCGGGCGTAGCGCTCGTAAAATCTGAACTGCGGAATGTGGAGCTTCAGGTTTTGTCGGAGAAACCCGAGCCAAAGGGTTTCATGGACTATCGCGTATCCATAGCACCGGAATTCCTGAAAAAGGACGGGACATCAAGCATCGACTGGTTCATTCAAAAAGTTGAAGCAACGCTTAAGGCCTTCCCTGGAGACCCCAGCAAGCCTGCTCCACAAAACGTTTCGCCACTCTTGACATGCAAGATCAACTTCATACTGCGCTACAAAGTTTCTGACACCGAGCAATCAGAAGAAGGCATTTTGAAGCAAAAGGCATACTTTGAATCGCACAGTTCCATTATCGCGAGAGCCCTTATGAAGTCGATTCTTCGAGAAACTTCTTTCGCAACTATTCCGATACCTTTCGGTGCCTAGATCTTGCCGCCAACACCGCGGCGAGGCCATGACGCGGCAGGCGTGAACCTCGAAGAACGGAGGCGCTTTCGAACATTCGCCTTTCTTCACGGGTCGGACCACGGACCGGGCCATCTTCCAAGTAGTTATGACTGGAAACGGCCATTCCGGCCTTCTTAGCCGGCTTTTTTGACCCCGAAAATAGCTCGTAACGATTCGACCGACGTGGTGAAACTTTGGGGCGGAGGGGTCAAACCTTATTTTAAAACTTAATAACACTGCCGAACGGCAAAGTATCAAAATTAGGTGTGATCCCATCCGACTGAGGCTGAAGCGTGACATTGGCAGAGGAGACGAAGATGGCATACGCAATTGGATTAACGCTGGATCGAAAACTCGAGGGTCAAGTCCGACAACTGTGGCACCAGTTTGAAGCCGCAGGCGTGGGAAAGACACCGGGGCAATTCGATGAGCCACCCCACATAACGTTTTCCGCGTTTCCCTCGGGAAATCCGGCAACGCTCATCGAACTCCTCGAGGCAACCCCCGTTACCGATTCGAGCATCAGGCTGATTCCCTTTGGAGCGTTTCTCGGAGACAAGCACGTGCTGTATTATAGCGCTGTCTTGTCCCAAGGCTTGCTGCAGGCTCATGCCAAGCACTGCGATCTCATCCGCGCGCAAAGCATAGAATACAACCTGACCTACGTGCCGGGAACCGTCCTTTTTCACTGCACGATGGCGGTGGACATCGAACCTGGGGATTTCCTCAAAGGGATCGATATCTGCGTGAACAATCACGAAGTCTTGGAAGGGGCCGTGGAGCACATGGAGCTCTTTGAGTTCTTTCCCGTGAAGCCGATTCATAGAAGAAGACTCATCCCAGATAAGAAATGAAGCTGCCAACCATCACCGCACGGTTTTGCCGCGGCGGCAAAAACCGCCAGTGAGGTGTGACATTCGAGCATGACACGACGATGGGTCAAGGAATGATATGACAGACTACCTGGATCACAAATTCGACTGGGGAAACCCGGAGGTCAACTGGATCTACGATGACCTACCGCAATGGTCGGCGATGTGTGGCTTCGTTCTGCTGAGACACTTGCCCTTGCGGCAGAACCTCCGGGTGCTTGATCTTGGTTGTGGCGACGGGTTTCCCACACTGGAGATTGCACAGCGCCTTGGGAACACCTCGCGGGTCATCGGAATCGATCCATGGTCCGACGCGATTCGTAAGGCCAAGCGCAAATCAGAAATCATGGGCATCCCAAATGTTGAGTTCGTGGAAGGCGATGCGGGGAAGTTGCCATTTGAGGACCACTCATTTGATCTGATCGTCTCCAATCTTCTCATTAACAACCTCTCCGATCGAAATGCTGTGATGTCCGAATGCCGTCGTGTGGCCAAACCCGATGCGATCCTTTCCTGGGGAACGAATCTCCGAGAACACATGCCCGAGTTCTACGGCGTGTTCGAACTGACGCTCCAGCAACTCGACATGAAGACCGCCCTTGCCAAGCTGACAGAGCACATCCAGAAAAGGGTCACGATCCAAGGACTGAACCAGATGATGGTTGAATTCGGTTTCACGCCCACCCGTTCATCGACCGAGATGACTTCGTTTCGATTTGTCGATGGCAGCACAATGCTGCGTCATTTCATCATCAAGGAAGCATTTCTCGACGACTGGAGACGGCTTCTGGATCCAAATACCGAGAAGCATGTCTTCCGCCACGTCGAGGAAGAACTGAATCGACTGGCTCAAGAGAATAGCGAACTGAATCTTTCTGTGCCCATGGCATACATAGAGGCAAGAAAAGGATGACCCAACCAGCGCGGTCACCGTACGTGTTGCCCGGGGCGGTCAAAACGAAGGTGAAGCGTGACGTTCGCTCAACGATATGAAAGACCTACAAGCAGGAATGAAGTGGCGCGAGTGGGTGATGCGCTGGGACAGGATGCAGGAGAGATACCTCGTTGCACGCTCGGAGCGATTCGCGGTGATCGCGCGGCTCATCCGCGACACGCAGACCAATCCCCGAGTCATTCTCGACCTGGGTTGTGGGACAGGAACGCTCGGTCTCTCTCTTCTCAAGCAGCTACCCCGCGCGCGTGTCATCGGCATCGATCTGGATTTCACCCTGCTGCCACTTGCCAGGGCGAGAACCCGGCGATTTCCCAAGCGCGCGCATTTCCTTCAACTCGACCTGCGCGATGGGGCATGGGTTGATGCGGCGCCCCACTCCGTTGACGCTGTTGTCTCCGCAACAGCACTCCACTGGTTGAGCAAGTCGCAGTTGAAGCGCCTTTACCACCAGATTTCCACCCTGCTGAAACCAGGAGGCATCTTCTTGAATGCCGATCACGCAGGGAGTGATTCTCCCCGGATTCAGGATTCATGGACGAAGCACCGCGCCGTCGTACAGCATGCACAGCCAACGCGCGAAGCGGACGACTGGGACGGATTCTGGTCGGCATATCTCCAATGTCTCGGGCCGAAGGCACAGGAAGCTCGGACACGTATCCTCGGGAAATGGCAAGGGATTGAATCGGGACTGCCGTTGATATGGCATTTCGATGAACTTCGTCGGTGCGGGTTCTCATCAGTTGACTGTTTCTGGCGACATGACTGCGATGCCATCTACGGAGGACTGAAGAAAGAATGAGTGAGCGAATTACGCCGGATCAGGTTGTCAACTACCACACGACATCGCGCGGCATCAGCGTGGACGATATCGGCATTGCTCCGCTGCTCATCGTCTCGTGGATGAAACAGGCTGTCGACCGCATTGCCCGGGCGTTGGATTGCAGAATCTGCAAACACTGGAAACGTCCGCGATGTACGCCTTGGCGGATCACCGAAAGGTTCGATGTGCCAACCTCCTCGTCGTCAGTGATGAACTGTGGCATGAATGGACCCTGGCTTTTGGAACGCTTCAACTGAACCAAGCGATGGATGCGGCGTGTGATCTTGTTGTGGACTTCGTGAAGGCCACTCGGGTCTGACCGCAGGCTCTTCCCTCGGGGCCCGGGCCGAGGATTGGCCGTATCAGGGCGAGTAATGGCGGAGGGTGGTGCCTGGGTTCTGCGCGAGCCTGCTACGAACTATGGCGCCCGAAACAGCCCCCTAAATCGAGCCCTAGCCCTGTTTCTGGGAGCTGATTCGAGGTCAATGTGTTGATGCGAAAGCAGTTGGCGAGGTCCGACTTCAGGAGCCCAGGAGCAACCCCCGATGTAGCGTTTGCTTACCCGGCTCCCGCCGGGAAGCAAAAAATCTTGACCCTTTTCGGTTTCCCCGTGGGAACGGGGTAAACCGACGCCACATCTCGGCGGCTCTCGACAACGGGTCGAGCGGCGTTCTACTGTTTTGGCATGTCCGATCCAATTCACGAAGCGTTGTTCCGTCACTTCGGATTCCGCGAATTCCTGGAAGGCCAGGAAGAGGTCGTCCGGGCCGTTATCGATGGGCTGGATTCGCTGGTCGTCATGCCGACCGGCGGCGGGAAGTCGCCGTGCTACCAGCTCCCGGCGCTGATGCTGGACGGGATCACGGTTGTCGTCTCACCTCTGATCGCCCTGATGAAGGACCAGGTGGACGCTCTTATACGGAAAGAGATCCCGGCCACTTTCATCAATTCATCCCTTTCCGAGGCGGAGATGAACCAGCGCATCGCGGCCTTGGCGCGCGGCGAGTACCGCCTCCTCTATATCGCTCCGGAACGTTTCAAAAGCGCGCGCTTCCTCGATGTGCTGTCGCCGCTATCCATCGCGCTGTTCGCGGTCGATGAGGCGCATTGCATTTCGCAGTGGGGCCACGACTTCCGGCCCGACTACCTGCGACTCAAAAACGTGCTGAAGGAACTGGGCCGGCCGCAGGTCATGGCCCTGACTGCCACGGCCACGCCGGAGGTGCGCGAGGATATCGTGGACCAGCTCGGCCTCGGCCGCGACGACCGCGCGGCACCGAAGAT
>JAZDKY010000114.1:0-26699 GCA_043802525.1 bacterium
TTGCCCATCCGGATCCTAAACCGGCTCACCGCCAGCGCCACGGCCATGTAGTTGGATAGCCCTGCCCGATCGGTCAATTGATAAATGTATAGATACGACCCCTATCGGCCCTATCGGCCGACTGGACGGAAGGTTCTTCCAGCCTGTCATAACAGGAACAAAGAAAATACAGTCATGAAGTGGAGTTTACCTTTTGCCCGCGGGCAAAACGAAGCTCACCTCGGACGTCAGCCTTCTCAATCAAGACCACTTGACCAGCGCAGTGGTATGACGTATTATCATACTTAAGGTAATCACATGAGCGCAGCAAAAGTAGCCATAACCATTGAACGGGATGTGTTGACGCGAATTGACCGTTTGGTTCGCCAGCACGTATTTCCCAATCGAAGCCAAGCCATTCAGCAAGCCGTAGCCGAAAAGCTGTCTCGCCTGGATAAGACCGCCCTCTCTCGAGAGTGCTCGAAGCTTGACCCGAAACAGGAACGGGCACTAGCCGATGAGGGACTTTCGGCGGAGATTGCCCAATGGCCCGAATACTAAGAGGCGACATCTACTGGGCTGATCTCAACCCCACGAAAGGCCATGAACAGGCCGGCATGCGGCCCGTCCTGATCCTCAGCCATGACGTTTTCAACGACCGATCAGGCACTGTAATCGCCATGGCTCTCACGAGCCAACCACAGAAGGCCGGATTTCCACTCACGCTTCAACTGACCTCCCCCCGTCTTCCTAAAGATACTTGGGTCAAGATCAGCCAGATCCGAACACTCTCCACCGAAAGATTGGGCAGGAAACTCAGCCGTGCCTCTGACGACGAAATGGATCAGATCATCGAAGGTCTGAACGAAATCATCGGGGGCTGACAGAAGCTTGCACCGCCAGAATCGCGGCTCATAGAGCCGCGGCTACACGTCTCTCGTCATTTTCACAATCACGGGCGAGCCACAAAGGTTGTTGAGCCCGATCGCGCGGGTCACGCTTTCCATCGCGGCGGAAAGGCCGCGCGATTTGAGCATCCGGTGGACGACCATCGGGAAGAAGAACTGCCCTCGCCGGGTGTCGATGCGATAGCCGTTGCGGGCGAGCTCGTCGCGGATCTGCGCGTGCCTGAAGAGCGCCCAGGTCCGTGTGTCCACCTCCACCTTTTTTTTCGCTTCGAAGAAAAAGGGCGCGATCGCGTTGACGCTCTGGCTGGTGGGATAGTCGATGATCACGGCGTCCTTCGCGACGCGGCAAAGTTCCTTGATCAGCACGGGCCACTGCGCGCAGTGCGTGACCATCCGGAACGAGATGACGACGTCGAACGAGCGGTCGGGGAAGGGCAGGGCGATGACGTTGCCGACGACGAACTCGCACCGCTTCGCCAGCACCAGGTCGCGGATGCGTTTCTCGCACGAGAGCGCGCTGCCGAGCACGGTCACGTTGTAGCCCTCGCGGCACAACGGGTGGGCGAGTTGGCCGTGGCCGCCGCCGACGTCGAGGATGGACTTGGCGCCGGTCGGTTTCAGGAGGTCGAGCGTGATATCCTCCTGGACCTTCAGCATCCACTCGCCCGCAGGCCCGGCGAAGCGGCCCGCATATTCGTCCGACGAGGTTTCGATGTCCGCGGTCTCGGGAAAAGGGCTCTTGGCTAAGTCAGTCATCGAAAATAGACTAGCAGCCTGTGGTAAAAGTACAATGACCCGCGTGCTTTTGCCACAGGCTGCTGGGGGCGGGATTTCCTTATGAAAATCATTGTGTCGGGTAGGGATCGGACGGCGGATCTCGGGCCGGGGATTGCGGCAGACGCCGCGCGGCACATGCAGGATCCGCGCTGCGCGCCGCTGCCGTGGTCGCTGAACGCGAGGTCGCTTGGCGACGCAAAGAGCGAGTCGGCGTACCACGAGCGATTCATGCAACTGATCCGCAGCGGGAGCCACGTCGACACGCTCGACCACCGCATCCCGCGGCGGCGCGGATTTGCCGGCGCGGTCCAGGGCAAGCTCCGGTCCTTTCTCTGGAAATTGCTTCGCTATCAGCACAATCGCATGGCGTTTCGCCAGAACCTCATTAATTCGCACATCGTGAGCGCGTTGGAATTCGAGCGCAACGAATCGGCGAAACTGGCGGCGCGGGTTGCGGAGCTGGAGCGGCGGATGGGTGACCGATGAGCAGCGCCCGTCGCATAGACCAGGTCATGGCCGGTTTCGCGGATGGCGACGCCATTTCCCATGTGGCGCTGATCATGCGGGAAGTATTCCGGAAGTGGGGCATGGCCTCGGATATCTACGCCGACGCGCGCCACGTGAGCTCATCCATGAAGGACGCGTGCAGGCCGCTGGACCAGTACCGGGGCGCGGCGTCGGATGTTGTCCTGCATCAGTACTCCATCGGGTCGCCGGCGCTGGATGCGTTTGTCGGATCGCCTGCGAAGAAGGTTCTCGTGTACCAGAACATCACGCCGGCGGAGTATTTCGACGGTTTCGACGACCGCGTGGCCGCGCAGCTTCGCCAGGCGAGATCTCTGTTAAAGGACATCAGCTCGCGCGTCGACGCGGCGTGGGCCACGTCCGGCTTCAACGCAGAGGAGCTGCGTGCGGTGGGCGTCAAGAACGTCCGCGTCTTTCCGCTCGTGTTCTCGCCGCGCCAGCTCGATCTCCCGCCCGACCCGGAGGTGCTTCGCAAATTCGCCACACGCCTGACGACAATCCTGTACGTCGGTCGCATCGCGCCGAACAAACGCATCGAGACGCTGATCGAGGCCTTCAGTTGGTACTACAGGAAGTTCAACCCGTACAGCCGCCTCGTCCTTGTCGGTTCGGACCGAAGTTGCCCGCGCTATTTCGCGATGCTTCGCATGCAGGTGGGGGATCTGGACCTGCCCAACGTGTGCTTTGAGGGATTCGCCTCGCCCGCGGGGCTGCCCGCGTACTACCGGTCGTCGGATTTATTCGTGACGACGAGTGAACACGAGGGCTACTGTCTGCCGCTGGTGGAGGCGATGTACATGGGCGTGCCCGTGATCGCGCCGCACATCGGCGGCATGCCGGAGGCGCTGGGCGGCGCGGGCGTGATGGTCGAAGACCTGAAACCCGCGGAGCTGGCGGGCCTGATGGATGTGGTTATCCGTGACGGCGCAGTGCGTGAGGACGTCCTCACGTCGCAGCGGAAGCGGATGGAAGAAATCAAGCGCCGCGATGTCGAAGAGGAACTGAGACAGCTTTTGAAAGAACTCTAACCACGGAGGACGCGGAGGATCACGGAGGCTGTTCATCTTTTGCCCTCCGTGCAACTCCGTGTCCTCCGTGGTTCAAATCAGATGCCGGATCAAGACATAGAGCTTTCGATTGTCATCCCCTGCCTGAACGAGGAGCAGACCTTGGGGCAGGCGTTGGCGTGGGCGAAGGAGGCGGTCGAGCTGTCGGGTCTGCGCGGCGAGGTCATCGTGGCGGACAACGGGTCGGACGACCGCTCCGTCGCGATGGCCGAGGCGGCCGGAGCCCTGGTGGTTCCGGTCGGGAAGAAGGGGTACGGCT
The DNA here is from genome assembly GCA_043802525.1 of bacterium. Lineage (GTDB taxonomy): Bacteria > Verrucomicrobiota > Kiritimatiellia > CAIVKH01 > CAIVKH01 > JAZDKY01. The sequence continues at coordinate 3,516 of JAZDKY010000114.1, forward strand.
ATGCGCTGCTTGCGGGCTGTGCGGCGGCACGCGGCAGGTACCTTGTCGTGGGCGACGCCGATGCGACGTATGATTTTCGCGAGGCGGTCGCATTCGTGGAGGATCTGACGAACGGTGCGGACCTGGTCATGGGCAGCCGCATCGCGGGGACGATTCACAAGGGCGCGATGAAGTCGTTGCACCGCTGGGTCGGGACGCCGGTGCTGAGTTTCCTGATCCGGTTGTTCTTCAAGCTCAAGATCACGGACTGCAATTGCGGTATGCGGGCGTTCACGCGCTCGGCGTTCGATCGCCTGTCGCTGGTCTCCGGCGGCATGGAATTCGCGTCGGAGATGAACATCAAGGCCGGGCTGTACCGGCTCAAGGTGACCGAGCGCCCGTGCTCGCTGCACGTGGATCGCCGGAACAAGCCGTCGCACCTGCGCACGTGGCGCGACGGTTGGCGGCACCTGCGGTTCATCCTGCTGTTTGCCCCGCACGTCGTGTTCCAGATCCCGGGCTGGATCATGTTCCTGCTCGGGCTCGTGCCGACCCTGGTCGTGCTGCCGGGTGCGTTCCACATCCGCGGGCGCCTGGTCGACTACAACTACCTGTTCTACAGCATCCCGCTCATCATCATCGGCTACCAGGCCATCTGGTTCGACCGGATCGAGACGTACTACGTGCGGTTCGCGGGTTACCTGCCCGACGACATCCGCAGCGGGAAGACGTACCGCTTTGTCCTCGAGCCCTGGCTCATCATCGGGCTGGTGCTCATGCTCTGCGGCGGCGGCATCCTTGCGGCGATTTTCATCACGTGGGTGACCACGCAGTTCGGCGAACTGCGCCAGATCCGGCTCGGCGCGGCGGCGATGCTCTTCCTCATCATGGGCATGCTGACCATCATGAACTCCATGATCATCAGCATGATGGACATCAAGGTCGACAGAAGGTGAGGAGTGTCGAGTGGCGAGTGGCGAGTGTCGAGTGGCGGGGGAAGAACTCTGCCCCCTCGACACTCGTCACCCGACACTTTCACCTCAGCGTCTTCTCCGAGAACATGAATTTTAGTACGGAAAAGATCACGACATTCGCCAGTTGCACGGCGAGGTAGTAGAGGCCGACCACGTTGACCAGGAACGTGTACAGCGCCCAGTCGGCCAGGCGGAACACGAGGATGCCCGTCGTGAACGCGCCGAATTCCTTCCACACGGGCGTATCGGTCGTCTTGTCGAACACGAACCAGCGGCACATGAAGAAATTCACCGATACCTGGAAAACCAGCACGCACGCGTACACCGGTGACGGCGGCAGCTTCAGGAAATCGACGAGGAAATAGTTCAGGGGCACCGCGAGCAGGAAGGACGGCAGGCCCGCGGCGAGGAATTTGATCAACTTGATGGCCTGTTTGGGATCCATTTTAACCACGGAGGACACGGAGGAGCACGGAGGTTCTGCAGAAAGAACCATCCGGAAACCTCCGCGTACCTCCGTGTCCCCCGTGGTTCAATTTTTCGATCCGATGGCGTGTTTGCGTTGGATGTAGAGATTTTCTTCCGCGATGCGGCGCTGGAACTTGATCAACTCGCCGAGGATGCCGAGCAGGATCATCAGAAAGCCGATGATGGTGCAGACGGCCAGCAGGATCAGGGAGGGCAGGTAGGTCCGGCCCGGGTGCGTCGTGAAATAGACGAGGTAGATGAAACGTACGCCGATCGCCAGCGCGGCCGCGAGGAACGCGCCGCCGATGATGGAGAAGAAGCGGCCGGGCCGGTACAGGACGAACATGGACAACATCGTGCCGCCGGACTTGTAGAGGTACTGCGGGACGCTTTTGAAGAGGCGCGATTCCCGGGTCTTCGGGTTCACCCGCACGTCGACCGACGTCACGCGCAGGCCCATGTTGCCGGCTTGGATGAGCGACTCCATGCAGTACGAGAACGACGAGTAGATGAAGTTCCGGAAGCAGGCCTCGCGCGAGTAGGCGCGGAACCCGGATGCGGCGTCACGCACGTTGGTCTTGGATATCCACCGCAGTGTCCGGCTGCCCGTGATCTGGAGCAGTTTCTTCACCGGGCTGAATTCCGGGTGGTCGACGATCGGCCGGCAGCCGACGACGAGGTCGGCCTTGTTCGCCAGGATGGGTGGCAGCAGTTTCTCGATGTCCGCGGCGCAGTACTGGTTGTCCGCATCGGCATTCACGACAATGTCGGCGCCGACCTGCAACGCGTACTCGACACCGCGCGAGAACGCCGCGGCCAGGCCGCGGTTGCTGCCGAGGGACAACACGTGATGCACGCCAAGCGAGCGGGCCACATCCGCCGTGCCGTCCGTGCTGCCGTCGTCCACGACGAGGACTTCCACGGCATCCACCCCGGGCAGGGAGCGCGGGAGATCCTCTAACGTGGCCGGGAGAGTCTGTACCTCGTTGAAGCAGGGGATCTGGATGATGACTTTCACGATGGAAGCTATTTAACCGCAATAAGCCGCAAAGGAAATCTTCTCTTGCGCCTTTTGCGCCTCTTTGCGGTTAAAACCCGTAATTAATCTCTGCCATGAATGTGCCGTTTGAAAAAGACTCCCGCGCATCCCGCCGGAACCCGTGCACCAATGCCATGTCCTCACGGTGCCCGCTGTCGGCGCTGGCAACGTGGCGCTTGGATGCGCGCGGGGCGGGGACGACCTTCGCGGCCGGGGGCAGGCCCGTGATCTCGTCGGTCACGCGCGCGCCGTTCGCGCTGAACGAGACCGTGCGTTTGAAGAGGTATGAGCTCAGCTCGGACTGGAAGATGAGTTTGCCCTTCAGCTTGGCGATGAGTTGTCGGCCGAGGACGAAACTTCCGGCTCGGAGCAGCATGTGCTTGAGCGGCGAGCTGAGGTGTTCTACGTGCGGGACGAGCTGGCCAGCGACGGTGAAGCCGTCGCCGTCGCGCGTCCAGGTCCAGTGCGGCGACCACCAGTGGTTCACGAATTGCCGGCCGCCCGCAAGGACCACCCAGCCGAAGTCGGATGCATACGCGTCGCCGTGATAAAGTGAAACGCCGCCGCCCTTTCGGAGGGAGAGAATGGCGCGCGTTTCCCCGTAGCGCAGATAATGCCCTGACCCCACCCAAAGCGCTTCGCGCATGGTGGCGGGCGAGCCCGCTTGGCTGCTTTCCTTCATCAGCGAGAGTCCACGAAGCAGGGAATGGCCGGCGTAGTGGCAGAGGTAGCGATCGTCGATGGCGTGCACGAAATGATCCGGATCTTCGATGTTCGCGTACAGCCGTGCCAGGAGCGGGGCGCCGCCTTCCGTCCGTGCGATGCCGTACGGGAGGATGTAGTCCGTGTTGCGTGCGTTGTGCATGCCGATGCTTGCGCCGGTGACCGGCACGAAGGACCCGATGAATCGCAGCGCCTTTTCCGCGGCACGGATATAGGTCTCGTCCTGCGTCGCGTCGTAGAGGTCCCACAGGCAATCCATCGTCACGGAGAGGTAGCCGAGGTCCGGGCCGCCGTACTCCTCGAACCAGCCCTCCTCGTGTTGGAGCGCGAGCGTGCGCTGCTTGAGCGAGGCGAACGCGGCGGCGTCCACGAGGTCGGGGAAGACCTTCTGGAGCCAGGCCAGCGCCGCCAGCCCCGCGACTTGCTGGTTGGCGGCTTGTGATTCGAAGCGATGGGTAAGTTGGTGGGCGGCGATCCGGGCGCCTGGATGCACTTCGTTGCGTTCTACGGCGCCCCGGGCAGCGAGCTTCATGACCGCCAGCGTCGAGAAGGCGAGGGGCGGGTAGCCCTGTTCCCACGGGTAGTATTCCTCGAACGCGCCGCGCCGCGTCGCGCGGTCGTTCCAGAACCGCGCCGACGCGGCGGCCAGTGCTGTGAAGGCATCCTTATGTTCCGGGAAGGCCTGGGCGGCGATCCACAGGGCGTAACCGCCCTGCTGGAGGATGATCGACGGGAAATCGCGCACCTTGTAGTGCCACCAGTTCCGGTCAAAGCATCCGTAGCAGGCCGAGTTCGGGTCGCGGCAGACCTGCGACAAGATGCGCGGTAGTGCGCGGCCCAACCATGTTTCGAGTTGTTCCGAAGGCGTCATTCTTCGACCACGAATGGACACGAATTACGAACGAATCCACTGAATACATTGAAGATCACTGAAGAAAGTTGGATGGCTTCAGTGCTTTAAGTGTGTTCAGTGGATCGTGCAGTTCGTGCCCGTTTGTGTCCATTCGTGGTTTCCTCCATCTTCAAGTCGCGGAGCCCCTTGCGTTTCGTCGGCTTGCTGAGCGATTTCCAGCCGAGGCGCAGTTTGTTGAACACGGGACCAATAATCTCCTCGGGAATCTGCTCGACGATCTTACGCGCGAGCCATGTGCGGGACAGGAGAAAGATGGAGCTGATGACGAGTTCCACGGCGACGCGCGAGACGGGGAGGGGCTGCGGTTTCATGCCGAAATCCGGCGCGGCCCGGCCGAAGCAGCGGCGAAGGCGGTTGCGGATATAGCCGCCGCGCTTCTTGAAGTCGAGCATGTGCCCATGCATCGCGCTGGCGTCCAGCGGATCGACCTCCTCCGCGGCCAGCAGGCCGGTGCGGACCATGTCGGCGATGATGTCTTCCATGGCGTCGGATCTCGTGGTGATGACCGAGTGGCCGCCGCTCTGCGACTCGAATTTCGGGGACCATGCGTCGCCGACGGACAGGTCGCAGAACTCGTTCGCGAAATCCATGTTCTGCAGGCTGTTCTGGGTCACGAAAAACGGGATCAGGAAATTGTAGTAGACCTTCTTTGACATCAGGACCTTGCCGGACGCCGTCTTGATCTCGAGGTAGCCGGGCCATTCGCCCGCGCGCCACTTGAGCGAAGTGATGGCGTCGTCATCCTTCACGCGCTTCGCGCGGAGGAAGCACCGGATCGCCGCGGGGTAGAGCGCCGTGCCCGTGTAGGGGCCGAGGACGTATTTCACCTGCTGCGCAGGTTGAAATTCCGAGACTTGGAGAAGACGGAGGGCGGAGGACTGATCCGGAAGACACGTCATGGCGTAGCGCTCACCAGGCTTGATGTCGCGCAGGATATCGAGGACCGAAACGGGGACATAGATCGATTCCGCCGCGGCGAGGATTTCCTCGCACGTTCGCGCGATCTTTACGCGGGCCTTCTCCGGTACGGGCAGGCCCTGTTGCACCACGATCGCGCCGTCGATCCGTTTCGTCTCCAGCAGGTGGATGAGCACGCGGGAGATCACGCCGCCCGACGCGCCGCGCCGCCGGATGTCGGGGTCGGCGGCGTAGCCGGTCCGCACCTTCTTCACATGGCCGAGCAGCCACGAGGCGGGCAGGGCGCCGTAATGTTTGCGGTAGAGGTCGGGATAGTGGATGCCCTTGCCCGGGCAGGCGTTCCAGGCGAGGTCCGGCACGTCGGCCATGTCGGGCGGGAAATCGGGGGCCGGCCCGAGTGGCGTGTCGACCATGCGTGCACGCGGTCCTGCGACGGCCACACAGGCACCGCAGCCCGTGCATATACCGGGTTGTAGTACCCTGTAGCTCATCCGCTTCTTTGTGGAATCAGCCATGATGCAGTGAATGCAGCGCACGCGACCGGCAGGAAGGTAAGAAGCCCGCGCGCCCTGCGCAATCTCTTATCCGCGCGCCCCGCGGCACTCCGCCCCGCGAAGCGAGTACCGGACTCGTTCGTCCGAGGTCAACAGGCGATGCAGGTCTGCGTGAACGCGGGCCACATATCGTTGCGGAGTATCATGACTGAAAACCAAACCACGTCTTGAGTCGAAGCATGATAATCACGTAGTTGTGCATGGGTGAGACGGCTGCGTGCGTACGAGCCGTTTCACCTTGTGACCAGCATGCCATGAAGACAAAGGCCGAAGCACCCGACGGGGACATGCGCTATTTGCGCGTTCTTCGCGTCGCGGTTTTCGTGTGGGTGGCCCTGGTTTGTTTTTATGATCTCGGCAAGGCGCCCCTGTCGGAAACGGACGAGGGATTCGCGGCGAACCGCGCGGCGAGTTTTTATCGTCATCATACGGTCATCCTTTCGTACGACGACGTGGACAATGACCAGCCGCAGTTCCACAAGCCGCCGCTGGTCTACTGGATGGTGGCCGGTCTCTACAGGGCACTTGGCTTCAACATGTGGGCCGTGCGGTTGCCCACGGCGGTGTCGTCGTTCTTCGTCTGCCTGCTGCTTTACCTGATCACCCGGCGGCATCTGGGCGAGTGGTGCGCGCTCTGGAGTGCGATCCTGCCCTGTACCGTGTCCATCCTGTATGTGCATATGCGGACGGCGATGCTGGACATGCCGCTGATCTGCTTCACGCTGCTGGCGGTTTACCTCTTTGCCTACGCGAAACCGACGCGGGGCATGGCGGCCTTTGCGGGGTGCGCGGCCGGCGCAGCGATCATGACCAAGGGCCCCGCAGGCGCCCTGGCGATCCTGGCGGCGATGGCCGTGCGGCTCGTGCGTGGGCCCGTGGATCGTCGCCTGCCGGCGCAGTGCCTTCTCCTGGTCCTCGCCACGGTCGCGCCCGCGGTGGCCTTCTACCTCGCTGTTCCCCGGGAATTCCACGAGGCCCTGCTCTTTGGCTTCTTCAAGGATTCCGGTCAGCAGCAGGTGGTCAAGGTTGCGTTTTCAGGTCGCCTCGTGGAGGTCGGCCGCGCGGCCGTACAGGAATTCCGATGGCACGTTCCGGCCGCGGCGCTGGGGCTTCTGGTTGTGTTGACCCGGGTAAGGCAACGCGGCGAGCGCGAATGGCTCGCGCTCGCCCTCTTGATCGCGGGACTAATTGTGGTGACCGGCGCCAAGCTCAGCGTGATGTACCCGCGCTATCTGCTGCCTGCCCACCTCTTCCTGCTCGTGCTCAGCGCGTACTTCTGCCGGCAGGTCACGACGTCGCGATGGATCGCGCTCCTGCTCGCGCCCTTTGCCGCGGCGGCGCTGATGATGCCGGAGCCGGGCCGCCTGGGATGGACTCCCGCCATCTCGGCCTTGATCGTGATGGCCGGAATGCAGATTTCCTTGTTCAGAACCCGCTCGCTCTTCACCGTTCCCGCCGCCTTGCTTCTCGTGGTCGCCGTGGCCTTCGCTTCCCACGCCTCCTCCGTGTCGCGGCTCTGGCAGGCCAGAGCCGTTGCCCAGTACCATCCTGAAGTCGAGGTGCTGGCGCGCCGCGCGGAGACGCTCGTGCCGCCGGAGCAGAAGCTCATCGTCGGCAGCGGGTTCAAGTGTCACAACGCACTTTTCCACAGTCGCAGGACCATCGAGTCCTTCCACCACTGGCTGTTCACGCTCGACCAACCCGGCGCGGTCCGGTTCGGACTTTTCAAGGAGGACGACTTTGAGCGCAATCCGTACGTCTCCTGCACGGTGGTGGCCCGGACGAACTCGTGGCGTCTCGTAGCCATGACCCTGCAGGTCGATCCGGGCATCCAGTGCATTCTCATCGGAGGGAAACGAAAACTGGATCTCCTCCGCGCGTCCATGGATCTTATGGGCGTTCGATACACGGAGTTCGACCGCGGCCTGGCCGTGACCAACATCCCGTCCTGCGGTGAGCCGCAGGAGGGCGCAACCTTCGAGGTTGTGCGATCCGAACGCGGGCATGACGGTGCGGATTCGGGCATCCCGGATTCCATCCGGCTCCTGGGAGGTGACGGCGTTGTCTACACCCTGCCCGGCGACGCGGCGGTGTGCGGTGTCGACATATGCCCCGCGCGCAGGCACGACAGCCTCAAGGGCCTGCGCGTCGAGGTGTTCGATCCGGACACGGCGTCATGGCGGAAGGTCAAGGAGGCCCGCGAAGAAATGAACCCGTCCTGGACGGTCGAGCACGGACGTCTGCAGATGGCGAACGAGCAGGCGATTCGCTTCCGTTTCAACCCGATCCGCACCTCGCACGTGAGATTGACGAGAACGAGCGACGAGCCTTTCGACCTGTCCCGCGCAAAACTTTTCGTGACCGATTCGGCGGGGAACGGTAAGAAGTAGCCCGTTTGGAGTGCGCAGGATCGCCTGCGCTTTGTAACGGCTAAGCAAGCTTCGCCGGACAAAGCGGCCCCGCTCGGAGCGGGGTGAACGGCAAGCTTGCCCCGCCCGCAGCGGGGCCGCCGCGCTCCATGGAAGCTGCTTACAGGAATGAACGCCAGCAGGTTACTGCTCATTTTTGCCCTCCTCGCCGGCCTTGGTTTCCGCCTCTGCGGTCTCTCGCACGACCTGTCGGACGGATTCATCTATCACCCGGACACGTCGAAGCAGATCAACGCGACGCAGCGATTCCTGAAGGGGGAGTACTACACGCACTTCGGGCTCTCCGACTACGACGGCTACCCGCTCTTCAACAGCCATCTCGTTGAATACATCATCCGTATCGCGCGCCCGGTCGTGGACGGCGTCGCGTCGCTCACCGGCATCCCGTATGACGAGACGTGGCCGGACACGGTGACGATCTACTGGATCACGCGTCTCCTCAACGTGGCCTTGGCCACACTGCTGATCTGGATCGTTTTCCTCATCGGCGCGGAGAATTTCGACGCGCGGACCGGCCTGGTCGCGGCGTGGTTCCTCGCGCTGTCGCCGGTCGACATGTCCTCCGCGCACATGGAGACGTGCGACACAACGGCATCCTTCTTCGCCGTCGTTTGCGTGCTGTTCGCGCTGAGGATCTACCGGCTCGGCAGGAACATTGATTACATGGCCGCGGCCTTCTTCGGCATGTGCGCGCTTGCCGCCAAGTACAACGCCGGCATGGCGATGGTCGCGCCGGTCGCGGCGCATGTGCTGCGCCAGAAGCGCTGGTTCGAGATCTTTGATGCGGAGTCGATCGCGCAACTGGTCCTGTTCGGCGTGACGGCCGTCGCGGCGCTGTTCCTGACGATTCCCTCGATGTTCGTCCACCCGGTCATCGTGCCGCAGGAGATCATCGCCTTCTTCAAGCACGTGTCGGCCGGGAAGCGCCTGCCGGAGGGTGTGAAGGAAGCGGGGTTGTGGGGACGTTTCTTGTTCTCGCTCGATCGCAACGGGCCGATCCTCGTCACTATCCTGAGTCCGCCGCTGGCCCTGGTCAGCCTGCTCGGCCTCTGGAAGGTCCTGCGCTGGAACCGTATCTTCCTCATTCTCTACTCGCTGCCCGTGGTCTACTTCCTGCTCGGGGTCAGCCTGCGTCCGCTTTCGCACCCGATCTACCACACGATGATGACGCCGGTGCTGTTCGTGATCTGCGCGGCGATCCTCGTGGCCCTTTTCGCACTCCATGGCCCGTACCGCCGCAGCGGCGTCATCGCCGGCGTGCTGCTCATCGCCTCCGCGTACGCGTTTCTCCTCAACGAGTCGGCGGAGGAGGGTTTCTACTATTGGCATCGCGACACGCGGCGCATGGCGGAGGCGTGGACGAGGGAAAACGTGCCCCGATCCTTCCTTGCGAACAACAGCCGTTACAGCTTCGACCTTGGCAACTACGGCGACGCCGCGGCGGGCCCGCACGGCGTGGTCTACGCCGGTTCGGATATCAGCGGCAGGAAGCCACGGCAGGGCCTGTTCAGGCTGAAGACGTTCGCCCTCGAGCATGGTTCGCTGCCCTTTTTCCGGAACCCGGAGATCGGCGTCCACGCGTGGAGCGGGGCGCTGCGCGACGGATTCCAGATGCCGGTATTCCAGCGCGCGCCGTCGCGGACGGGCAATGAAATCCTCTTTGACGGCGGAGCAGAATTCATCCGGAACGGCAAGATCCTGCACGTGCGCGAGAGGCGCGTGGCGCGGCGCGTCCTGGTCGCCACGCAGGAACTCGAGCGTGCAGTCATCGTCATCCAGAACGGCGTCGCGCCGTCGGCCTTCTCCGTGTCCTTCGCCGGGCGCGGCGAGGACCTGCTCCTGAAATCCGGCGAAATGCGTGTGATGGATTTCAACGATCCCTGCTCCGGGTTTCCGCGCGAGGAGGGGCGCTGGTTCTACCGCCTCGCCGCGAAGGGTTTTTCCGGCTCGGCGCGCCTGACTCTCGCGACGCATCCGACCGCCATCGCGGTCGCGCTGTTCAACGCGGGCCTTTATGCGGACGCCTATCCCGCGCTCGTGAAGGCCGCGGATGCGACGGGCAACCCGACCTTGGCGGCCCAGGCGTTGATCGCGGCGCTGCTCGCGGGAACGATGCCCGCGCCGGACGAGCAGGCGAAACTTGACCGGCTCACCGAGCCGTTCCGCGACGGGTGGACGTCGGACAAGATGATGGACGTCTACGGCATTCGGCCAGAGTACCTGCAGGCGCTTTCCTTCTATTCGTATGACGCGGAGGCATTGCCGTACGCGGGCTTCGATGAGGTCGACGAACGGGCGGCGACCGGCGGGCTTGTGTTGAAGGCGGCGGCCGGTGCAGACGGGAAAGGGTCGGCGATCGGGTTGCCGTCGCTCTACCTCGATCCCGGATCCTACCAGCTGAGTTTGGATGCCCGTCCCGATTCCGGCGGCGAATCCGTGCTGAACCTATCCGTGCTTTTCCAGCAGGGCGGTTTCGTGACGATGGACCGGGAGCGCGGCGGGGTCATCAGTCGCGCGGTCCGGTCCTTCACGCTGACGAATCGATGCGACTTCCAAGCGTCGGTGATTCCGTTCGAGATTCCGTTCGGTGCGAAGGAGGCCTCGATCCTACTGCGGGACAAGGCGGGCGCAGGGTGGTCGGTCGACTCGATCCGCATCGCGCCCGATCCGCTCGCCACGCTCAACGCGCTCGGGCGCACGGTCGGCCTGCTGCGCGGTTGGGAGTCCCCGGCGGATGCGCGCGATGGTGTTGCCTATGGGCCGCTGATTGCGTTGGGCGACCGCGCGGCTGCGACCGGCGCGGTGGACCGCGCCGCGGAATGCTACCTGGCTGCGGCGGCCCTCTGTCCCGAAATCGCCGCGCCCGCGGAGCGGCTCAGTAACCTCAGCGACACGTTATCGCCCGCGGCGGCCGCTGCCGCCCAAGCGATCGTGAAGGAATACAACGCGACTCGCGACGACCGTCCCTTGCGGGAGGTGAGCGCTGTGTTTGAGCCTGGCATCCGGCTCGAAGGATTCCGGGTGTCCACGCGGCGGATGCATCGCAACGATACGTTTGGGCTCAACCTGTACTGGAGCTACGACCGGGCCGATGCCCGCGCGGCGAACCTCGCGGTCTGGGTCCACGTCATCAACAGTGCCGGCGAAGTGTCGTTCCAGTGCGACCGTGCGCTTGCGGAGGATATCGCGCGCGATCCGGCGATGCCGGAATTGAAGCCGCACTTTTTCGAAGTCAAGGTGCCGGCGAAAGCGCGGTTGGGGACGTACCGGATCCAGGTCGGTCTCTGCAGCGCCGACGGGCGCAAGCGGATGAAGCTGGAGTCCACCGAACTGCAGACCCGGAGAGAGGGCGTGATTCTGCCGGAGGAGATAAGGATTGTGTTGTAAGTGTCGAGTGGCGAGTGTCGAGGGAAGGACTCCGCCCCCCTCGACACCCGACACTTGTCACTCGTCACTCAGATGAAACTCATTGCACACCGCGGCGCTTCCGCCGATGCGCCGGAGAATACGATGGCCGCGTTCCGGCTCGCGATCGAGCAGCGGGTGGACGGGCTGGAACTGGACGTATGGCTCACGAAGGACGGCCGCGTTGCCGTCATCCACGACCGCAATTTGAAGCGGACGTTGGGAAAGAAGGGCAGGATCGACGAAATGACCGCGCGCGAGGCGGCGAAGCACGGCGTGCCGATCCTCGGCGAGGTGCTGGAACTCCTGCCGCCCGGTAAACGGATGTACATCGAGATCAAAGGCGGCGCGGAGCTGGTTCCGCCCTTAAGGAAAGAACTGGCGAAGTTTGGCGCGAAGGCGAAGGAGATCATGCTGCTCGGGTTCGACCGCGACGTTATGGCCGAGGCCCGGCGCGGGATCCGGAACCACGAAGTGTGGCTCAACGTTGAGCCGGGCCGGATCGGCCCGGTCCAGCCTTTGATAACGGAACTTCGCCGCCTGCGGTTTCATGGCGTGAGCCTGGGCTACTCGAAAGAGATCACGCCGCACGTCGTCGACCGGTTCCGCCGGGCGAAGCTAGGGACGACGGTGTGGGTTGTGGACGACGTCGTGACCGCGCGCCGGATGCAGCTCTGGGGCTTTGACTATCTCATGACCAACCGGCCCGCGGCGCTGCGCGCGGTGGTGAGTTCGTGAGGAGCGTGAGGAGCGTGAGGGAGCGTGAGGGAGCGTGAAGAGCGTGAAGGAAATGCCCACACTCCAACGCTCCACGATGGCAGGATATGCTGGAGTTTCTTGAAAACCGCTCGACGTGCACATGCATCGTGTCGCGCGCCGGTTGACGTTCACGAAGCGGACGCAGGTCAACCTGTCCACGGTCATCGAGGTCACGGAGACGTTCCGGAGGGTGTGCCCGGACGATCCGGTGAAATATGACTTCGCGTTGACCCGGCCGGGAATTCGCGGGGATTCCAGCCGCGATCCATCAGTTCGCGGTATGCGCGCTCGGTCGGCCAGTCCTGGAAAAACGTCCTGTAGAAATATGTGGCTGCGCCGGTTCGTTCCGTGCCGGCGCCGCAATGCACGAGGCAGGGCTCGCCGTTCCACACCGCATCGGCCATCTCCTCCAGCGCGCGTCCACGGCGGCGACCTTCGCGTGCCAAGCGAAACGCAAAAAGGGAGCACGTTCGAGGTCGTTCTCCCGAGCCGGGAAGCGGCGTAGCCCGTAATAGTCCTAGTCCAAGCGCGTTTTGCTGAAGACCCCCGCGGCACAAGGCCGCGGGGGTCTCAAAGATCGAGAAACGCGCTTGTTTTAGGAATAGTCTCCAAGGACGGAGAACTTCTCCCGTCGTGCGCTTGACGCTCACGTGATGATAAACTACTTTTGCGCGGTGGTGGTACTCATGTCACAACGTTTTCTCACGCGTGTGTCGACTCTTCTTCTGGTCGTGGCGGCCGGATTTTTTCCTGCGTCCGCCGTCCGTGCCGAGGACGATGCGGATCGCGAGTTCGAGTTTGCGGCGGGGCTGGTCAACCTCGGCTTCCCGGACTTCGCGCAGGAGGTGGCCGACATCGTCGTCAAACGGCATCCCGACATGGCGGATCGCGGGAACCTGATCAAGGCCGAGGGCTTGATTGCGCGTCGCAAGTTCAACGACGCCGAGGCGTTGCTCAAGGCGATGGGGGAGAATCCGAAGGCCGACGCGATCAAGCTCGCGCTGGCCAACGGCTACTATCGTTTCGGCGAGATCGACAAGGCCAAGCTGCTCTATAACGATTTCTTCGGCAAGTACACGCAGATCCCGAAGGATCCCGACCTGCTGCGGTTCTACCGCGACTCCTCGTACCGCTACGGGCAGATGCTGGAGAAAGCCGGGGACCTCATCGGCGCGGTGCAGGCGTACGCGAGGCTGCTGGCGACCAAGCCGGAAAAGGAAATCGAGCGTCGCGTGCTGTGCGAGCGGGCAAAGCTGTTCGTGCGGCTCGCGGAGGCGGCGAGTGGGCAGGATCGCGACAAGTACTTCAAGGAAGCGGCGAAGATCTGCGACCAGATCCAGTGGGGCGGGGTCGACATCTGGTTCGGGCAGTCGGTCATCACGCTGGCCAACATCGAGATCGTGAAGGGTGACAAGCGCAAGGCGCAGGAGACGATCAAGCAGTACAACGACATCTTCAAAGAGATCGACAAGATGCTCAAGGAGCAGAACTTGCCGATGTCGCTGAGCCCGCTTGCCGGCGCGCGGTTTCTTGTAGGCCAGATCTACCAGGAGCAGGGCGCGGCGCTGGCGAAGGATGCGGCGCGGAAGGACGACGCCATCAAGCTGCTTGGGCAGGCGTTGACCGAGTTCTACAACGTGTTCATCAAGTACGGCGACAGTGACTGGGGGCCGCAGGCGGGCGCACAGGTGAAGGTGGTGGAGGAGCAGCTCAAGGCGCTCGGCAAGGAGGTCAAGATCGATCTCGGCGCCCAGAAAGACAAGGCGATCACCACGCAGTTCAACTTCGCGGACAATCTGTTCCGCCAGAAGAAATACCAGGAGGCGATCACCGAGTACCTCAAGACCCTGAACGCGTTCCCGGAGTCGGATGCGTCGGCGAAGGCGCTTGGCGCGCTGATCCAGGCCTATGCGGAAGTGGGTGACCAACTGATGGTCAAGACCGTGGCCGAGTATGTCGGCGAGCGGTTCTCGTCGTCGACGGACGGGGCTACGGCGCTGCTCGCGCTGGGCAAGCTGTACTACGACCGTAAGGACGAGCCGATGTACATGTACCTGTACGATGCGTATCTCCGGCTCTACCCGGCGGACAACCGCGCCGCGGCGATTCTCTTCACGCTCGGTGGCCTGAAGAAGAAGGCCGGAGACGAAGCCGGCGCGACGGCGTATTTCGAACGTATCATAAAGGACTACAAGAGCGACCAGTATTACCCGAAGGCGTTGACGCAACTGGCGTGGGGGTATTACCAGGCCGGCGAATACGCGAAGGCGATGGAGGGATTCCGCGTCTACGTGGCCGACACACAGCCTGGGCCGGACCAGGTGCTTGCGCAGTTCAGCCTCGCGGATTGCTACATGCGGATGGAGAATTACACGGAGGCTGCGGGCGAGTTTGAAAAACTGATCGGCTGGCTCGCGCCCAAGGACAACCCCTATTCCGCGTCGGCCGCGGATGCGGACAAGAACAAGGCGGTGCTTGAGAAAGCCGTGTTCCAGCGGGCGAACTGCTACGCGCGGATGACGGTGGCGCCGGACCAGCTTGCGGCCGTCCGGAACAAGGCCTCACGCGGTTTTGAGCAGCTGGTCGCCATCTTTCCGCAGTCCGAGCTGGCACCCAAGGCGCTGAGCGCCAAGGGGCGGATCCAGCTGGAGTTGAAGCAGTACGATGCGGCGGCGAAAACGTTTGACGACCTCGCGGTAAAGTATCCGAAGTCGGAAGACGGCAAGAACGCGCTCTTCTCGCTGGCTCGCAGCGCGATGGAAATCAAGCAGTACGACCAGGCTGTTTCGGCGTTCCAGAAGATGCTGAGGAATGCGTCGACCTACGGCGCGGACGAGTTCGTGCGGATCGGCCAGCTGATGGTCGACGCGGCGCAGTACCCGCAAGCCATCCAGGCCTTCGAGCAGGCGGAGAAGATGACGAAAGACCGGCCGATCCTGGAGCGGTCGCTGTTCGGCCGCGGCCGCGCGTACTACGAGGAGAAGCAGTACGACAACGCCATCAGGGCGTTGACGGACCTGTTGACGCGTTACCCGAAGTCGGGGTTGTTCTACGACGCGAAGTTCATGCTGGGCACGGCGTACCGGGATGCCGACCGCCTGACCGAGGCGCAGGCTGCGTTGGGCGATGTCTTCCGCTATTCGGATGACGCGCTGCTCAACAACCGCGCGAGCATCACGCTGGGCGAAATCCAGGAAAAGGGCGGCGATCTCCTTTCCGCGCTGGGGTCCTACCAGCGCGTGGCCTTGCTGGCCGACGCGGACAAGCCGGAGGTGCGGCCGCTGGTCGAGCAGGCGATTCTGGAGAGCATCCGGCTCGCGTACGACCTCAAGCGCTTCGTCGATGTTCAGGATAGCTGTGATCAATACTTGAAGGTATTTCCCAACGGTGGCAAGGTCAGCGCCGTACGCAAGATCAAGGCGGATGCCAAGATCAAAGCCTCGGAAGTCGTGGCCGGCACCAACGTGGTGACGGGAACCCAGTAGTCAATCTAGCGGCTTGCAAGAGGAGTGGTTATGCGACAGATGAGAACGAAGCACGTATGGGTGGTGGCCGGAGCGGTTTCCGCTGTTCTCTGGATGGCGGCGGCGGCCGATGCCGCGTATGTCCTGCTTCTCAACAACACCCGCATTGAGGGTACCGACATCCGTGCCAAGTCGGACGGCGAAGTCATTCTGACGACGCCGCAGGGCCAGCGGTCGTTCCCCAAAGGCCAGTACCTCCGGGCCGTGGCGGACAAACCCGCCGATTTTGAAAAGGCCAAGCAGCTGATCGCTGCCAAGAGCTATGACGAGGCCATTCGCATCCTCAACGACATTGCCGTGAAGTACCGCTATCTCGAATGGGACAACACGGCACGCGGATTGCTGGCCCAGGCGAACATGGCGAAAGGCGATGCAGCCGCGGCTGCGGCCGAGTACGAGCAGATTCTGAGAAATTCTCCGGAAGCCAAAAGCGATACGATCCTGCAGTGGTCCTACCGCGAGTCGTTGCTGGTGGCGAAGCAGTTCGACAAGCTCCAGCCGATCCTCACCGACCTGATCGAGAAGGGCGAGCGCGCCGACGCCGCCCGGGCCCAGATCATGCGCGGCGATATCCGGCAGGCGCAGGGCCAGATCGAGGGCGCCGTGATGGATTACCTGCGCACCGTTGTGCTTTACGAGGGCGAGCGGGACGCCCAGCCCGAGGCTCTGTTCAAGGCCGCCGAGGGTTTGGACAAGCTCCGCGATCCGCGGTCCCGGGAACTCTATGAGAAACTGGCCTCCGAGTATCCTTCGAGCCCGTATGCGGCGAAGGCGGCCGGGAAATAATTGAATAGGGGCACTGCGAATAAGAGGAGCGTTTACATGCTGAACAGGAAATGGATTTGTGTGGCAATGATGAGCGTGGCCATGGCAACAGCGTTGGTGTCTGTGGCGCGCGCGCAGGATGAAGCGTCCGATGCCGGCAACGCCGACGTCGCCGGTGATGCCGCGCCTGGCATGGAACTGGACGGCAAGGCCGCCGCCGAGGAGGCGAAACCGGCCTCCAGCCCGATGAGTTTCATGAACGTCGTGACCAGCAGCGGCTTCATGGGCGTCTTCCTCTGGATGGGCCTCGGCGCCTGCTCCGTGGCCGGTTTTGCGCTGATCACCGATTCTTTCATCACCCTGCAGCACAAGAAGATCATACCCGGGACGCTTGTCGAGAAGGTGCGCGCGGCGATGGAGCAGGGCGATGTCATCAAGGCGCTGAAGCATTGCGAGGAAGAGCCGGGCCCGCTCGCAAACGTTCTGTCCGCCGGCTTCTCCAACGTGCAGGAAGGATTCGAGGTCATTCAGGAAGCCATCGGTGTCTCCGCAGATATGGAGAGCGAGAAACTGCTCCAGCGCGTGACGTACCTGAACGTGGTGGCGAACCTCGCGCCGATGCTCGGGCTGCTCGGGACGGTGCAAGGCATGATCTTCGCCTTCGCCGTCCTCGGGACGTCGCAGGCCGGTGCCATGCAGCAGTCCATGCTCGCCGTGAACATCGCCCAGGCGCTGTACACGACGGCCGGAGGGCTGCTGTCGGCCGTGCCTGCAATCGGCTTCTACTACTACTTCCGCAACCGCGCGACGAACATCATCCTCAACATGGAGTTGCTGACGACGGACCTCATCAAGTCGCTTCGCAACGTGGAAGTGGTGCAGGAGTAGCCGTGCCCCGACCAGGATGGAACCCGAATTTGGACGTGGTTGAAACGGTTTCATGAAAAAGCGACCGGAAGAGCCTGGAGTGAACATGACGCCGATGATCGACGTCGTCTTCCAGCTCATTATTTTCTTCGTGTGCACGGCCGACATGCAGAACAAGAGCATCGACGAGGACGTCAAGCTCGCGATGGCGCCGCACGGCATCGCGGTCGAGCAGAAGGATCCGAGGGAGATCAACATCGACGTCGACGGCCAGGGCCGGATCCGCATCTCGCGCACGGTACTGGACCAGGACTATCTCAGAAAGATGCTCATCAAGGCGGTAGCGGAGCACGGCCAGACCACGCCCGTCGTCATCCGCGGCGACGGCAAGGCGAGACACGAGGATATCAAGAAGGTCATGGACGCCTGTGTCAGCGCGGGCCTGTGGAAGATTAAATTCGCTGCGATCAAGGAAAAGGGCAGCTGAGGACCGGAGGGTTTTGTGGCGAAACGCGAGCGCAGGCAGGTCGAGTCGACGGAGTTGAACATGACGGCCATGATCGACGTCGTGTTCCAGTTGCTTATTTACTTCATCGTCACGACGCACCCGCAGGATGTCATGGCGCACCTCGACGTGTTCCGGCCCTCCGCCGATCCGCAGGCGCAGAAGGATGCGCCGCCGCCCAGGATGATCCGGATCGCCGTGCTGCCCACCGAATTCTACACGATGAATGACAAGCTGGTCTCGCTGGCGGATTTGGAGTTCCTGCTCATGAAGCTGGCTTCGATCGACCCGACCCAGACGATCATGATCATGTGTTACTCGCAATCCAGGCACAGCGAGCTGGTGCGGGTACTTGATATTTGTGCGAAGTCGGGCATGAAGAATCTCTCGGTGGTCAGCATGAATTGACGGGCAACAACCATGACGGACGAGAAAAAAACCACCTCAAACCTGACCAAGGGCATCGAGGTCCTGAAGATTCAGCGGCGCTATCGGCTCAAGCGGCTTATGGAGCACCTGATGGGGCCCATCGGCTCCATCCTGTTTCATGTCGTTGTCGTGTTTTGCCTGATCCGGTTCATGGTCTACAAGCCCGCCGACAAACGGGCGGAATTCGAGGTTGTTGTCATGGAGGCGGACGCGGTGGAACTCGATGAGTTTCAGGAGGAATTCGAGAAGATCGAGGAAATGGAGGACCTGTCCGATATCGACGCGCCCCTCGATTCCGCCATCAATGATATCCAGGCGCCGCCGAATGTTGACAACACCGCCGTCGGCCCCGCGCAGGACGCGAATACAGACATGGCCGCGCTGGATGTGCGGAATGACGCGAGAAGCTCGCTGGTGATGAAGGGGCTGTATGCCGGCCGGTCCAGCGGCGGTCGTTCCGGGTCCCTCGCGATGTTCGCCGGCAAGTACGGCATGTACACCGAGAGCGCGGTCATCAAGGCGCTGGAATGGCTCAAGAACCACCAGGCGGCGGACGGGTCATGGGGCCCGAACAAGTCCCCCATGACGGGTTTGGCCATCCTGGCCTTCCTCGCACATGGCGAGACCACCTCGTCCGAAAAATACGGACAGACGGTCGAGAAAGGCATCCGCTTCCTCGTCTCGCAGCAGAACGACGCGGGTGAGTTCCTTAACGTGAAAAACAACGACGGCCCCTATGCCCAGGCCATCGCCACCTATGCCATCAGCGAGGCCTACGGACTTACGCGGATCCCATCGCTGAAGCCGGTGATGGAGAAGGCGATCTCGGTGATTCTTGCCGGCCAGCAGGTGAAGGGCGGGTGGGACTATGCGTACGAAAGGGCATCCCGCCGCGACACCTCCATTGCGGGCTGGCAGATCCAGGCGCTGAAGTCAGCCTATATCGGGGGGTCGAGTAATCAGGGCCTCAAGCCGGCCTTGGAAAAGGCCATTGAGGACCTGAAATCGGTCCAGGACTCGGCGACCGGCAGGTTCTACTACACGGACACGTCGAGTCACCAGACGGACACGATCACAGCGATCGGCGCCCTTTCGCTCGAGCTGCTTGGCCATTCGAAGGACAAGGAATGCCGACAGGCGCTCGACGCGCTGCGCGGCTCCGACTGCGACTGGACCAAACCCCCCCCGTGGGCGCTGTACGGTTGGTACTACATCACGCAGGCCAAGTTCCACAGCGGTGGCCCCGCGTGGACCGCGTGGAATGCGAAATTTGCCAAGGAATACACCAGGAACCAGAACGAGGATGGCAGCTGGACATCGCCCTCGGGCCAGTTGCAGGAGGGGAAGGAAACCAATAACGGTCCTGTCTACAGTACCGCGCTGGCCGCCCTGACCCTTCAGGTCTACTACCGTTTCCTTCCCACCTACAAGCCGATCGCCGTCGAGTCCGGAGACGAGACGGACGAGGGTGATATCTCGGTCCAGGTGATCTGATTTTCCCATCCTTCGGCAGTGGTTCAGTTTGCCGCCGATGTTCCGCCGCGGCGGATCCGCAAGGGCGGAAGAGTTCGCTTACCCGGCTCCCGCCGGGAAGCGAAGCGTTTCGACCCTTTTCGGTTTCCCCGCGGGAGCGGGGTAAACCGACGCTACATCCCGGATCAAACTGAACCACGACCCATCCGCACTCCGCCTTCCGTCCTCTGTCCTCTCGTGCTAATCTTTCTGCCGATGTCCGTGCAAAACCACATCCGCGTCCTGCCCGACCACGTGGCCAACAAGATCGCCGCGGGCGAAGTTGTCGACCGGCCGGCTTCCGTCCTGAAGGAGCTTGTGGAAAACGCACTGGATGCCGGTGCGACGCAAATCGACGTGGAGGTCATCGGCGGCGGCAAGCAGGCGATCATCGTCTCCGACAACGGTTCCGGCATGAGCCGGGACGACGCCATCCTGAGCATCGAGCGGCACGCGACCAGCAAGATCAAGGACGTCGACGACATCGAACATGTCGCCACGCTCGGGTTCCGGGGTGAAGCGCTTGCCGCCATCTCGTCGGTGTCCCGCTTCACCCTGACGACACGCCGCGCGGATTCCGCCGCGGGCACGGAACTGGTCATGGCCGGGGGCAAGGTGCTCGAGGTCCGGGACGCCGGCTGCCCGGCAGGCACCTCCATCGCGGTTCGCAACCTGTTCCACAATGTGCCTGCCCGGAAGAAATTCCTGCGCGCGGACCAGACCGAACTCTCCCACCTGCGGCAGGTTTTCCTCGTCTATGCGCTCGCGCACCCGGAGGTCGGCATGCGCCTGACCGTGGACGACCGCGAGGCGTACCGGCTCGGCCCCGCCGCGAAGCTCGACGAGCGGCTCCGCGAGCTGTTCGGACCGGACATCCTGGATTCGTTGCGCGAGGTGTCCTGCGAGCACGCGGCCATGAAATTTATGGGCTACGCGGGTCTCCCGCAGGCCTCGCGTGCGGATCGGACGGAGCAGTACATCTTCATCAACGGACGGCCCGCCTCCGCGCCGGTCATCGGGTTTGCGTTGAACGAGTCCTACAACACGCTGATCCCGAAAGGCCGGTACCCGGTCGTTTTTCTTTTCATCCGGATTGATCCGGGCCTGGTCGACGTCAACGTGCACCCGACCAAGCGCGACGTCCGGTTCCGCGACAGCGGCATGGTGCGCGATGGCGTCATCCAGGCCGTCCGGGAAGCGATTGCCCTTGCGCCGGCAGGCGACGGCTCGGCGGCGCCCCGGGTCAAAGAGCTCTTCGTTGCATCGCGTGCGGGTCCATCACTCAAGATTCCGGACATGCCGTCCCTCCCGGCCTTTGCGTATCCGCGCGTGGCGACGACGGCGGCGGATGCCGAGCCGTTCAGGATCGGGAGACGCGACGCGCCGGGGACAGTCGTGGCGACGGAGGCGGTTGAGGCGGAGACCGCCTCCGGCAAGGCGCCGTGGTCCTGGTGCCGGATCCTCGGGCAGGCCGGAGGGCTCTACGTCGTCCTCGAAACCGGCGATGGCGTGATCATCATGGATCCGCACGCGGCGCACGAGCGCATCCTCTACGAGCGTTTCATGAAGGAGGTCACGGGCAGCAAGGTCAAGTCGCAGGGCCTGCTTTCGCCCGAAACCGTGGATCTCATGCCGGAGGATGCGCTCTGCGTGCGCGGGAGCCTGGACCTGTTGAAGACGATGGGATTCGGAATCTCCGATTTCGGCGGGGATTCGTTCATCGTGGATGCCATGCCCGCCTGCCTCGGCAATGCGGCGCCGTCCGCCGTGTTCGTCGATATCGCGCGAAGCCTCGACAAGGGCGGCTCGCGCGGCGGCACGGAGCGCTGGGCCGAGGAACGGGTTGCCATGGCCGCGTGCAAGGCCGCGGTGAAGGCAAACGACAAGCTGAGCGTACAGGAAATCGAACAGCTCGTCCTCGACCTCGCATCGGCGGAAATGCCCTACACCTGTCCGCACGGCAGGCCGACGATCATTTTCATGAGCTTCGCGGAGCTGGAAAGGAAGTTCGGGCGGGTTCAGTGATCCATCAGATGTAGCCGAACTTCTATGAAGCGCGGAGATGCGGCGCTTCGCAGAAGCGCCTCCACATTACGGATTGCGGCTGACAGGCGTCGCGGCAGCCGCCGCCTCGCGCGAACCGTTACCGTTCTTCCGTGTGAGTTCCTCGCGGAAACTCTGGTAGGCCTTTCTATAGCGGCCCCGCTCATCGTCGGTCAGCGAATTCAGGTTCGCCTGCTGCAGTTCCCGGTACGGCCCGTGCGCGAGGCGCAGCAGGTGCCACAGCCCCTGCAGGATGTCGTCGGCCCGGCGACGGTAGTGCATCGCCGGAAGCACGCACTCGTCATGCTTCGCACTCAGGAACTGGCAGAGGAAACTCTCATCCGCCTCCAGGTGCAACTGGTGCTGCGTCATCGACAGCGCCGACTGGATGTTGTGCGAAATCAGCTTGAGGAAGTGCAGGAAATCGTGCTCCTCGCGAATGGACTGGGGCGAGCGAACGGCAAAAAACGCGTGGGTCTCCGCGGTTTTCATCAGGGAGAGGACCTTTTCGACGTGCTGGAGGCGCGTACCGGTGTCCATTTCCTGGACCGGCATGTAGAGGAGCTCGACCGCCATTTCGAAAAAGACGTCGCGCCGTGCGAAATGTATGGGCCGGTTAAGGTTGAAGTACGATTTCATGCTGAGAGCACTTGACAGGATGTATACCCGAACCGGGCCATCCATGCAATCCGGTTGGGGTTCACCCGGGAGACACACAGAAAACTTCGGTGCCTTCTGTACTACACATACATATTGAATTTCTCGTTTTCCGGAGAAGATCTGCCGGAATGGCCACGAAGGTGCACAAGAACGCTCCACCCCAAGACCCTTTTTCTTGGGCGTCTTGCCTGCCACGCCGAAGTCCCGCCTCCAAGGCGGGATGAAGGCTGGTGCCTTTTTGTGGCCATCGCGTTCCTCACTTCTACGTATTCTGCACCACGCCCTTTCCATATCCTGTTTTCCTGCGAGGATTTTCTACACCCGCTTTGCTTCCGCCTTTGTCCCGTCCGGGGTGGGACTCTGGCGGGACGAGCAAGATCGCAAAGAACGCCAAGATATCTTTACGTTGTTAGCGACCTTCTGTTGAAACAATTCGCGTCCATTCGCGGTTTCGATTCCGGTTGAGGCTTTGCCGCGCTGGGCAATCTGCCGTGGCGGTGATCTTGGTGTGGCGGGCGGTGTTCATGAGGGAGCGGAGTGCTGAAGTGGTGGAGTGCTGGGGTAGGAGGCTTGTCAGCCTAGCCCGACTTTCGCATCTTGAACAGTCGGATTTCGGATTGTGTGGGTCTTTCATGGCTGAACTGGGCGGGCTGTCATACATGAAAGAATATTAGGGAACCAGCGCTCCAGATCGAAGATCCGGACGGCCCGGCGTTGT
>JAZDKY010000115.1:0-6418 GCA_043802525.1 bacterium
GTCGAGTGTCGGGTGTCGAGTGACACCCCCCTCGACACTCGACACCCGACACGCCCATGCCCTTTCTCCTCCAACCCCGCCGTTTCCATCCGCTCAAGACCCTCTTCGTCCTCGCGGTACTCACCGCGTTCACGCTCTACGTCGGGCACCGCGACCGCAAACCCCGGCTCTGGATGTGGAACGGCCCGGCGTTCGGTTCATCCTACACCGTCAAGATTGTCGACAAACGCATCGGCGAATCCGACGTCGTCCGCCTGCATGGCGAAACCGTACTGCTCCTCGCGGAGATCAACGGGCAGATGTCCACGTACGATCCCGCCAGCGAGATCAGCCGCTTCAATGACGCTGCTTCCGTTGATCCCTTCACCGTCTCCGAACCGCTGGCGGACCTCGTCACGGTCGCGCTCGACCTGCATGCGCGGTCCGGCGGCGCGTTTGATCCAACGTACTTTCCGCTGTTCAAGCTGTGGGGGTTCGGCAAGGACGGCCTCTCGCACACCGTGCCGGCGCCGGAGGCGTTTGCATCGACACGACAGCTGTGCGGCGCGCAACACCTTTGCGTGCCCGCGCCAAACCGGATCAGAAAGGACATCCCCGGCCTGCAGTTCAATCTCAATGCCATTGCCCCCGGACATGCCGCCGACCGGGTCACCGCGCTGCTCGCACAGAACGGACTGACGAATGTTTACGTGGAAGTCGGCGGCGAAATCATGGTCCGCGGCGTCAACCTGGAAGGAAATCCGTGGCGGATCGGCGTGGAAAAACCGACCTATGCGGCGCGCCTCGGCGAGTCCATCGAGTCCATCGTCAACCTCTCGGACCGCGCGCTTGCGACCTCGGGTGATTACCGGAGTTTTTTCAAGGATGGCGCAGGTCGCGTGCACGGCCACATCTTCGACCCGCGCATCGGGCGCCCGGTTACCAGTCAGGTCGCCAGTGTTTCGGTCATCGCCACGAACTGCACGCTGGCCGACGGCCTGGCGACGACGCTGTTTGTGCTGGGTCCGGAGGAAGGCCTACCGTGGCTGACGAACTATCCGGGGTCGGAGGCCTTCTTCATCGTGCGGAATGAAGACGGCTCGTTCAGCGAGATCAGGTCGGGGGGATTCCCGCGGGACGCCAGTGATCCGTGACCGGTGACCAGTCACACCAACACCGGTCACTTCTTCCTATCGCACTTCCCCGCATCCCCGCCGCACATCGCGCAGCCACCCGGGTCGTCCGCAGCCGCACGCCCACAGCTCCGCAGGCCCTTCCAGCCGCAGAGCAAACCTACGCCCAAGCCCAGTGCGCACAGGACCAGAATCACGATTGTCACGATGGTGCCAGCTAAGATAGTCATGTTGAAATCCGTGTTCGGTCAACCTACGATCTGCTGACCGATAAATCAACCCGATGCTCGGCGCTGGTTCAGTTTGTCTGCATGGTGTAGCCACGGCTCTGCGAGCCGTGCTCGGACGCGCCTCACAGAGGCGCGGCTACACCAGGCGGTTTCAAACGAAACCAGCACCACACGTTTCTCATGCAGTTTGACGATATCGACTGGCCGAACTGGACGCCCAAAGAGCGCGCCACGCTGCTTTTTGTCATCCGCGACGGGCAGGTCCTTCTCATTCACAAGAAACGCGGGCTGGGCGCGGGTAAGATCAACGGGCCGGGCGGGCGTCTTGATCCCGGCGAAACACCCGAAGCCTGCGCGGTTCGCGAAGTCGAAGAGGAGTTGTGCGTGACCCCGACCGGTTTGAAGGCCGCCGGCGAATTGATGTTCCAGTTTGCAGACGGCCACTCGATCCACGGCTACGTTTTCACGGCCACCGGCTGCAACGGGGAACCGCGCGAGACCGTGGAAGCCGTTCCGCTGTGGACGGCCCTCGATCGGATTCCCTACGAACGCATGTGGGCGGACGACCAGATCTGGATTCCGCTGATGCTTGCGGGACAGCCCTTCACCGGCCGCTTCCTCTTCGACAAGGACGCCATGCTGGGGTACGAAATAGGAACAGAAATAACCAATAACCAATAATCAAAGTCGTTTGATTCTTGGTGTTTGGTTATTGGTTATTCGTCATGCAACTCGACCAGGCCATCCCGCTCCTCCTCTCCCTCACCGGCGGTCTGGCCGTTTTCATTTTCGGCATGATCATCATGACCGACGGCCTGCGACTGGGCGCGGGTCCCGCCCTGCGGCACTTGCTCACGCTATCGACCCGGAATGGCATGGCGGGCGTTTCGACCGGCACCGTGCTGGGGATCCTGATCCAAAGCAGCGCAACCACGGTCATGCTGGTCGGGTTCCTGAACGCGGGCCTGATCACGCTGTCGTCCGCCATCCCGCCGATCATCGGCGCCAACGTCGGCACGACGCTCTCGATGCAGATCATCAGCTTCCGGGTCGGCGACTACTGGTTCATTCCCGTCATCGCGGGGGTCCTGCTGCGGCTCGCCATGTCAGGTTCGCCCGCGCGGCATCTCGGATCCCTCACCACGGGATTCGGATTGCTCTTCCTCGGTATGAACCTGATGAGCGCGGCCGTGCTGCCGTACCGTGACACGCTGGCCCCGGTTCTCGAGGCCATTGACGGCAGCACGTGGAAGGGCATGCTGCAGGGCATCATCCTCTCGACCGCGCTGACCGCGATGATCCACAGCAGCGGTGCGACCATCGGCATGTGCTTCGCCCTCATCTCGGCCGGCGTCTTCACGCGGCTGGAACAGGTCTATCCCCTCGTCCTCGGCGCGCACATCGGCACCTGCGCGACGGCCCTTATCGCCAGCATCGGCTCTTCGATCGAGGCCCGCCGCGCCGCCGCCTCGCACCTCGCCTTCAACGTCGTGGGTGCAGCCATCGGCGTTCTCGCCGCGCCACTCCTGCTGCGCGTCATCCCCGCCACGTCCTCCGACCTCATACGCCAGACCGCAAACCTGCATTCCGGTGTCATGGCGCTGGCCGCGTTGGTCGTGTTCCCGTTCTACCGCCCGTTCGCACGCCTGGTGACCGCTCTTGTTCCCACGCGGCAACCGCCGGTGCAGCCGACCTTCCTCGACGAAAAGCTGCTCGAATGGCCCGAACAGGCGATCTGCGCCGGCATCTCCGAACTCCAGCGCGTCGCGCGCATCTGCACGCAAAGCTTCCGGCTGAACGCGGAGATCATTTTCAAGCCGAACCGGAGAAAAATCGCCACCATCAAACGCAACGAGGCCGTGATCAATGAAATCAAGACCGCCATGCGCGAGTACCTGACCGCGATGACCAAGCGCTACCTCTCGCGCCGCCAGGCCATCCTCATCCAGCACCTCAACCGGTGCATGACGGACATCGAGCGCATTGGCGACCACAACGACAACCTCTGCGACCTCACCGTCAGCCTTCACCGCGACCGCAAAGCGCGGCTTGACGTGGAGGCCAACGGGGCCCTGCTCTCGCTCTACAAGGCGGCCGACGAGGTCCTGCAGCTGGTCATCCAGTCGCTCGACCCCAACAACAAGAACTTCCAGCCGCTCGCACGCGCGATCCTGCACGCGCGCGACGCCTACGTGGAGCAGAGCCTCAGCGTGAAAGCAGCCTTCACAACCAGGACGACGACGCACCAGCACGCGCCGATCGTGGGCTTTTACCTGAACGAGTACGTAACCGGTTTCGACCGTATCGTGCGGCACTCGAAGATGATCGCGCTGGTGGAGAGTCACCCCTACTTCTGGATCAAACGTCAGAAGCTCGACCGCGTGGCACCGGAGGCGCCCGATTATCCCCCACCCCCGCCCCACGATCCGCATGACTTCCTTGATAAGCTCCAGACCGAAGACTATGTGTAGGGAAATCCGAAACTCGAAATCCCAAATCGCGATTCGCCGACTTCGTGTTATTCGTGCGCATTCGTGTTTATTCGTGGTTGACGCTTCGCTGCCGGCGACGCGCCCTGCCCATGATCGATGCGTCGCCTTTTGGTAGGGACGGCACTCCGTTGCCGTCCGTCTTGCGAGTCTGGATTCGACCCGCGGCGAAGCACGGGCCCTACCCATGAAAATCGCTACGCCAACCGGCTTGATGATACTCACTCTATGCGGGATAGTGGCGGCACCGGCCATGGCTAACCGCCTGATCCACGAGACCAGCCCCTACCTCCTCCAGCATGCCCATAATCCGGTCGACTGGTACCCGTGGGGCGCAGAAGCATTTGAGCGCGCGAAGAAGGAGGATAAACCGGTCTTCCTCTCGATCGGCTACTCCTCCTGTCACTGGTGCCACGTGATGGAGCGCGAGTCGTTCGAGAACGACGACGTCGCAAAAATCCTCAACGAACACTTTGTCTGCATCAAGGTCGACCGCGAGGAGCGGCAGGACATCGACGAAATCTACATGACCGCGACCCAGCTCATGACGGGGCGCGGCGGTTGGCCGAATTCCGTGTGGTTGCTTCCGGACGGCCGCCCGTGGTTTGCGGGCACGTATTTCCCGCGCGAGGACATCCACGGCCGCGCGGGCTTCAAGACGCTGCTGCTCAAGCTGGCGGATTTCTGGAAGACCCGCCGCGGCGATGCGGAAAAGCAGGCGGATCAGCTCGCCGCCGCGATCCGTCAGTCCGCCACCGCCTCGGGTACGGGCGCCGAGGCCGTCACCGCGCAGTCGTTGCGCAACCTCGTCACCCTTGCCCTCGGTGAGGCGCAGCGGTCGTACGATGCCAACCATGGCGGATTCGGCGGCGCGCCCAAGTTCCCGCCCCACGCCCTGCTCGCCCTGCTGCTCGAGGAGGTCGACTGGACACGGGACAAGTCGCTGCTCGGCATGGTGACGGGCACGCTCGACGCCATGGCCCTCGGCGGCATCCACGACCACGTCGGCGGCGGGTTCCATCGCTACGCCACCGACGAGCGCTGGTTCCTGCCGCATTTCGAGAAGATGCTCTACGACAGCGCACAGCTCGCCCGCGTGTACGCCGAGGCGTACCGCGTCACGAGCAATGCGTCCTATGCCGCCGTCGCGCGCGACACATGCGACTGGGTCCTGCGCGAAATGACGGGCAAGGAAGGCGGGTTCTATTCCGCCCTCGATGCCGACAGCGAGGGCGTGGAAGGCAAATTCTACGTCTGGACCCGCGACGAGATCATCGAGGTGCTCGGCGAAGAGGAAGGCACAAACTTCTGCGCGGCCTACAACATCACTGCAGGCGGCAACTACCATGAGGAATCCACCGGCGAGAGCACGGGAAGCAATATTCCGTTCCTGAAACAACTGCCCGCCGTGGATTTCTCGGCCGCGCGGCAGAAGCTGCTCGCGCGCCGTGTGAAGCGCGTCTGGCCCGGCCTCGACGACAAGGTGCTCACCGCCTGGAACGGCCTGATGATCGGCGCGCTCGCGCGCGCCGGCACAGTCCTCGATGAACCGCGCTACCTCGACGCCGCAAAGAAGGCTGCGTCCTTCATCCTGTCCGACATGCAAAAGGACGGACAACTCCTGCGCTCGTACCGGGCAGGCGCCGCCAGGATTCCCGCCTACCTCGACGACTACGTCTTCCTCGCCAACGGCCTGCTGGATCTCCACGAAGCCACGGGCGAAACGGGGTGGAGGGATCACGCCGTAAAACTCCTCGGAATCGTTTCGGAACGATTCCGGGATGAACGCGGCGGATTTTTCTATGCGTCGGTCGACCACGAGCAGTTACTCGCACGCACGAAGGATCCGTTCGACCAGGCCGTGCCCTCGGCCAATGCCGTCGCCGCACTGGTCCTGCTGCGCCTGGACGATATCGACGGGGCCGCCCGGTGCCTGCACGTCTTCATGCCCATGCTCCAGCGCGGGCCGACCGGCGCGGGCACGTTCATCCTGGTCGCGGCCCGCTGCGCGGACCGGATGTCGAAGTCCGGCCCCACGCTTTCCGCCCGCAAGGGTCCTGTGCGCGTGGCCGTTGCCCTATCACCGACCGCCGCACCGCCCGGCGCCACGCTGGATCTCGCCGTCAAACTGGCGATCGATGAGGGGTGGCACATCAACGCACACAAGCCCGACGACAAGGACCTGGTTCCAACGTCGGTTTCCATCGAAACCAACGGAATCTTCGCCTTGAAACAAGTCGATTACCCCAAGGGCACAAAACCGCTGAAGGGCGCCCTGGTCATCGGTGGCAAAATCGGGGTCGCGAAAGACGCGCCCGGAGGAACCGCGAACATCGACATCACCATCGCGTTCCAGCCCTGCGACGAAACACGGTGCCTGAAGCCGGAAAACATAACGATCCAAGTCCCGTTTGCCGTGGTGGAAAGGTAGAGCAGCGCGCCGTAGCGCATCAGTCTGAATTGTTTCACGCATAGGTAGGGCGGCTTCGATGAAGCCGCCGCGGCGCGGTAATAGCAAACGCCCGACCAAAAACAGAAACAAATAAAACAGATTGGGAACCCGCCCGGGAAGCGCACCCAGTTAGCG
>JAZDKY010000116.1:0-16797 GCA_043802525.1 bacterium
GGGAAGCAGACCTGCTCAGCGGTTGCCGGTTGCGTGTGAATCTGCCGGCGTTCCCGACGTCCCCGGTTCAGCTCGTCGGTCCAGGCCATCGTCGCGGTGATCGGCTGAGGGGGAAAAAGCCGCCGGTATGGCGGCGAAGCGCGCGCGGAGCGTTCGGCGGATTCCTTTTTGGTTGTCCTTGACCGTCAGCATGTAGTCGGCGCCGGATTGCTGCAGGAGCGCGCAGGCGGTTGCCGCCTGAGTGTGCAACGCGTCCAGTCCAACCAGACGGCCCTCCAAATCCAAGCGCTCGAACAGCGCCCGCGCCACGGGAATCTCGTTGGTCTTATCCACCGGCACCGGTTCACTTCCCAGATAATAGAGGCTGGGCACCGTCACGGCGTTCAGGAGTATCTCCCCGCCGCTACGCTTGGCGGCCTTCCCGTCAACGGCCACCATTTCACCTTGGGGCGCCGGCCCGCGAACCTGATGTTGAAAGGCCAGGATGGCCGCTTCGACTTGGCGGGCATCCACCGCCTTGAGCAGACGGCAGAACGTGGGCTGACTGGGTGCGGGAATTTCACGCCGCCGGTTGCGGCGGATGCCCAACGCGCGCCGCTGGCCCCGATTCATCTGGCGAGCAAACTTCGCCAGATCCTTCTGGCCTCGGGGCGCCCCGCACAGATAGGCCAACGCGACAATCGCCAGCAGACTCCACACCGGATACGACTGGATGCGTGTGCGAAACTCGGGGACCGTCTTGAGGTGTTCGACCAGACTACGAATCTCCTTGGCCTTGTACGTACAGCGTGGTGCAACCTTTTCCTCGACCTGCGCCCATTCCGGCTTGAGATGTTCGGCCCGTAAGCCCCGACGCGCATTCCGGCACACCTCGCGCGCAAACAGGCGTTTCGGCTTGTTGTGCCGCACGTAGTAGTCCTGGCCAACCCGCCCGCAACCGCGAGTCAGCCCCAACTCGACCCAGCCCCCCGCCTTGTATACCGTGCCCTGAAACTGCTCCGGATCGACAAAGGTCTCCACAGCGGCCAGCGGGTGGCCGTAGCGCTCAAGCCAGTCATTCGACACGCGGTCCAAGGTTAGCCGCAGCACACGCGTAGCCATATTCGGCACTGCGGCCCCCGGCAGAATCAGAAAGCGAGCGTTGTTCGCCACCAGGGCCAAGCGCCGCCGCCGCTGTTCGTTGGTCCACCCAATCCATTGATCCCGATAGCGTAAATGGTTGGCGGCCGCGCAGAACACCAGAATCGCGCGCCAGCCCCCGTTCGGACCGACGGCCACATAAATCACCTGCTCGCCCACCGGTTGCAGCGCGCCCAGATAGTGATGCCGCTCGAGCAGCCGCATGCAGCGATCTCGCTCTGCGGCCCGTATTGGCCGAACCTGTACGCTGTCGACAAGTCTCTGTTCTTTCTCCGACGGAAGCCGCAGTGCTGTTTTCATGAGCGGGGAGCCTAATAAAGTCGCACTCGCTTGTCCCGCTAATTCTCACAAACGGTTCACACCACACAGGTTGATCAAGGTTGTGCATTTGCCATGTGTCTCCCAGCACACCCGAAAATCCCGCTCGATATGCGACATCGTTTCGGCCCCACGCCCGGGCTCGTTCAGGGCCGCGACCAATTCCGGCATACCACGCGTGCCCGACGCCAGCAGAACCATGTCGCGCGGTCGTTGGTACAGACGGCTTTCCGGGTCCATGATTTCCTGGCGATACACCCCGTACTCCGCCTCATATACATCCGCCATGAATCCTTCCTGGAGCAGCATCGTCCGCACGGCGTGCGCAATGTTGCTGGTCGTGCAGGTACCCATCACGGCCACGGACACGGTGGGAAACGATTCGGTCGCCGGGCCCGCGCGAACCATGTCGCTGACGAAACGGCCGCACAGTTCGTAGTCATTTGCCCGCAGCGGAGCGATGCGCAGCCATTCCTGGACACGCTGGAGGGCATCCATCGTCCGGCCTGACGTCCGCAAGCCGGCGGCTTCGCCAAGGATATCAACGAGGCGCTTCAACGACGCTCCAGAGACGGTGTGGCGTGGTGCCTCTCAGGTGATGCGACGGGCAAGGTAGCCGGCGATCGTGGGCCGCTTGTTTTCCTGCTTTTCGGGGTAGTTCACCTCAACCTGGCTCTGGATGATCCTCCATCCGGCAGCTTCCACCTGCCGCCGCACTTCGTCCGACGAACGGTACAGGTAGATGTGGTCCGTGTGTCCCGCGTTGACGGCCGCAGTGATGTATCCCCAACCGCCCGGCCGGACCGCATCAAAGAGTCCGCAAATGAAACGCGCGGGATCCTCCAGGTGCTCCAGCACCTCCTGGCAGATGACAAGATCAGCCTTCTCGGCGATGGGCTTGCTGATGATGTCCTGGTTTCGCACGGCATAGCGATCTCCCGCACCGTGCGCTTCGACCACGCGTTGCGTGAATCGGAGGGCATAGTCGCTGATGTCGAATCCGACCCCCCGGATGGACGGCAGGAGCTGTGTGACCCGCTGGGAATACATGCCGCAGCCGACGCCCACCTCGTAGAAAAGCTTCAGGTCCGGCGAGAGCACGGGCAGCCATTCCTTCGTGAAGCGCGCGAGCATCCGCTGGTGATGCGGCCAGACGTAATGCGACAGGTATTGGCCCGGCAGGTACCTCCGTTCCATGTAATCGGACGAGCGATAGCAGGACTCCAACACCTGCTTGTAATCCTTGTTCTGGTACTCGCCGTGTTTTTCAAAGTAGATGTGTGCGCGAAGCGCCTCCACGCAGAATTCCGCGTATCCATTGACCGCCTCGTCCCAGCGGTCGGAAGGCTCCGGCCCGAATACCGCGGATATGTTCGCCGAGAACTCCCGCTCCCATTCGGGCCCGAATTCTTCGCGGCTTTTGCTCCATAGCGTGGCGAATGACGCGTACTTTTGCGCCAGGACGTTTTTCATTTTCCCGAAGGCCGACAGCTTAGTCACGTGGATGCTCCTTCCCTCTCATTATTCGTAGCAGCGATTTTACCTGCGCGGTGCACACCAATCCGCCGGCCTCGTCCGTAATCGCGACCGCGATCACAACCTGGCCCGTACCCGTTGAAATGCGCGTCACTTCTCCGGCTACGGTCAACCGGACCGGCGGCGTCACGGGGCGCCGGAATCCCAATTCCATGCTCTGCAGGATCCCGTACCGCCCGGGAAGCTGCATGCCGATGAGGCGCGATACCAGCGCCCCGAGAAACATTCCGTGCGCGACGCTGCCCGGCATGCCCTGGCTTCGGGCGAATTCCGCATCGGTATGCAGGGGCGCGCGGTCGCCGGACAGGTCCGCAAATCGCGCTACATCGTCCTCGGTTACGCCGACGGTGAAGGACTCCTTCGACCCGACGCGCAGGTCATCCAAGGTATAGATCTTACTCATCGCGCTTACCCCGGCATGATGTTGTACCCGACCCAGTTCGGCGGCGGACTCCGGTGATCCGGCGACACCGATTCCACACCTTCGAACGGAATCGTGCCGGCTTCCCAGACGGGAGGCCTGGCAAGAAATGCATACACGTTCTGGGAAAGCATATCGAATCCCACCTCGAGCTGGCTCCGGAGATCGGACGCATACAGCGTGGACGCGCCCAGCGGCGCCCGGGCGAGGAAACCGCGACGGTCGACCTCCGCCACGTATGCGTGGTAGTCGTTCTCGAGTCCGAAGTGCCGGTACATCACGTTCAGGACGAAAACCTTGTCGCTCGGGACGCCAGCCCGGTACACCGGCGCCTTGAGGATCTTATTGTAGTAGTAGGGAACGCCGTACGTGTGCTCGACATGATGCGCGCCGGTCACGATGTGACCGCTTTCGTAGCTGAACCCGAGGCAGAGCTGCTTGCCTCCGAGTTGAAACAGGTTGTCGTAGGCACTCCGCGCGCCGAACGCGCTGGTGCCGACGCGTCCGCAGATAGCCTCGGCCTTGGGGCCGAGCGCCGTGAGGGAAAACACCGGATGGAAACTCCTCACCGCACCGGGTCGGGTCCTGACATACTCGCTGAACATGCCCGCCATCGTGGGCGTCGTCTCGTGATGATACGCCTCGCCGAAACGGCCCACCTGCTGCGTATAGGTCGGGACGACCAGCGTTCCCTTGGGACCCACGGCCTCCTGCAGACAGGCCAGGTGCGCGGCGTTGAAGGCCTCCTGGTTCCCCACACCCTCGAGCCGCCCCACCACAAACATGCGGGCCGTGAAGAAAACCGTGTCGCCCTTCTTCACGCCGACCTCGCGCAGGGCCACGAGCACATCGTTTCGCGAATACGTCTTCACGTCACTGCGTCTTCTGCTCCAGAAGGTCCAGCAGATCGCCGACACAGGTCAGCGCGCCGATCTCCTGCGTCGTGAAACTCACCTGGAACGATTCCTCGAGCCCGACAATCAGGTTGATGTGTTGAAACGAATCCCATCCCGCGATGTTCGAGGAATTCGTTTCCTTTCGTAGCACCAGCGTCGAGTCATTGAATACCTCCCGGAAAACCTGCGTCACTTTCTCCATCGTCGTCATGTTGCCTCCGTTGATGTTCCAAGGGTTCGCTCCGCCAGCCCGCGCAATTCGTCCCGGTGTGTCCACACCTTCTCGAACGCGCGCACGACGTCGTCCAAGTCCGCGTGCGTCATCCCGGGCCGCATGAATTCGTGGTCGAATAATTCTTCAAAATGCATACGCTCCGTGACGGGACAGATTCCCCGCGAGTAGTCCACTGTACCCTTGTACCGGGGGCAGTTGAAGGAGCAAGGGAGAACACGCTGCTGATAGATCGGTAACAAGTACAGAGGGCTCACGTAGCCTGCGCCGATCAGCGTGGTCGTTTCCCGGAGATGCGCGGTGGGCAATTCCTTCTCCATCGCCTGGACAAAGAGGTCCCGATGCACACCCCACACCGACGCGTCGAAGTGCGCGACCCACACGTAGTAGACGTGGCGGCATCCAGGCTCCGCGTCCGCCCAGTCGAGGCCCGGGATGCCGGCGAGCCGGGCGCGCAAATACTCAACATTTTGCAGGCGCTCGTCGACCAGGCGAGGCAGTTTGCGCAGTTGCTCGGTCCCGATCGCCGCCTGCAACTCCGTCAGCCGGTAATTGTAGCCGACGAGTCCTGCGAGATCGGGCCGTCCCATATCTCCCACGATGGTTTCCGCGTGGTTACGGATGACCGAAACGCGACGTGCCAGCTCGTCGTCGTTCGTCGTCACCATCCCGCCTTCGCCGGTATGTACGTGCTTGTGGTAGTTGAGACTGAAGATGCCGACGTCGCCGAGCGCGCCGACGGGGCGGCCATGGTACAGCGCGCCAGGCGCCTGGGCGCAATCCTCGATGACCTTGATGCCGGGCTGCCGGGCCAGCGCCATGATGCCATTCATGTCGGCCGGATGGCCGAAGATGTGCACGACCAGGATCGCTCGCGTTCGCGGCGTCAGTCGTTCCCGGATGGTCTCCGGTGTGATGCAGAAGGTCGTAGGGCTGATGTCCGCAAAAACCGGGACCGCGCCGTACGCCGCCGCAGCGATGGCTGACGCCGACATGGTGTAGGGCGATACGATGACTTCATCACCAGGCCCCACACCACACGCACCGACCGCCGCATACAGACCCGACGTGGCGGAGTTGACCGCGAGGGCATGCCGGACGCCGAAATGCTGCGCCCAGGCTTCCTCAAACTGCCGCACTTCCGGCCCGCCCATGAAATCGTCGTGCCAGACACCGAGGTATTGCGAGAGGTTGCCGGAATCAAGAACCCGGCAGGCCGCCCGCTTTTCCTCCTCCCCCATGGTGTTGTAGGCCGGGAAACGTTCGCGGCGGACCGGCTCACCGCCACATAGTGCCAATGTTGCCATAATGCCTCTGACCTAGACGGTGTTCTCCTCGAATCGGTCGCCCGCACCCTTCGGGAACATGCTTTCGAAGGTTGTGATGCGGTGAATCCCAGGGTGCGGAAGCGAGATCGTCCAGGTTCGTCCCGGGATGCAACTGTAGATAGTCCTCCCCACAACAAGCCCGACGACCAAGGCCATGCTCTCCACGCCCACCAGCGTGTCGTGCTGCATGATGTCCGCCACGAGGGACGCCTCGTTCGACAGCCTCACCGGAAGATCGCCGGCACGAGATCGTACGATTTCATCGAATCGCTCCCGTGCATCACGAGGGTGAAGCCTGACCGTGATCCGCTCGATGTCGCCCCGGTGCGCCCGGGCGGCGTCCAGGAATTGTCCCAAATGTTCGTCCTCGTTCACAAAGCCTTCGAGGGCATCATGAATCGCGCGGAGCTTTATGGTGAAGGGCTCGCAGACGTAGAGGAGCCGACGGCGGCCATCAGCCCGACAGCCGGGATACGCCGCCGCCAGCCGCCGCACTTTCCGAACGTAAGGATTGTCCACCACCACGAGCTTTTCCGAAGGCAAGCCCTGCGATACGGCGTACTGATACGCGTACGGATCGCCGACCCACAATTCGTCCGGCAATGTGAACGTGCCGGGCCGGTCGCCTGCGTCGAACCGCTGCACGTAAAGATCCCAGTGATCGAGAAACGACACGCAATGAATCCCGAGCTTCCGCGCCCGCGCCATGGCCCGCCGCTCGAGATCGGCTTCCAAGCTCGTGCCGGTCAGGACGAGGTCGTTGGCGGTGAACCGATCCATGGCGTCGAGGCCGGCCCGTGGAAGCGCGGGCCAGTCGCGCCGAAATATCCCGTCGGCCGGACCCTCCGCGCAGACGGTCAGGCTGTCCGATGCGTCCCGCGCCTCGCACCATGCGGACAGCATTTCGGCGCCGCCGGCGTCATAACTCACTAGAAGCACCTGCCTCATGCCTTTCCCAGTTTCTCGCAGCATTCGAGCACATCGAGCGCCGTGTCGCCCGTGGAAGGCAGGGGCGCGCCGGAACGCAAATGTCCAACCAGCCGATCAAGGACATGGTACTGGTAACGCGCCAGGCCGGTCTCCGGCAGCGGACACGGCGGCCGGGTCAACCGCCGGTAGGCAGGGAAAAACGGATCGGGCCCGACCCCGGAGATCTCATAGCATTCCCCGTAGTCCAGCAAGCGGAACCTGCCCCGCTGCAGGAAGACATCCATTTCACCGAGCCCGTATTCCAAGGTGTGCTCGACGACCGTTCCCCGGACTCCTGCAACAGCGACTTCGCAGACTGTTTTCGACAACCGCGCGGGATCAGCCGGCTTGCCGAACCATGCAAACAGCAGATCCAGATAATGCGAACCGTTTTCCAGCAGCCCACCGGTGAACTGAATATGAAAGCCGGCCAGGTTCCCCAGCGACCGATCGCCGTTCGGCACGGGCCCATGTGACAGCACGGGATCGAATCGCCTAACGTAGTTCACGGCCAGCGGAACGTTCTGCCGTCGGCAAAGGTCGACGATGTCCCGGCCCTCCTCGAGCGTCTGCGCCAAGGGCTTTTCCACCAGCAGCACACCCGGCTGCGCCTCGACCAGTTGCCGGATCACATCGAGGCGGACCGGAGCCGGCGTCGCAACGATGGCAATGTCGGGGCGGCCCACATGGCTCAGGGCTTCCGGGACCGAGACGAATGCAGGCACTCCTGTATGCGCACTGAAACGCGTGCGCGCATCCGCCGAAATGTCCACGCCGGCAACCAGGTTCACCTCGCGATGGGCCTTGCAGGCGCCCGCGTGGGTAAACACCACATCCGCCGGACCCTCCAGGTCATACCCGAGCGCGATCCGGCCCAAGCCCACGAGCACAACGTTGTAACGGTCGGGTGTCACGTTGATTCAGGCATGCGCTGAACGATGTCACGGTTGAGCGCCACAATCTCCGGATGCGCGCGCAGGTACCGCACGGCACACTCACAGGAGAAGTATGGATCCTTTTCGTGCAAGGCCGAGATGAGGGCATCCAGGACGCGAAAGTCCGGCATCTCGTCCAGCGTCAACCGCAGGTCAGGCCAGCGCACCTCAAGCGCAGCCGGCAGCATGAGAAGACGGAACCGATCGGGTTGACGCACGATGAACCAGCTCACGTGCTCGCGGTCCTCGGGCGTTTCGCCCTCCCGGTCCGCCCGGGCCAGCAGATCGGTTGAAAAAACCTGCACGTCCATGCCCAAGGGGAAAGACGGCACCACATCGTTCGATGCGTAATCGCAGGTATTGATCAAGTACAGTTGCAGAACCTGGTCCACAATCGACGGATCCACCAGCGGGCAATCGCCGGTGATCTCCACAATCACATCGGCCCGGACGCTGCGCGCCGCCCGGAGCACCCGGTCGAGCACGTCGTCCTCCGAGCCGCGAAAACATCCGACCCCCAAGCGGCGGGCGAGTTGCTCGATACAGTCATCCGCGCCATTCGTCGTCGTCGCGAGCACCACGTGGTCCACGCCGTCGACCTGTTGAAGCCGCCGGACGAGATGTTCCAGCATGGGACGGCCGCCGGAGGGCATCATGACCTTCCCGGGCAGCCGGGACGACGTCATCCGGCACTCCACGGTGGCGACGACGACAGGTTCTCGGCCCAGGTGGGCAAGATTCGCGTTTCGCGCCGTCATACCTGTTTCTCCAGCAGGTACATCTGGTCCACGTTGCTGCTGCCGACATAGGGAATCTTTCTTTCTTTCACCAGACGCAGATGCGTATTCACGGTCTGGTAGAGGTGCGCAAAATCCGTTTTCCACAAGAGATCGTCTCGGCCCCGGTACGGGATCGACGTGTACGTTTCTTCAAAGTACTCAAAGCCCCAGACGTAGCGCCGGGAACAGCGCAGGATTTCAGCAAGGGCCTGCTTGATGTGGTCCGGGCTGATGTGGATCAGGACACCGGAGGTGTACACCACATCGAACCAACCGTCGCGGAACGGCAGATCGAACGCCGTTCCCTGGATGAGGTTGATCCCCTTGGTGTACTTCTTGGCCTGCTCCACAGCGTAGGCCTGCAACTCGATTCCGTACAGGTTCTTGAAGCCCAGGTCCTGGAGCGCCTGCAGCTGCGTACCCACATTGGCGCCCACCTCCAGAATGCGGAGGGTGCGATCCATATCGCCCAGGAACTCCTGGTTCAAAGCCGTCCGACTGATGCCAAATTGCCTGGCATAGAGGACATCCATGTCCTGCGGGCTGTGCGGATTGCGATCGGTGTACTGCTGGCCGAAATCGCTGGACCAGACATCCGTCTGTTTCGTCGTGTCATTCATGGGATCTCCGCGGAATTTGATCAGAGCCTGACCGCAAGCCCTTTTTCTTTCAGGTGCCGTTTCGCTTCAAGGGGCGTCTGCTGCGTGAAGTGGAAGATGCTGGCCGCCGCCACGGCGGAGGCGTGCCCGCCCGTCACCACTTCATACATGTGCGCATAGGAACCGGCGCCGCCGGACGCAATGACGGGAATGGAGACCGCGTCCGAGACGGCCCGCGTCAGGGCCACATCGTATCCGTTCATGGTGCCGTCACGATCGATGGAGGTCAGCAGAATCTCCCCGGCGCCCAAGCGTTCGGCTTCCAGCGCCCAGGCCACCGGATCGCGCCCCGTGGGCTGCACGCCGCAGCGCGTAAAAACTTCGCATCGCCCATCGGCGTGCCGTTTCACGTCCATGGACAGCACGACACACTGGGTCCCGAACGCGCCAGCGGCCTCGCCAATGAGGTCGGGATGTTCGACTGCGGAGCTATTGATGGCCACCTTGTCCGCGCCGGCCCGCAACAGGCGGCGACAGTCCTCGACGGAGCGAACGCCGCCGCCCACCGTGAGCGGCATGAAGCACTCGTCGGCGAGGTGGTCGATTTCCGCAACATCGACCAGTCGCCCTTCGCGCGTGGCCGAGATGTCCACGAGAATCAATTCATCCACTTCGCGCAGGCAGTACACCTTGATGGCCGGCAGGGCTGTTCCCACACGCCGCCAGCTGTCGAACCGGATGCCTTTGACCAGCCCATGGTCCTTGTAGAGCAGCGTGGGAATGATCCGGGTCTTGAGCATGGTCAGCAACGTTCGATAAAATTGCGCAGCAAGGCAAAACCCGTGCGCAGGCTTTTCTCGGGATGGAATTGCGTCCCCACGACGATGCCCCGCCCCACGACGGACACAAAATCCTCGCCGTAGGCTGTCGTGCCGAGGATGTCCTCGTTGTGATCCGGGACGAAATGGAAGCAGTGCACGAAATAGAAGTCCTTGTGGTCCGCAATACCCTCGAACAGCGGCGACGGACGGCGCTGCTCAACCTCATTCCAGCCGACGTGCGGAATGCGCAGGTCCGGCGTCGTGCGAGTCAGGCGCACCACCCGTCCGGGGACAAGGCCAAGGCCGTCGCTGTCACCACCCTCGGTTCCGCGCGTGGCGAGCAGCTGCATGCCGAGGCAGATGCCGAGCAGCGGGATGCCGTTCTGCGCCACTTCCCTGCGGAGGGTGTCATCCCAGCCGAGAGCCCGGATCGACTTCATTGCTTCCGCGAAACTGCCCACGCCCGGCAGGATCAATTTGCCCGCGGTGGCGGCCGACCGCGGATCGTCGCTGACCACAGCATCGCCGCCGCATTCCTGTACCGCGCGCAGGACGGAGTCCAGATTGCAGAATCCATAGTCAACAATGACGATCCGGCTCACGCGTTGTCGTGGTTGAGTTTGGCAAGGTTCCCGTAGCGATCCTTCACCGGGTTGCCGCGGGCATCGCACTTGAACAGCTTCTTGTTCGTGAACCGGTCGCAGATGCGGATAAACTCATCCACCGAGATGTCCAGCGGAGCCAGGATGTCCGTGAGCGACTTGCCGAGGTACACCCAAGGGAACTTGCCGTCGAGGCGGCGCACGATGTCCATGCCGTCCTCGCGCGAGATCCGGTCCCGCCGGACATGCAGGCTGGAGATGTCGCTGGCTCGGCTGAATCCGAACTTGAGGAACTTGAAGTAGTCGTGGATGCCCGTCTGGTGGTTGTCGAGATTCTCGTAGTTGACGCACGAGCCTTCCACGGTTGTGCCGTACGTGCGGAACCCGTGCGCTTGGGCCAGCAGGGCGTTGGAATAGCCATCCCACGGCATGTAGTAGCCGAGAAACAATCCCGTCACGCCGACGGCTTTCAGTTCGTCATCCGTCGGATAGGTATACGGGATCACGTGCCGGGCCTCGATGCCCTCCATGCCGATGAGATCGCTGACGCGCAACCCCAACAGGCCCCCGAACTCCTCGAGCCATCGCCGGTCCAACACGTTGTTTTCGGTCGCCTGGGCGGGCCCCCCGTATTCGTGCTGGGAATTCTCGCCCCAGATCAGGAGCGGAACCTTGTATTGCACCGCGGCGCGCACGGGAATCGTGAAGATGCCGACGTGTTCCGGCCACGAGATGTCGCCCACCTGCATGAGGCCGATCCGGTTCATTTTCGCGCGGACCGTCTTGTTGGGACTAAACTCGACGTAGTCGACGCCGAGACGTTTGATATTTTCGATATTCGTGCGGCCCAGATCGGAGAGATCGCAGGTGGTGGCAGTCACGCACAGGGGATTCAGGCCCAGTTGCAGGGCACGGAGCACCTGGAACGTGCTGTCCTTGCCGCCGCTGACCGGCACGATGCAATCCCAATTGGACCCGTCGCGATGCCGGTACCGTTCCAGCACCCGGTCCAGTTCCTCGCGACGCTGCTTCCAATCAACGGTCTTGCGCCGCTCGTAATTGCGGCATGCCGCGCAGACCCCTTCGGCATCAAAACTCAGGTCCGGCTTCGTATCGGGCATCACGCAACGGGTGCAGTATCGAATCATATTTACCTCGGGTTGATAGCGAATCTACGTCGGCATCAGATGATCGAGCGCCAGGGGGGTTCCGGCCTCGATATCGCGTGCGGCCCGGCGACCCATGACTTGATCGAGATATTTGGGAGGCAGGCCATGCCCCGGCCGAATGGAGCGCACCGTCGCCGGGGTAAACGGAGCCCCCGCCTTCATGGCCTGCACCACATACAGCGAACGGCGAAAGACCCGGCTGGCCGTTTCGCGTTCCGTGATTTCATAGCTGACTTTGCCAAGCGCCTTTTCCGCGTCGCGCACCGCGTCCACCAAGGCCCTGAACTCATGGGGCTCCAGCGAAAAGGCGCTGTCGGGACCGGGCACCGAACGGGAAAGGATGAAATGTTTCTCCACGATGCACGCGCCCAACGCCACCGCCGTGACCGCGGC
Organism: bacterium; assembly: GCA_043802525.1. Lineage (GTDB taxonomy): Bacteria > Verrucomicrobiota > Kiritimatiellia > CAIVKH01 > CAIVKH01 > JAZDKY01. Next base: position 12,139 of record JAZDKY010000116.1, read on the forward strand.
GGCGATGCCGAGCGTGTGATCGGAAAGGCCCACGGGAACGCCATATCGTTGCGCGAGGTCGGGGATGGTGCGCAGGTTCATCTCCTCGGGCGGCGCGGGATAGGCGCTCGTGCACTTGAGGAGGGCCAACTCTGCACAGCCCGATTCACGCAACGTCGACACCGCCTCGGCGATTTCTTCCGACGTGGCCATCCCCGTCGACATGATGACCGGCTTGCCGGTATGCGCCACCTTGCGCAGCAGTGCCGTGTCCACCAATTCGAACGAGGCAATCTTGTGCGCCGGAACATCCATACGTTCGAGAAAATCCACCGCGGTGTCGTCGAAAGGCGTTGAGAAGCAGGCCAAGCCGAGCGACTCGGCCAGTTCCTTCAATTCCGGCTGCCAATCCCACGGCGTAAAGGCCTCTCCGTAGAGTTCGTAGAGGTTCCTGCCCTCCCAGATCGTCCCCTTGCCAATCTGGAAATCAGGCTTGTCGCAGTCGATGGTCAGCGTGTCCGGCGTATAGGTCTGCAGCTTGACGGCATCCGCGCCGGATGCTTTCATGGCGTGAATCAACCGCACGGCCTCGTCGAAATTGTGCCCGTGGTTCGCGGACATTTCGGCGATGATATACACGGGATGACCCGGGCCGATGATCCGCCCACCGATCTCGAAATTCCTCACAACATCCTCCCTGCTCCACCGATCCGACTATCCTGTGGACTTCCGTTTCCCGACGACCCGTCCCGGAACGCCCTCAACAATAGAATGGTCGGGAACATCTCTTACCACACCCGCACCGACAGACAGGATGGAATAGGCGCCAATCCGCGTGCCGGTCGCCACATGAACCCCGATGCCGACTATCGAATATCGGCCCACGATCACGGAACTTCCCAAGCTGCAGCCCGGCGCAAGATGACAGGCATCCTCCAGCGTACAGTCATGGGCGACAATGGCACCGTTGTCGATAAGGCAACCGTCGCCCACCATTGTGTTGGTCTCGACGATCGCACCAGCCTTGATGTAGTTGCAGCTTCCAAGCTTCACACTGCGCGAGACAAACGCCATGGGGTGAATCACGTTCACCGGTTCCAACCCCAGTCCCAAGCACTTATGAAGTATCCCGATCCGCACTGTACCAATGGATATGGCGACAGCAAATGTCCGCACGCCGCGTGCCACGATGGTTTCCAACTTGGAGGAATGGAAAACAGGCCGCCCTGCGAGTTCAACGGGATGTTGAGGATTGTCGTCCACAAAGCAGGCGACATGGTGCTTCCCGGCGAGATCCAGCGACTCACTCATGGTCACGGCTCCGCGTCCCGCGCCATACACCACGACAGGAATCCGGGAGAAGTCCCACACCAGCTGATCGAGTGACTCCGTGCCACCTTCTCGACGAGCAGCATAATCGAGAACATCCCGTTCCCTGATAATGCCCGGGATATTGATTTCATCAAGCCGTACACCCAGATGGACCGCCAACACGGCCGCCTTGCGCGTAGCTTTCGACGATAGAACGAGAGAACCGAGGCCCTCCGAAACCTTGCCCGAGGGCGGTGCATACCGTTCCTTCTGCAGAACCTCGAGCTCCGCCAGATCCGGGCCGATCAGCGCGATGGGCTGGCTCACACGCACCTCGGCCTCTACCGGAGCCAGCCGCAGGAGAATGCCGCTTTCCTCGGCGTGGACTTCGTAGACGGCCTTGGTCGTTTCGAGTGTGCAGAGAAGGGTCCCGAGGCTGATGAGGGCACGATCCTCCGCATGCCACGCCATAATTACGGCATGGTCGTCATTGACCCCAAGCTGGGGCACTGTCGCTATAGCAACACGGTTCGACATGTTAGCTAACGAACCCCGACCTGAAGCAGAATGGCCTCCACCAAATCCGCCGTCTGGGGCAAGACGTTCTCCTCCAATGGCATCGAGCTCGGAATCGGCGTATCGGTGGAGCACACCCGCGCAACGGGACGATGCAAACGATCAAAAAGTGCTTCTGTCAGGCATGCAGATACTTCGGCGCCCCACCCCGATGCCTTGGGTGCCTCTTCGCAAACAACGACGCGCCCACATTTTTCAACCGACGGCAGAAAGTCTTCCACGGGCAGCGGTTTGACAAGCGAGGGAAGGAGAACCTCCACAACCACCTCATGCTCCATGAGCGCCGTGTGCGCTGCATCGATCGCGTACGAAGCCATGCCCCCGTAAGCAAGCAAGAGAACATCGGGATCCGATGACGGAGCCAACGTGAGCGCCATTGTGGGGAATTTTGCGTTACAGTTTCGTATGCAGCGGACGGAAAAATCCTCGTGCATGGATGCACCGTCATCCAGGACGTGCGAGGGGTAGAGTTTCTTATTCTCGATGAACAGCACCGGTCCCCGATCATCGGCCACTGCATGTTCGAGGCAGACGCCAGGCATATGCATGTGGCTGGGTGCCACCACCGTCAGACCCGTCACACCAAAGAACAGCCTCTCAAGGGACTGACTATGTGTGGGCCCGTATCCGCGCCGCCCGCCCATTGGTGTTCGTATCACCAGAGGTACACGGACCTGGTCGTTGTACATCCATGAAAATTTCGTGGCGCCGTTGATAATCTGGTCGGCACACAACGCGATGAAGTCCCCGAACATGATCTCCACAATCGGCCTGAACCCCCTCAGGGCAAGACCGGAACCGAAACCCACAATTCCGGCCTCGCTTATGGGGGTCGTGATGACGCGGTCAGGGAAACGAGTGGACAACCCTTTTGAAACCTTGAAGGCTCCGCCGTACGGGTCAAGGATATCCTCCCCGATGAAGAGCACACGTTCATCACGCTCCAAGAGCGCATGTAGCGATCGGTTCAGGGATTCTACGTACCTCATCGGCCGGTTCGACCTTTCCGCACGCTCCATTCGGCAAACGCGCCGTTCCGGGCAAACTCTTCCGCATCCTTGACTATCCGGTTCGACTCCTTGTCGATGCGGGCAACCGACGCCGACTCCATTCGCGATGAGAGTATCTTCAAGGGATCTCGCGAACGCCCCCGCTCAATTTCTGCGGGATCACGAAAGTCATCGCCTTTGCTGTGTCCGCACAGACGGAAGGTGTTGATGACCTGGACAAATGGCCGTCCACCATCTCGAACATGTTCCAGCGCTTTCTTGAGCACGCCCACGAGCTCTTCCACGTCATTCGATTCAATCTCGGATGCTTCGATGTCAAACCCGCGGGCACGGCCCACGAAACTTCCCGCGATGCCCTTCGCGATCAGCGTGGATTGCGCAATGCGGTTGTTTTCCACAACCAAGAGCAGCGGGACGTTCCAGAGGGAAGCCATATTCAACGCCTCGTAAAGAACCCCTTCCCCAAATGTGCCATCCCCCACGAACAGGACCGTCACAGCACCGGTCTTCTTCCGCTTTTCGGCAAACGCCATGCCTACGGCAACCGGCGACATGTTGCCCTGAACCCCATTGGTGTAGAAGTTCTCGCGGCACAGATGCTGGCTTCCGCCCCGCCCCCCACAGACCCCTTCCTTCTTGCCCATCAGTTCGGCCATGAGTCCGCGAACGTCCCCTGTCCGCGCCAGATAGTGACCATGGCATCGGTGATTGCTGATGATGATGTCACCCAGGGTCAAGGACTCAACTAGAGCAACTCCAATGGCCTCCTGGCCGACGCACGCATGCGTCGTCCCGAACAACTCACCTTTCGAGAACAACTCCAGAATGCGTTCTTCAAAACGCCGGATGATTGTCATGCTGAGGAGCAGTCTGCGTCTGCGCTCTGCTTCACCGTCCGTCATATGACAGCCAAGGCTTTCATGGTGTCACCAACCAATTGGACATCGCGGCCATCCACAAGATCCATCCCCCTGCGCGCCAGTTGCCGTCGACGCTGGGGGTCCCACACCAACGCAAGCACCGCCCAACTCAAGTCAACAGCCTGAATTCTCCCCACGACGCCGACATAGGCAATGGACCCCGAGTGAGCGAGAGATTCGCAAAGCTCCCTCAGATTCTAGGCCATCCTCGCGACCACGGATGGGAGTCCAAGGCACAATCGTCCCCACATGGTCGTGCCGCCCGCACCGATCGCAAGGTCGACGAGATATGGCTGCTGACCGAGAACGACCGTCAGAGGCCGCTTCATTGCCATCAACCGACGTTGTTCCTCATGAGGATTATTCACCCCCACGACCATGTCCACGTGCACATATTCCTCTTCATCGCAGGTAACGACTTCCCGTGTCGTCCAGCAGCCCGTGGCGGCACCATCCCTTGTGACTGGACCACGGCTCAAGCGCATGGTTCATACGCGCCATCGCCGATTCGATCGATCCGCATCGTAGACGCCTGTGCGCACGGAACACCGCCTCAACCAGATGCACAGTCACGGGTGCGCTTCAGCTTCCGTCAGGAAATCGCAGTTTTTGTGCGGGAATCCCCTTCTCAAGAAGCCATTCGGTGACTTCCTTGCGGTATCCAAGAACCATGACAAACATCCGCTCAAAATCATAGTTTGAAATCTCTTCGGGAGAAACCACACATGGCTTATTCACGAACGGGTTTTGAACGTGGGGTAACGTGCTGTGATGAAACGCATTGCGGGCGATGCGTGTTCGGCGCCCATAGCGGATTGGAAATCGGTCATGGTGGCATGCTTCCGTTTCGCGTCGCGCGATCG
>JAZDKY010000117.1:0-69792 GCA_043802525.1 bacterium
GGCGCGGCGCCTTACCTGGGGGGTTACGCCTTCGACTTCCTACGTCGCGGCGCTTGTGCTACGCGCGCCGGGTTGGCGCTGCGCAGACGCGCCGCTACATCCGATCCACCAGTTTCACGTCGTCGATATGGAAGATGCCGAAGCAATCCGTAAGGCCCGGCTGCGGGAACAGCAGGAGTTTTCGAACGGCGTGGCGGTCGATCTTTCTCAGCACATCGTTCACCGCCGCACAGCCTTTCCTGTGCGCGTCCGAGGCCTTCGAGCTGATCCGTCCGTTCTGCCTGTTCACGAACCAGGCATCGAACGGCCCCGTTTCGGGGCCGGGATCGGACAGCGTTCCCGCCGCCGCGACACGGCGACGAGACGAACCATCCAAAGGCCATCCACCATTTCATAGGTCTCCCTCCCTCGCGGCAGGGCGCGGCGCGGGACAGGCGGCGGGATGCCCCGCCCTACCGACACCCGCAACTTGTCCTCGCCACCAGTTCTCCCCGCACCGGTTCCACCTCCACGCATGGACCTCCGAGCACCTTCTGGAGCGCGGCCCGCGCGGCGCGGCGGCCCAGTTCGGCCATGGGGATGCGAACGGTGCTCAGGCCGGCGAAGCGCGCTCCGGGCGCGTCATCGAAGCCCATCAACGTGACGTCCTCCGGCACGCGGAACCCGCGCACCCGAAGCACGGTCAGCGCGCCGGGAGCCATGTCATCGTTCAGCGCGAAGATCGCGCGCCAGTCCGGAACACCGATCCACCACCTAACCGTTTGATGAACGATCGTCGATCGCTCTGTTAGGGTACAGAGCCTGGCGCGCATGGCGTAGCGCCGGCCGCGGCGGGCAGGGTGCGACAGGCAGGCGCGGATCAACGGATGTCGCCGGTATCGGCCATCAGGACCATCGGGTAATGGTCGCTGACGGTGTCATACCCAGTGGCCGCGGCGGCCATGGCAAGCAGCGTCAGGATAGCGATGCGCAGTCGTATCAGAGGATCGGTTTGTCGATCCCCTCGACGCGGATCCTCAACTGCTCCACCTCGGCGCGAAGGGCTGCGACCTGTTGTTCGAGCGACTGCATCCGCTCGTCCTCGGCGCGGACTGCGAGCGTGGCCGGTTCCGGCGACGGCACGGCAGCGGCATCGTCGACCTCAACCGCACCACAGAAGAGATGCGCGAAACGGGATTCCTTGCGCCCCGCCTGGCGGGGCAGCTTCATCACGAACGGACCGTCTCCCCGCTCGACGAGCTGCTGGAGGGTGAGTTCAACTTCTTCCAGGCTGCTGAACTTGTGCTGGCTGGCCGTGCAGGACCGGATCTCGCCGCCGGTGAGCGGTCCGCGCAGCATCAACGCGCACAGCGTGGCGCGCTCCGCAGGCGTGAAATCGCACACGATCTGGAATTCATGCGCGTACTTCGGCACGCGGCTGCCGGAGGAGTGCCGCGTCGACACCAGCCGCTTGTCGCGCAGCGAATCGATGGCACGAACGACGTCCGTCTCGCCGAGCGACATGAGCGGGTTCCGGCTCGACTTCTGGTTGCACGCGTTGACGAGGGCGTTCAACGTGAGCGGGTAGTTGTCAGGCGTCGTGGTTTCCTTTTCGAGCAGGCACCCGAGCACCCGCGTTTCGATCGCCGTCAAAACAAGATTCATGAACCTCAAGATAGAGCAGGACCACGATTTTGGAAACCACGGATGAACACGGATGAACACGGATGTCGGAAAAAGTTTATCCGTGTCCATCCGTGTCCATCCGTGGTTAACTTGCAGAAGGAGATTCGCATGAGCTTCATCCTTGCGCTGGACCAGGGCACGACGAGTTCGCGCGCGATGGTCGTCGACGAAAGCGGCGCGATCCGCGGGGTCGCACAGAAGGAATTCCGGCAGATCTTCCCCCAGCCCGGCTGGGTCGAACACGATCCGCGCGAGATATGGACGTCACAGCTCGATGTCGCTCGGGAAGCCCTGGTCAAGGCGGAGATGTCCGCGTCCGACATCGCCGCGATCGGCATCACCAACCAGCGCGAGACGACGATCGTCTGGGACCGCCGCACGGGCGAGCCTGTCTGCAACGCGATCGTCTGGCAGGACCGGCGCACGGCGCCGATCTGCGCCGACCTCAAGGCGCTGGGGCTGGATAAACTCTTTGCAAAGAAGACCGGCCTGGTCCTCGATGCCTATTTCTCCGGCACGAAGCTCCAGTGGATCCTCGATCACGTGGCCGGCGCGCGCGAGCGCGCGGAAGAGGGCGAACTGGCGTTCGGGACCGTCGACACGTGGCTGGCGTGGAAGTTGAGCGGGCAACGCCTGCACGTGACCGACGCGTCCAACGCGAGCCGTACGTTGCTATTCAACATCCGCACGAGGAAATGGGACGAGGAACTTCTCGGCCTGCTCCGGATTCCGGCGTCGCTGCTGCCCGCAGTCGAACCGTCGAGCAAGGTCTACGGCACAACCGCCGCGGATGTGCTCGGAAAGGAGATCCCGATCGCGGGCATCGCGGGGGACCAGCAGTCCGCGCTCTTCGCCCAGATGTGCCTCGAGCCGGGCATGGCGAAGAATACGTATGGCACGGGCTGTTTCATGTTGATGAACACGGGCGACAAGCCTGCGCGTTCGCGCAACAACCTGCTGGCCACCGTCGCGTGGAAGATAAACCGCAAGACCACCTACGCGCTCGAGGGCAGCGTCTTCATCGCGGGCGCGGTCGTACAGTGGTTGCGCGACGGGCTCGGGATTATCGAGACCGCGGCGGACGTCGAACGGCTTGCATCGAGCGTGCCCGACACGGGCGGCGTATATTTCGTACCGGCGTTCGCGGGCCTTGGCGCGCCGCATTGGGACCCGCACGCGCGCGGGACGATCGTCGGCCTGACACGCGGTTCGACCGCGGCGCACATCGCGCGCGCCGCGCTCGAGAGCATCGCCTACCAGGTCGCGGACGTGCTGACGGCCATGACCGCGGATTCGAAAATCCCGTTGAAAGAACTGCGCGTGGACGGCGGCGCGGCCGTGAACGACTGGCTGATGCAGTTCCAGGCCGACATCCTCGGCATCCCGGTGGTGCGCCCGAAGAACACGGAGACGACGGCGATGGGCGCGGCGTATCTGGCCGGGCTCGCGGTCGGTTATTGGAAGGACGCAGCGGCGATCACGTCACAGTGGCAGCGCGACCGAACGTTCGAGCCGGCGATGACCGCCGAGCGACGGGAGGAATTGATGGCGGGATGGTCGAGGGCGCTGGAACGCGCCAAAGGATGGGAGAAATAACCAAGAACCAATAACCAAGCAGGACACGGCGCGTTTGGATATTGGTTCTTGGTTATTCCTTATTTCCTTATGAACCGCGACGACATGCTGAAGCGGCTCGGGGAGTCCCGCGTATGGGACTTTGTCATCATTGGTGGCGGGGCGACGGGGCTCGGCACAGCGATCGAGGCGGCTTCGCGCGGGTACAACGTCGCCCTGCTCGAGCAGTCCGATTTTTCCAAAGGCACATCGAGCCGGAGCACGAAGCTGGTCCACGGAGGTGTGCGCTACCTGAAACAGGGCAACGTCCACCTCGTGATGGAATCGCTGCATGAGCGCGGGTTGTTGTGCCGCAACGCGCCGCATCTCGTTCACGACCTCGCGTTTGTCGTGCCCGCGTACGACTGGTGGGAAGGGCCGTTCTACGGCGCGGGCATGAAGCTGTACGACGCGCTGGCGGGCGACCTCGGGCTCGGACCGTCAAAGAGGCTGTCGCACGAGGAGACGATCGCGCGCATTCCGACGATCGAGCCGGACGGCCTGCGCGGCGGCGTGATCTACCATGACGCGCAGTTCGACGACGCGCGCCTTGCGATCAACCTCGCGCAAACGCTGTGCGATCTCGGCGGGACGGCGGCCAACTACGTGCAGGTCCGGGGGCTCCTGAAGACCGATGGCCCTGTGCGCGGCGTCACGGCCCGGGATGTGGAATCGGGCGCGGACCTGGACGTGCGCGCGCGTTGCGTGATCAACGCGACAGGCGTCTTCGTGGACGCCGTGCGACGGATGGACGAGCCCGGGGCCGTGGCGATGGTCGCCCCGAGCCAGGGCATCCATCTTGTCCTCGACCGTTCGTTCCTGCCCGGCAACAGTGCGATCATGGTTCCGCACACGGACGACGGGCGCGTGCTGTTCGCGGTACCGTGGCTCGATCGCGTCATGATCGGGACGACGGACACGCCGGTCGCCGAGGCGACACTCGACCCCGTGCCGCTCGCGGAGGAAGTCGCGTTCCTGTTCCGCCACGCGGCGCGGTACCTGACGCGCGACCCGGCGCCCCGCGACGTGCTTAGTGTCTTTGCGGGCTTGCGACCGCTTGTCAAAAGCAGCGCCAGCAAGACGGCGGCGTTGTCGCGCGACCATACGATTGTCGTATCGCCATCCGGGCTGGTGACGGTCACGGGCGGAAAATGGACGACGTATCGCAGGATGGGTGAGGATACCGTCGACGCGGCGTCGCGCGCCGCGGGTTTCGATGTGCGCCCGTCCAGCACGAGCGGGCTTCGCATTCACGGATGGACGGCCGGGGCGGCCGCGGACGCGCGGTGGGCCGCCTACGGTTCGGACGCATCACGCCTTGAAGCGCTTGCCGCCGGTGATGCCGCCCTCGCCGCGCCGATGCACGCAAAACTTCCTTACACCATGGCCGAAGCGGTCTGGGCTGTGCGATCGGAAATGGCCCGCACCTTGGAAGACGTGCTTGCGCGTCGAACGCGCGCCCTTCTTCTCGATGCCCGGAGCAGTCTCGAGGCCGCACCGGTCGTCGCCCGCGTCATGGCCACCGAACTGGGCCGGGATATAGCGTGGCAGAAGCGCCAGACGGGACTCTTCGCGGCCGTCGCGCAGGCACATCTTGTGGCCTGAAAACTGCTCATACGAGTTGCCGGGGCGTGGTATACCGTAGTTTCTGAAGCGCCCCGGGCGCGGGAGGCTTGTCATGACCAGCCTAATCGAACTGTACAATACGCTGCACGCGATCGAAGTAACGGTACCGGCATCCGAGATGCTCCTGTTGATGATCGTGCTGGTGGGCTGCCTGGCCTTCAAGACGACGAGGATCGGGCTGATGATCGGCTTCCTCTGCGCGTACCGGTGGGGCTGGATGGCCTTCAAGGAAGGGCTGGCCGGCACCATGCCCATGTTCATCTACCTGTACTTCGGGTTCGGGGCCGCAGTCGTCCTGCTGGCCGTATTCCTCTGGATGATAACGGACGAAAGATAGCGTTGCGGATGAGATTCTCCACTCTTGCTTGCATCACCATCGCCGCGCTGGCCTGCGTGCCCGCGACGCGGCTGCGCGCGGACACGGTGCATCTCAAGAACGGGCGCACCATGGACGGTATCATCACGAAGGAGACCGACGCGGCGATCGTGCTGAATATCGGCGTTGGCGTGGTCACGCTGAAGAAATCGCAGATTGCGTCGATCGTGAAATCGGGCGTTGCGGCCCGGGCGAAGATCGAAGAGGACTGGAAGAAACACTACTTCGCACACGGCAAGTATGCGCCGAAAGGGTTCGAGGACCTCGCCGCGTCGTTCAATGGCCTGGAGAAACAGAGGCAGGCAGCGATGGCGGCCGCGAAGAACGCGAGCCGGCTCAAGGCGGGCGTCGCCCAGGCCGAGGCGGACCTCAAGGCGATGGCAAAGGAATACGTCAACGTATCCCATCAACTGCTGGCGCTTCCGCCGTTGGACAAGGATTCGGCGAAGAATGTCGATGCCTACAACGAAGTCGTCGGCCGCAAGAACTCCCTGGCGAGCGCCGTCACCATCCGGGAGGACGCGGTGCAGCGGACCGGTGAACAGATCGAAACCGAGACAAGGAGGATCGCCGACTACCTGCAGGCGCTGGAACGATTTCGGAACGCCTATGCCGAGCGCATCGTCAAGACAAGTATCTCCACGAACGATGCGACCTTCTTCGCGGAGATCGATGCGCGACTCAAGGGCTACGGCACGGAGATACGCCGGTTCGATATCGCCTACGAAGACGAGGGCCACTCGATGATCGTGAAGGTCCGGCTCAACGACACCGCGACGGGCCGCTTCGTGGTCGACACGGGCGCTTCGGTGGTATCGCTGTCGCGGGCGATGGCATCGCGGCTCAACCTGGAGGTTGCGAGCGACCGCGCGATCCGCGTCACCGTCGCCGATGGCCGCAGCGTCTCGGCGTACCCTGTCATCCTGAAGTCCGTCCAGACCGGCGATGCCCGGGCGCTGAACATCGCCGCCGTGATCCTCGACAAGGAGCCCTCGCCCGGCGTGGACGGCCTGCTCGGCCTCACCTTCCTCAGGGAATTCGACTTCCACTACGATGCTAAGGGGCACCGGCTGGAGCTGACCGGATTCCAGCCCGGGAACAGGTAGTGGCCGGCTTTGAATTTCGTTTCCGATTGGGTAGGGCGGACCGTCCCGGTCCGCCGCGGCGCGCGGGGACCGCACGCCCTACCAGTTCGTAACGAAACTTAAAGCCGGGCACTACCCGGGAAAAAGCCTTGGATCCTTGCCCGCAAATACCCTATGCGAATTCCATGCCCTGCGGGTACACTTCTACAGGTAGCGCGGGGAGCAGCACTGTCATGACCCGTATTCTCGTAGTGGACGATGAGCCTCTATTCCTCAGGCTGATTGCCAACATCATCGGCAAGAGCGGTTACGAGGTGTCCACCGCGACAGGCGGCGAGAAGGCGCTGGATATCCTGGCCGAACGCCGCCACGACATTGTCGTGACGGACTACCTGATGAGCCCGATGGATGGCATGCAGCTCCTCCGCATGGTCAACTCGAAGTACGCGAACCTTCCGGTGATCATGATTTCAGGGTACGGCACGCTCGACAACAAGGCCCACGCGTTGCGGGACGGGGCGTTCGACTATCTCACCAAGCCGGTGGGTGTCGACGACCTGCTGGCCTGTATCCAGCGTGCCCTTGACGATATCGCGGCCCGGACGTCCGAGTCGGCACCGGTAACGACCAAGGCGCCGCAGGCGATGTCCGCGTTGCTCATCGGAAACAGCCCGGCGATGCAGGAGATGAACCGTATCATCGCGCAGGTCGCCCCGTCCGAAGCGGGCGTGCTCCTCGTCGGGGAACCGGGCACGGGAAAGAAACTGATTGCCGGCACCATCCATCGCCAGAGCCGGCGCCAGCACGCCGTGCTCGCGCACGTCCCGTGCCGGTCGCTCACGCTGGTCCATCTGTACCACGCCCTGTTCGGACATGATAAGGACGATGACTCGGGCGGCGGGGGGTTCCTTCCCGGCGCGCTCGCCGAGGGCGGATCCATTCTCCTCGACGAAGTCGGCACCCTCCCGCCGGACGTCCAGGCCGGACTCCTGCTCGCGCTCCAGACACAGCAATTCCAGCAGAAAGTGGGCGGCCCCGTCCACACCGTAAACACGCGCCTGCTATCCACGTCGACCGTTCCGCTGGAAGGCACCTCGTTCAACAAGGAACTGCTCAAGTGGATCGGAACGGTCACGGTGCGCGTGCCGCCGCTGCGCGAGCGCCGCGAGGACCTCGGGCCGCTGTGCGAATTTTTCCAGGAGTATTACGCGAACAGCATCGGGCGCCGCGTGATCACGCAGGAGGCGATGGATATCCTCGCCAGCCATGCGTGGCCGAGCAACGTGCTCGGACTCAAGCGCGCGCTCAAGGCCGCATTCACGCGGGCGACGGACGGAAAGGTGACACCGGAGCAACTGCCCCACGAAGTGACCGGCGCGCGCAGGCCGGCGCCGTTCCAATCGGAGCCGCCGGATCTCGTGGCTGATGACGCCCCGACGGATCCGGGAGGAACCGATCGTGCGCGGCGGTTCGTGTTTGAATCGCTGATGCGAAAACAGAACAAGGAAGGCGCCTGACGGGACGTAAACGCGATGGGTCGTGTGTCAGTTTGAACTTCCAGGCAGGGACGGCGCTCCGCGCCGTCCGCGGCCCCCCGATCAGATCGGGGAGCCCTACCCATTGGTGATACATTCCAAACTGATGCACCACCACACGATGAATGCATTTGACCGGGCCCGGCAGCGCGCCTGATACTGGAGCTGCGCTGCGCAGGCAAGAAGGAACAAACGAACCGTGGTACCGCGGATACTTGTTGTCGATGATGAACCGCACGTGGTGCGGTTCATTGCACGGGTCCTCGAACAGGAGGGCTTCGAAGTCATTTCCATCATCGGCGGCGAAAAAGCCAAGGTCACGATGGATACGCAGGCGTTCGACATCCTGATCACGGACTACGTGATGAAGCCGGTGGACGGGCAGGAACTCATGCAGTTCGTGCTGGATAAGAATCCTGACTGCCCCGTGCTGATGATCTCGGGCTACGGGACCGTGGAAACCGCGCTGGCCATGCTCAAGGCGGGCGCGTTCGACTACCTGCCCAAGCCCGTCGGCGTCGATGACCTCCGCCGCAGCGTGCATGCCGCGGCCGATTACGTTGCCGCCACGCGCGACATCATGCCCGCCAGCGCGGGCAAGCAGACGCCTTCGCCTTTCCAGCACATCGTCGCGGCGAACCCCATCATGCTGAAGCTGTGCAAGTTCGTGGAACAGATCGCCCTGACCGATGCGAACCTCCTGATCATGGGCGAGCCGGGCACGGGGAAGCAGCTGATCGCCAAGACGATCCACGACAACAGCCAGCGCACGGCGCGCCCCTTCACGATCGTCACCTGCAAGTCCCTGACGGCAGGCCACCTGAACCACGCCCTGTTTGGCCACGCGCAGGATGATCCGTCCGGCGCGGGATTCTTTCGGGCCGGATCGCTGGCCGTCGGAGGCACCGTGTACCTCCAGGACATCGGCTCGATACCGATGAGCGTCCAGGAAAGACTCCTCGCGGCCCTGCAAAGCCGCCAATTCAAGCAGGCGACAGGACGCGAGTCGTTCACCGTCGACGCCCGGATCCTGTCCGCCAGTTCCACACGCGTGCCCCAGGCCTTCAACAAGGAGCTTGCGGACCGGTTGTCCTCCATCACCGTCCAGATTCCTCCCCTCCGGGAACGCCCGGAGGACATCCAGCCCATCTGCATGATGATGCAGAAGGAATTCGGGGACTCGATCGGCTGGCTGGGCATCGACGTCAACGCGCTGCGCGCGCTGGAGCATTACGCCTGGCCAGGCAATGTGCCGGATCTCGAACGCGCGTTGCGCATCGCCTGTGCCAAGACCGGGACGGGCCGGATCACGCTCGACAACCTGCCCCCCGAAATCCAGGAAGCCGCAAAGCGCGCCGCACCCGCGAAACACGGAACGGTCGACAAGGAAAAGTACAAAGGCACCGTGGCCAAGAACTTCCTCCGCGCGAAGCAGGTCGAGTACGAGACGATACTGCGCAAGCAGCGGCCGGGGTGAAGAAGTGGCGAGTGCCGAGTGTCGGGTGGCGAGTGGTGGCGCTCACTCGACACCCGCCACTCGACACCCTTAGAACCGGCTGATGTCCCGGCCAAACATCATCGTCTTGAACCAGTCGAAGAGCACGAGGGTCTTGTTTTTCAGGCTGACCAGTTTCGTCACGTACGCGGAGCGCCAGAACAGCCACGTCGCAAAGCCGTGGCCCTTGAGGTAGGCCGTGTCGGCCAAGGCGCGCCGGTCCCCGATGTAGGCCAGCATGCCCATGTGCCGGTACTTGAAATTCTTCGACTCGCGCCCACGGACGAGCCGGTTGAGATGTTTCGCGAGGAATTCCCCTTCCTGCTGCGCGACCTGCGCGGTCGCCGGCAACGCATCGCCCTGGCGGGTCGCGCAGTCGCCGATGGCGTAGATCGACGGCGACGCGTCAACGGCGAAGAAGGTGTCTGTGATCAGGCGCTGACCGCGGTCCTTCGGAAACGGCAGCGACTGGACCATGGGCGTCGCCCCGATGCCGGTGGACCACACGACCATGCCGCATGGCAGGACCGTGTCATCCATCAGCACGACTTCCTGGGCGCGGACTTCCTTCACGCTCGATTGCGTGCGAACGCCGATCTTTTCGCGGCGAAACAGCTTCATCGTGTATTCGCTGAGCTTCACGTCGAACGTGTTCAGCAGGCTCTTGGACGCATCGACGATGGTGATGCGCACGTCGTTGAGCAATGCCGGAAACCACCGGCGCAGGTCGTCCTGCACGAAATCATGCAGTTCGGCCGCGAACTCCACGCCCGTCGGCCCACCCCCGACAATGACGAAGTGCAGCAGGCGCCGCCGCTCGTCTTCGGTCTGCATCGGCGTGCTGGCGCGCTCGAAACACTCGATGATGCGCTGCCGGATCGCCCGTGCGTGGGAAAGTTCCTTGAGGAACATCGCGTGCTCGGCCACGCCCGGCACGTTGAACGTCTTGCTGATCGCGCCCACGGCGATGACGAGCGTGTTGTAACTGAGCAGGAAGGTCTCCTTGTCGAACACGCCCTCGCACGTGACAAGCCGCGTTGCGGGGTCGATGGCCGTGCACGCGGCCTGGTAGTAGGCCACTGCGGCCTTATCGATCGCCTGCCGGATCGGCTCGATGATGCTGCGGAATTCAATCGTCCCCACGGTCGTGCTCGGCAGGAGCGGCGTGAAGAGAAAGTGATTGCGCGGGCTGACGATCACCACCTCGTACCGTTTCAAGTCGATATGGCGCAGGAAGCTGAACGCGGCGAAACCCGTGCCGAGGACGATGACCTTAGGGGGCTTGGTCGATGGCGCTTTCATTCGGGCTCATCCTCTCGGTTGCGGTCCCGCCACGCATGGACCATTTCAGTCGTTGGATTTCATCGGGCGATGCCGGGCGCCAGCGCTTGGTGCGGAGCCGGAGTTGGATCGCGTCCGGCCGGATAACAAAACTGGTGACGTGGCGCCCCTCGCTGTTGAAGACATGCGCGCGGCCCTGGTCGCCGCAGGCAATCATCGCGGCCGTCTTTTCGTCGAAGAAGATGGCTTCCGGCGGAGCACCGCGCGCATCGTCGAGCGCCTTGTGGACGGGCCGGCGATCCTCGCGCCGTTCCTCGACATGGCGGGTGCGGCGTTTCGCCTGACGGTCGCCGCGTTCGAGGCTATCGCATAACCGGCGCAGCAAAGCGGGAACGTGGCGCAGCGCTTCGCGGATATTGTCCGTCCTCCCGCCCTCGCGGGCGAGCTGCGCCTGCCGCTCGAGGTCGTCCAGTGCCCGGGCCGCGACGGCGCGGGCGCGGTGCATAGCGGGTTCCCACCCCGAGGCCAGGAGGTCATCCAGCGCGGCGCCGTCGGGCAGGCGGGCGATGGTATTCAGGTGCAGGCGGAGGCGCCCGTCCGTGCCGCGCGCCTCCGCGACCTGGAACGTCACGGCGATGCGTCCATCGCCGCGGCCGAAATAGCCGGCGACGACCTGGCCGAGCACGGCGTAGGTCTTGGACGACTTTCCGAATGCCGCCAGCTGCCGGCCTTTGAGCTGGCTGCCGAGTTGCACGAGCGCCAGCGCGCAACTGCCCTTGGTGAAGAGCTGGTCGACACGCGGGTCCCGGGCCTCGATGAACGCCTGGACGAGGTCGTGCCATTCGGGGCGGCCCATCGGCTCGTAGCCGGCAAACACACTGAGCGGCGACGGCGGCGCGGCGTGTTCGCACCCGGAGGTCGCGCACCGGTAACAGTACACGCGGCCCTTGCGGTAGACTTCCCAGTCCGCCTGGGCCTCGGCCATCTGCGACAGGATCTGGTCGACGACGGGCGGGTCGAAGGAGAGTTCCCAGTTCCGCGCGGGCTGCGCGCGCAGGCGGAGCGTCACATCGAGTTCCGAGCCCTCGGGTGCCGCTGCGCCGTACCGATCAACGTAGAGATCGCGCAGCAGCGTGCGCAGGACATCGGTCGCCGCCCGGGCCCGGCGCTCGGACCGACTCAGCCGCTCCGTCTGGGAAGCGACGGGATCAGGCGAACCCGGGGATGGCTCGGAGGAATTCATGACATGCCCTTGCCTTGGGTGCGTCAGTCTACGAGATAGGGCCGGGCTCTGCAATGCGGCAGGATTTCGGGTGGCGCCCGTTTCTGAACGAAATCCTTGAAACTGCCCCCGCTTGTCATGACTATGTGCGGTCGATTCAACTCATAGGCCAGCGTAGCCGCGCCTTGCTACTCTGCGAAGTAGCGAAGTCACTTCGCTACGTAGCACGAGCTGTGAGGCGGGTCCCGCACGGCTCGCAGAGCCGTGGCTACACACGGCGACATGCCGTGGCAAACTGGCGCGGAACAGTAGATAAGGACAAGGTGCGGACATGATCAATGTGAAAAGTGTGGGAAGGGGCGCCGTGATATCCCTTCTTCTTGCGGGTGTCGCGCAGGCGGCGGGCGTGGCAAACGATTTCGACGGCGACGGCAAGGCCGACCTTTCCGTCTACCACGCCGATGCAGGCACGTGGTATTTCCACCGGAGCGCCGACGCTTCCCTCCTGCAGTTGGCGTGGGGCTGGGCCGAGGCGCGGCCGGTGCTCGGCGATTTCGACGGCGACGGCAAGGCCGATATCGCCGTGTTCAACAAGGCGTCCGGCACCTGGTACATCCGGCAGAGCAGCAACGGCGCCCTTCGCCAGCAGACCTTCGGTTACACCGACGGCCGGCCCGTGCCCGCAGACTACGACGGCGACGGCAGGACGGACCTCGCGGTCTTCCAGCATCTCACCGGCAATTGGTACATCCTCCAGAGCAGCAACAACCAGGTCCGCGAATTGAATTTCGGCTGGTCGGAGACGCGGCCCGTGCCCGCGGACTACGACGGTGACGGCAAGGCCGACCTGTGCGTGTTCCACCGCGCGACGGGCAACTGGTACATCCTCTTCACCGGCGACGGCTCGCTCGGCGTCTACAACTGGGGCTGGAGCCAGTCGCGTCCCGTTCCCGCCGATTACGACGGCGACGGCAAGGCCGACCTGGCGGTCTACCACCTGGCCGCGGGCGACTGGTACATCCGTCGCAGCAGCGACGGCTCGCTCCTGAAGCACAACTGGGGCTGGATCGCCGCGCGACCGACTCCCTCCGATTTCGACGGTGACGGCAGGACGGACCTCGCGGTCTACCACCGCGACTCCGGCAACTGGTACATCCTGCAGAGCAGCAGCGGAACGCTGCGGCAGCAGAACTGGGGCTGGATCAGCGCGGGCGCCATTCCCAGCTACCGCGACGGCGGCATCCAAGGCCTGATCATCCTCGCGTTCGGCGACAGCATCACCTACGGAACGGCCAGCAGTTCGAGCGGGCCCGAGACCGGCTACCCGATCCTCCTCGAGAAGAAGTCCGAGCCCGCGCTCGGCGGCCACTGCGTCACCGTCAACGGCGGCAACCCGGGCGAGCAGACCGCCGAAGGGCGGCTGCGCATTAATGCGTGGCTCGACACCTTCAAGCCCGACCTGACGCTCCTCATGGAAGGCACCAACGACGAGTTCTTCAAGATTCCATACGGCCAGACCGAGGCCAACCTGCGCGCCATGGTGGCTGCGGCGCAGGCCAAGGGCTCCTCCGCGATCATCGGCACGATTCCCCCGGTCATCAAGAGCTCAACCCGGGACCGCACGGAGCAGGAGAAACTGATCGAGGGCTTCAACCCACGCATCTACTCGATCGCCGCGGACATGGGCATCCGCGTGGCGCAAGTCTGGGAAGCCATCACGGCCGTGCCGGGCTGGCAGACCAAGCTGATCGACCAGGAAACAGCCAACCACCCGAACGACGCCGGGTACCTGGTCGTCCGCGACGCCTTTTCCGCCCCGCTGCAGGGCGGAACGTTGGCCGGCGAGTACTATTGATTCGTATTGCTTTCCCCGGAGTTTCCCCTATTCTTCCCGGCCTTCAGAGCAGCCTGTGGCAAGAGCACGATGCCCCGCGTTGGGGCGCCGCAACCCCAGATGCAAGGCGTCTGCGACGACACGATGCCCAAGCGCATCGTGAAGGAGCAGCAACGCAGCGGATGGGCGTGAGCCGCCCCAACCTGAAGGGCGGCATCAGATTGTGCCACAGCTTATCGTTGTCGCGTGACCGCGTTGAGGCGCGGTACGCGACTCGCACGCGGCGCCTTCTCGACGATACGGTGCCGTATCGCCTAGTCGGCGCGCCTTGATCAGTGGCGCAATCTGAACCGCGCGGAGTGTCGTACTTTTGCCGCAGGCTGTGGAGCAAGTTATGAATACGGATTTCCGGAATATCGCCATTATCGCGCACGTCGACCACGGCAAGACCACGCTGGTCGACAAGCTGCTGCGTGAGGGCGGAGCGTTCAACGCCCGCGCGGACGTGGAAGAGCGGGCCATGGATTCCATGGACTTGGAGCGCGAAAAGGGCATCACGATCAAGGCCAAGAACGCCGCCATTCACTGGGGCGGCCTGATCATCAACCTCGTCGACACGCCCGGCCACGCCGACTTCGGTGGCGAGGTCGAGCGCATCATGAAGATGGTTGACGGCGTCCTTCTCGTGGTCGACGCCGTGGACGGCCCGCAGGCGCAGACGCGGTTTGTGCTGCAGAAGGCGCTTCACCACGGGCTGAAGCCCATCGTCGTCATCAACAAAATCGACCGCGAACAGGCCAACCCGCACCGCGTGCACGACCAGGTGCTCGAACTCCTCCTCGATCTTCACGCCAACGAAGAACAGTTCAACTGTCCCTTTGTCTATGCAAGCGCCCGCGACGGATTCGCCGTCAGGGACCTCAAAGAGCCACACAAAGGCATGACCCCGCTGTTCGAGACCATCGTCGAGCGCATCCCGCCGCCCGAAGCCCGCCCCAACGAGCCGTTCCTGATGCTGATCAGCAACCTGGATTGGAGCGACTACGTGGGCCGGATCGCCATCGGCAAGATTCTGAGCGGCAACGTCAAGATTGGCGACCCGATCGTCTGTATCCACAAGAATGGAAAACGCGAGCGCGCGGCAGTCACCAAGGTCATCGAATTCACCGGCATGACCACCTCCGATTCCGTCACCGGCGAAGCAGGCAACATCGTCGGCATCGCCGGCATCGAGGAACTGGAGATCGGCGAGACCCTTTGCGACAGCGAAGAGCGCGAGCCCATTCCGGCCGTCGATATCGACCCGCCGACGCTGCAGATGCATTTTTGCGTGAATGACGGGCCGCTCGCCGGTCGCGAGGGGAAACACCTTACCTCCCGCAGCCTACGGGAGCGCCTGTTCAAGGAAACGCGGACCAATGTTTCGCTGGCGGTCGCAGATTCGGACGTGCAGAACATCATGCTCGTCAGCGCCCGGGGCGAACTCCAGATAGCCATTCTCGTCGAGCAGATGCGCAGGGAGGGGTTCGAACTGCTCTTATCCCGCCCCGAGGTGATCATGAAAATGGAAGGCCAGCAGAAACTGGAGCCTTTCGAGACACTCTGGGTCGATACCCCCAACGAACGGCTCGGCGACGTTCTCCAGAACATGGCCGCGCGCAAGGGCCAGATCACGAACATGCATCACCATGGCGACCGCGTGAACTTGGAAGCAACGATCCCGACACGTGGCCTGATCGGTTTTGAAACGGACCTCGTCAATATCACCAGCGGCCGCGCGGTGATGAGCCATATGTTCAAACAGTACGGACCTCACTGCGGAGTCATTGCGGGCCGTAGCAGCGGAACACTGGTATCGATGGACCGCGGCATCACGACCGGCTGGGCCCTCGACGCGCTCCAGGCACGCGGCAAGCTTTTCGTCGGACCCGGCGAGGAAGTTTACGCAGGCATGATCATCGGCGAAAATCCGCGCACCGAGGACATGCCGGTCAACCCGACGAAGGAAAAACCGCTTTCGAACATGCGCAGCTCGGGCCATGACAAGGCCATCATGCTGGAGCCGCCGATTCGCATGTCGCTCGAACACGCGATCGAATACATCGCGCAGGACGAGTACGTTGAGGTCACGCCCAAATCGCTCCGGCTCCGCAAGAAGATTCTCGATCCCAACAAGCGCAAGCGCGCGGCGCAGAAGACCGAAGGCTGAACGAAGCATCCCGCCGCCGCGTCCTGCCCGAGACGCCCGCCGGCAGACCTTCCTTGATCCATTCGCACCCCGGTCAGACCACGATTTAGTGACACGTTGTGCCTTCACAAGAAAGGTCACAGCGGGTATCAATTATCGTTAGGAATTTGACCATGAAGGATAGCGAGGGGGGGCTGGAAGGTGCGTCGCATCAACTAGTTCCAGCTTCTGTCATCCTGGCGTCGGCGATTCTCGCTACTCTTGCGCTCAACCACTTGGTCATGCGTGCCCTGCCGACCCTGATGGCCTTGGATCCCTATGGCCTCCTGCAGCTATGCGCGGTGTTCATGTGCATGACCGTGGTGTGGGGATTTCTCACGTTGCGCCGTTGGGCGTGGATGGCCGGCGTGATCCTGTCGGGCGTCGGCTGTATATTCCCGATTTTTGCGATGCAGGATATTGACACGTTCCAGCTGCAGTCCGGGCTCCATGGCCACACCGTCGTGATCCAGTTCCTGCTCTTCCTTGAACTGTCCGCCTTCTCGGTCTTCGCCCTGCTGATGCAGGATCACAGCAAGGCCGCCTTTAGTGGCCGCATGCCACGTCGGCCAAGCCGCCAGCAGGATCTCCCCGCAACGGCGACCCAGACCGTCCACGGCTGACACCGCCGGATCCTGCAGGCTGAGCGTCCAGGCCGTGAGTTCCGTCCACGGGCGCGACGCGGCTTGCCGGGTCACGCAGGCTGCTGCTGGGACAGGCAGTGCAGGGTGCCGAAGCCGAGAACGAGGTCTACAGCGTGGATGCCGACCACGGGGCGGTCGGTGAAAAGCTCGCCGAGGATGCCCAGGGCTTCGCGGTCCGCCGGATCGTTGAAGGTGGGCACGATGACCATGGCGTTCGCAATGTAGAAGTTGGCGTAGCTGGCCGGCAGGCGCACGTCGCGCCAGTACAGCGGCCCCGGCATCGGCAGCGGTATCACCTCCGGCTTGGATCCGTCCTCCAAACGCACATCGCCGATGCGATCCCAGTTCTCGGCCAGCGGCCGGTAGTTGACATCCTTGGGATTCTTCTCGCGAACCAACACCAGCGTCCGCCGATTCACAAAGCGGCAGATGTCGTCGATGTGGCCATGGGTGTCATCGCCCGCGGGGCCGGAGGCGAGCCAGACCACGTTACGCACGCCAAGGTAGCGCTTCAGCGTGTCGTCAATCTCCGTTCGGCCCAGACCGGGATTGCGGACCTGAATCGTCGGATGCAGGTAACACTCCTCGGTGGTCAGCAGGGTGCCGCACCCGTTCACATCGATGCCGCCGCCCTCGAGGACGAAATCCCGTCCGCAGGATTCCGCGTTGAACAATCGCTTGCCCAGGCGCGCAGCCGCGATCTCAGGCACCCGGCGGTCGAGCTGCCAGTTGCGGTACTTGGCCCAGGCGTTGAAGTGGAAGTGCACGATCGCGGTCTCGCCCCGGTCGCCCTTGCCGCGGCGGACGAAGATGGGGCCCGCGTCCCGCATCCATCCACGGTTGGTCGGGCAGCGAATGAACTCGACTCGGGCCAGGTCGGCGCGGGCCGTCTCCAGAACCGCCCGCGCCCGGTCCTCCACGGCCCGGGAGCCTACGAGGATGCGCACCTTCTCGCCAGCGGTGATCTTCCGCACCATCTCGCCATACACCCATTGAATGGCGGCCATCTTGCCCGGCCAGTCGGTCGGATTCTGCGGCCAGCCCAGCCAGGTGGCTTCGTGCCGCTCCCACTCGGCTGGCATGACAAACCCGAGGTCGGCCGGCGTGAAGGCCGCTGCCGAAGTCGTTTTTTGTGTCTTCAAGTTCCCCCGATTAAAAGACCGCCTTCCCACACAAAAAGGATTGGCAAGGCGTCGGACCCAAGTATCTTATGCGCTCGGAGATCCACAAAACCATGAAAAAGAACGCTACGCGCCGCTATCGTGAGGACCTGACGGAAACGCCGGACTGGCTGATGAAAAAGAAGTGCCCGCACAAGGAAAAGTACATGGCGGGCCAACGCATCCAGCCCAAGAACCTCACCGGGCGGGAGAGCGTGGAGCACTTGGTGGACTCGGTCTTCCTCGCCTACAACGGCGCGCGCCTGAAGGAGGGCTGTCAGCTCTTCGCCACGCGGATGCTGGACCCGGATGTCACCATCGGCATGAGCATCTCCGGCGCCCTCACCCCCGCCGGCCTCGGCTGCTCCTGCATCATCCCCCTCATCAAGGCTGGGTTCGTGGACTGGATCGTCTCCACCGGCGCAAATCTCTACCATGATCTCCACTTCGCGCTGAACTATCCCGTCCACGTCGGCAGCTTCAAGTTCGACGACTGCGACCTGCGCGAGAACGACCTGGTCCGCATTTACGACGTACTCATTCCCTACTCCGACGGCCTGATGGCCACCGACGACATCCTGCGCGAAATTCTTATTCAGCCCGAGTTTCAGAAGGAGATGGGCACAGCCGAACTGCATTACCTCATCGGCAAATACGCTTCGGAGTGGGAGCGGAAGAACAAAGTCAAGGACGTGTCGGTCATGGCCGCTGCCTACCGGGCCGGTGTGCCTTGCTACACTTCGTCGCCCGGCGATTCCACCATCGGCATGAACGTGGCCGGCGTCGAGTTGCGCGGCAATAAACTGCGCGTCAACCCGTCCATTGATGTCAACGAAACCACCGCCATCGTCCTGGCCGCCAAGCGCGGCGGGGGCCGCAGCGGCGTGGTCCTATGGGGCGGCGGCAGCCCCAAGAACTTCACCCTGCAGACCGAGCCCCAGATCCAGGAGGTGCTGCAAATCAAGGAGTACGGGCAGGACTTCTTCCTCCAGGTCACCGACGCCCGCCCTGACACCGGTGGGCTCTCTGGCGCCACCCCCAGCGAGGCGGTGAGCTGGGGCAAGGTGGACCCGAGCAAGTTGCCCGACGCGGTGGTGTGCTACACCGACACCACCATCGCCATGCCGATCTTCACCCACTACGCCTTGGCCAAGCACAAGCCGCGCAAGCTGAAGCGGCTCTACGATCAACGCGAAAAGCTGATGAAGGCTCTGGCCAGGGAGTACTTTGCCCACACCAAGCTGAAGATGGTGGACGGTTCGGAACCGCAGCTTTAGTGTCCTGAGTTACAAGTTCGTTGAATACATGGAAACGCCACAGGTTTCGGCGCGGTAGGGACACCGCGCCCTACCTGTGCGATTTGCTGGAAAAAGGTAGGGCGGCGTGTCCCTACGCCGCCGCGAGTTGTGGTCCTTTGACTTGCTACTTCTTAAACGAACTCTCAACTCAGGACACTAGCGCCGCGCCTCTGCAAGAAAATCTGCAGTTGGCTTCTCCATGAACAAGAAACAAATAAGCGAGCTGGCCCGGCGACATGGCACGCCTCTGCTGGTGGTGGACCACCGCGTGATCCGCCAGAACTTCGCAACGTTCCGGCGGCACCTGCCCCGGGTGCAAGCCTACTACGCGGTCAAGGCCAACTCCGACCCCGCCATCGTCCGCACGCTGTTCAAAGCCGGGGCGAGCTTTGACGTCGCCTCCTGGCCGGAGTTCCAAGTGGTCAACGAGTTCATCAAGGACCTGCCGGCCCGGGAGCGACAGAACTGGATTTGGGACAAGATCATCTACGCCAACCCGATCAAGGCCTCGGCGACGTTGGAGCTGCTCAATCCCTACAAACCGCTGGTGACCTTCGACAACGCCGAGGAGATCCGCAAGGTCAGGCGCTACGCCCCGCACGCCGGCCTGGCACTCCGCCTCCGGGTGCCGAACACCGGTTCCATGGTGGAGCTTTCCTCGAAATTCGGCGCTGCGCCGGGCGAAGCCGTGGACCTGATCCTGCAAGCGGACCGGGCCGGACTGGTGGTCGAGGGACTGAGCTTCCACGTCGGCAGCCAGTGCACCAACTTCGAGAACTTCGTCCAGGCCATCAATTTGAGCGCCGCGGTGTTTCAGGAGGCGCGTGATCGCGGCTATTTGAAGATGAACGTGCTGGACATCGGCGGCGGCTTCCCGGCCCCCTACGACGCCAGCGTCAAACCGTTCAGCGCGCTGGCCCGCAAGATCAACGCGGAGCTGGACCGCCTATTCCCGCCCGAGGTGCAGATCCTGGCCGAGCCGGGTCGGTTCATGGTGGCCACCGCCGCCACCGTGATCGCCAAGGTCATCGGCCGCGCCATCCGCGACGGCAAGCTCTGCTACTACATTGACGACGGCGTGTACGGCACCTATTCAGGCATCGTCTTCGACCACTGCCAGTATCCGGTGAAGGCGCTGAAGAAGGGACCGATGGATATCTGTGCGGTCTTTGGCCCGACCTGCGACGCCTTCGACACCCTGTCGCTGTCCGAACGCCTGCCCTCCAACCTGGCGATGGACGATTTGGTTTACAGCGAGAACATCGGCGCCTACAGCTCCGCCTCTTCCACCACCTTCAACGGCTTCCCCCCTGCAAAGGTCATTCACATCAACACGTCCGCAACCTGAACTGCACGAGGAACGATTCAGCACGGAGGAGTGCAGCCGGTGGAAATTTGGGGATCGCGCCGGCGTCCGTCAGAGGCTTAGAGCGGTTCAAGAACTGTGGCCGCGGCGCTCAGTCGCCGCGCTGTTATTCGCGCCGACTGAGCGGCGCGACTACACCAGACAGTGACCACGGAATTTGTTAACCCGCTCTAGCCCTTCGCGAAGAACCTAGGCTGGAGACCTTGACACGACGTATATGATGGGTATATACATATTGGCAGCATGAAACCCAACGAATTGCTGGCCAAATGCACGGGGTTTGACTGGGATGACGAGAACACAACCAAGATATGGGCAGATCACGACGTATCCCCCACAGAATGCGAGCAGGTCTTCTTTAACCATCCACTCACCGTTGCACCAGATAGAGAGCACTCAAGCCAGGAAATCCGCTACTACTCCCTTGGCCGAACGGATAGCGGAAGGCGCCTCTTTATCGCATTCACGCTTCGCGGGAGCCTAGTTCGACCGATAAGTGCACGCGACATGACGCTGAAGGAAAGGAGGGCATACAGCAGACAATGAAAAAGAAACTTCCAAACTTTGCATCTGAAGACCAAGAGCGCGCCTTCTGGGCGAAGCATGACTCCGCCGACTACATCGACTGGTCAAAGGCCGAGCGCGTGACGCTGCCGAACCTCAAGCCTTCGGTGAAGACCATTTCACTTCGCCTGCCCGAAGCCATGATTGCCGAACTCAAGCTCTTGGCAAACAAACGAGACGTACCCTATCAATCGCTCCTCAAGGTCTTCCTTGCCGAGCGCATTGAGCGAGAGCTCAAAATCGCCTGATCGCTACTTCGCGAAGGGCTAACGTTCGGATCAAGCGTACGGTGTACCCGACTCGGTTTCAGAGAAGGATTCCAGACACCGCCGCTTAGCCGTGGCGTTGGCCTCACGAGAACAGAGAAGTGAAGAGACAGGCGCAGAGCAAGAAGGACGAGCTGAAGGTCTTTATCTCTTCGCGTGAATCCAAGTGTGATGAATGCGGACAGGGCCTCGGGCATCACGCTTGGATAATGCTTCACGGAGAGAAAGGAGCCCTCTGCCTTACATGCGCGGATCTCGATCACCTCGTCTTCCTCCCCTCCGGGGACGCCGCGTTGACAGGGCGCGCGAAGAAACACTCCCGGCTTTTCGCTGTCGTTCTCAAGTGGAACCGGACCCGCAAGCGCTACGAGCGCCAAGGGCTTCTTGTTGAGAACGAAGCGCTCGATCAGGCTGAACAGGAATGTGAAGCAGATGCCGAGCAGCGTGAAACCCGTCGCGCTCGAGCGATTCTTCGCCGGGAGGAGCTTGATCGCGAATACATCGACCGATTTGCCAGACGCGTACGCGAGCAATATGCCCACGGCCCTCCCGGTCGCGAGCAAGCGATTGCTGAGCACGCGTGCCGGAAATACAGCGGTCGCGTATGAGATGGTCCGCTGCATGGCACGGGCACTTCGGGTGGATAGAGGCGACGGCTGGTATCACGTCACGGCGCGTGGAAACGATCGAGAACAGAAAGCGCTACGACCGTTGAGTCGGCCGGGTGGAGTGACGTTTGAGCAGCTTGTGCAGGCTGTCGAGAAGATGAAGGGTGAGCGTTGGGCGTCGTTTCGGGATCGCGATGGCGATTGGGGAAGAAACGCCGTGCTGTACCTGGCACGACGACGGGGGCGATTTACGCTGGCTGAACTGGCCGGCTTGGTCGGGTTATCGAACTACATGGCCGTGGCGGCGAGCCGGTTTAAGCGATGGATGAGGAAAGATCGGAGCTTGGATGTCACCGTCAGCAGAGCGGCCGGTCAATTGATAAATGTATAGATACGACCCCTGCAGCCGACCACCCCTGCAGCCGACCCCTGCAGCCCTGCAGCCCTCACCCCTGCAGCCCTCAACGGAACGCGCCTGGCGACCATGACCAATCCCACTCCGTCATCGAGCGATTGGTTCGGCTATTCCGTCGCCGGCATGGGCACGAACGGCATTATCGTGGGAGCCAGCGAGGACGACTTGGGCGCGGTCAATGCGGGAACCGTCTACCTGTTCGACACCAACGGCGCGCTTCTCACCACCATTGCCAATCCCGCGCCAGCGTCCCAGGATATCTTCGGCTGGACCGTTGCCGCGCTCGGGCCGAACCGCATTGTGGTGGGCGCCTACGGGGACGACCAGGGCGGCGAGGGCGCCGGCACGGTATACCTCTTCAGCTCAAACGGCGTACTGCTGACCACCTTCACGAACCCAGCCCCGCAACTCAACGACTACTTCGGCTACCGCGTGGCCACACTCGGCTCGGACCGCATCGTCATTGCGGCAGCCATGGACGACGCCGCGGGCGAGGAGTCAGGCACCATTTACGTCTACGACACCAACGGGACGGAACTCGCCGAAATCGCCAATCCAGCGCCCGCAGCCTTCGAGTACTTCGGGTACGCCATTGCCGCCGCCCCGAACTTCATCCTCGCGGGAGCCTACCTCGACGACGTCGGGCAGGAGGATTCCGGAAGCGCCTACCTGTTCGACTTGAGCAAGGCCGGAAGACGAATTGAGAACGTCACCAGGGCAAGCCGGATCGAAGTCGACCCTGTCAGTTCGAACAACCTGGCCACCGCCTACATGTGGGTGGGCGCATCCGGAGACGTGGCCGTCACGAAATCGCAGACCCTGCCCGCGGCCGCGACCGGGCAGACGAACATCTACACCATCGTCGCCAGCAACGCCGGCGCCACGGTCATGACCGGCCTTCGCATCCAGGAGCGGATTCCCACGTCCGGCATCCAACTGTTGTCGACCAACCTGACCACCGGCTACTACGACAACAAATGGAACGCGTGGGAAATCACGGCCCTCGCGCCGGGTGAAAGCCAGACCCTGACGCTGACCTTTCGCGTCACGGCAACCAATGCGGTCCTGACCAACTCCGCCATCCTGGTGTATGCCGGCATGGCCGACGTGAATCCTGACAATGACACCGCCAGCGTCCTGACGGTGGTCAACCCCACGCCACCCCCCCCACCAATGTGGTCGTGATGGACCTCACCATCATCATGGAGCCGGGCGGCACGAACGTTATCGCATCCATCGGCACCAACTCCTGGAGCGTCCGGCCCGAATACGCCACGAACCTGATCGGCATTCAGGCGTGGCTGGCCGCCAGCAACGTCACCACCATCTGGAGTAACGGCACCAACATCACGACCTTCACGGTGCCCACCAACACCCTTCCCGCCTTCATCCGTGTCAAACAGACCTATCCGTAAACACCGCACCATCTGCCCCCCCCGTACTCGCCTGCCGCGCCGTAGCCCGCCAGTTGGCGGGCAAGCCCTTGTCCGCCCCCGGCAGATTGGCAAAGGCGGGTGTATGGCTCGATTTTTTTGGGGTGAAAAGCGAGCTGTATGGGAAGCGATGCGGGCTGAATTGGGGATACGGGCTGAATTGGCGGGCTGAATTGTGGGGCCGGTGGTGGGGCCGGTGGGGTCACACCTAATGTTAACACTTAAGCCTTGTGCAGGGCCGGCGGACTGACCAGAGTGGGAGCATGGCCAGAGCAGTGCGCATTCACTATCCGGGCGCAATCTACCACGTTGGGGCGTTTCGGTTGCGGAAACGCGACTCCTACCTGCGGGCCTACGCGGCATGGGGCTTGCAGCGCTATGCGGGGCTGACACAGCGGACGATCGGCCAACTGCTTGGCATAGACACGGGCACAGCCGTAGGACGACAGTTGGCGAAATGGCGAGAGCAAGGCGCGGAAACGAAGGAAGGGCCCAAGCTGGTGAAGAAAATGGCATTGGAGGGGCAGCCGAAACTCGCTTAAGTACTAAAATTAGGTTTGACCCCATCCGCCACCCATCCGCCACTCCGACCGCTCGCTACAAGGCATCGACGTTGTTGAGTGAGGGCGTACTCATTGAGTAAACTATTAACTTGCCGGGTAGACCCATCCCCTCATCGTTCTTAGCCCGGTTTATTCATGAACATCGATGCGTTCATGAATGAACCGCTTTGCCGGCGGGCACGCGGACGCGCCCGCAGGCAAAGACGTGATGCAACGCGGTGTCGCACCGCGTTGCAAACGTGGCAACCCCGTTTGGATGCGGCACAGCCGCATCCATCACGGCCGCGGAGCGGCGGATTGTTCGCGCTTCGCGAATAATCCGGGTTAGAGGGGGGCGGCAACGCCCCTGACCCACTCGGGGCCTTGGAGGCTGAGTTGCCAAAGACCCGAAATCAGGGTATTCTTCACCACATGACCACCAAGGAAATCATACGCGAAGTTGAAGCGCTACCGATTGAGGAGCGGTTGGCGGTTATCGACACTCTGCTCCTATCTCTCAATCCTCCCGATGCGGAAATTGAGCGCAAATGGCTGAATGTGGCCAAGAAGCGCCTCGATGAATCACGGTCCAGACGGACTCGGGCCATTCCCGGGGAAGAAGTCTTTGCACGTATCCGCCAGCGCTTCGCCTGATGGACTTCGAATTTCATCCGGAGGCCGAAGCCGAATTTCTAGAGGCGATCAACTACTACGAAGGTTGCGCCCAAGGCCTTGGTCTCGATTTCTCGCTCGAGGTCTACACCTCGATCCAATTGATCACGCAACACCCCCTGGCTTGGGCAACTCACGAGGGCGACATTCGCAGGTGTCTCATCCACAGATTTCCTTTCGGAATTCTGTACAGCATAGAGGATCAAAGCATTCTCATACTCGCTGTCATGAATCTCCGGCAAGAGCCCGGTTATTGGAAGTCGAGAACTCAAAACCAGGCCGATTCATGCGCCTCCAATTGACTGGCGGCCCGCGGCGGGCCGCCAGCCAGTTGGTCACAGAGAACATTGAACCAGCAGCCTCAAGCCTACGCGTCACGGATCCTGCTTTCGCAGGCCCCGCGTCGCTCCGGCTTGAGGCTCAGCGCAGCATTCGGCGACTTGACCCATGCCAGCGATGCCAGACGCGGTGAATAACTCCCTTGCAGAGAAATTGGCCTCGCGGATGGCTGGAATCTGTCTCTATGGTTTTGCTCCACCCAAGGAGGCGACGCCATCGGAACAGTTGGAAGCAATCGTGGCCCAACAGTTGGTGCGGCTTGGATCGCTGCCAGTCGATGGCCTCATCGTCTACGACATTCAGGACGAAGCGGAACGGGCCTCGACGCCACGGCCATTCCCGTTTTTGCCCACCCTGAACCCGGAAGTCTACGCTCATGAGTACCTTGGGAGTCTTGCGGTCCCGAAAATCGTTTACCGATGCGTGAACCGGGATACGCCCGACGGATTCGTCCGATGGCTCGAACGTGCGAACAACACGCCGCGAATATCGGTACTCGTCGGCGCACCCAGCCGTCGCTCGCAAGTCGGACTTCCTTTGACGGACGCTTATGCGCTGGCGCGGCGGCATGCTCCCAACCTTCTCCTCGGCGGCATTGCGATCGCCGAGCGGCACGCTCGGGAACTCGATGAACATGAGCGAATCCTTGCCAAGACAGAGCGGGGTTGTCGGTTCTTCGTCACGCAGGCCGTTTACGATGTGACGTCCACGAAATCACTGTTGTCTGACTATGCCCTTGCGGTTCGCGAGAAGAGCGGTGTGTCTCTGCCGATCTTTCTGACGTTCTCGCCGTGCGGCTCTGTGAAAACGTTGTCTTTCATGAAGTGGCTCGGCGTTGCCTTTCCGCGGTGGCTGGAGAATGAACTCCAGTTCGCCAGGGATCCCCTGGCGAAATCGCTGGAGCTGTGCGAGCGCATCTTCGCCGAGGTTTGGGACTACGCCCGTGACAAGGGTATTCCGCTCGGTGTAAACGTGGAGAGTGTCTCCATTCGCAAGGCGGAGATTGAGGCGTCCGTGGAGCTGCTTCAACGGCTGCGCCAGCGGATGGGAAGATAGGAATGACAACGTTCACAAGTCACGTGTCGTTCGCGCCACCGCCGAGCACGTGCGCTGCAGCGAACCGGCGCTACACCTTCGAGTTTGTGAGTCACTGGCCATACAATGTCATCGCCTTCGGCGGCCGCGCGGCGCCGGTCGCTGAGCGTGGTCGTTCCGCTACATGAGTGAATATGACGGCGATATATGACAGATTCTTTTCTTTGACTCCAACACGGAGCATCTGTACTTGAGCAAGCACCACGGATGCTTCACGCGTAATATTGGAGGCCATGAATTCACACAGAAGTGCACCTATGATGAGGAACAGAAGCGTGCTACGACCCACTTTGAGTTCAACGACGGACAGAGAGAATTGCATGAACAACGACCCTATGAACTCGGCGAACTGAGCAGGCTTCTTGCCGAGACAGGACTGAATATCATCGAAGCGTTGTCCAGTTTTGATGGGACGAAAGCCGATGAGGATGCCGAGAAGCTGATCGTTGTGGGCAAGAAACCGGAAGAAGAGCCGTGCCATCGCTCGCAGTTTACGTCTTGCCGGCAGCGGGCAAAACGAAACTGAGGCGTGACGTTCGACCGCAAGGCACAGACATATGAGATGGAATATCGCAACTGCCATTCGCCAAGGCTCGGAGAGTGCTTGAAGCTTTCTTCCACCTGGAGCGGGCCGTTGGAAATTCCGGGATCGCGCCAGCGTCCGTCAGAGGCTCAGCAGTTCGCGAACATCGTCCCACGTCAGCTTGCCCATCACCTGCTCGTCGTTCTCGAGGGTGGCGTTGATGATCTCGCGCTTCCGCTTCTGCATCGCGAGCACCTTCTCCTCCACGGTTCCACGCGTGATCATCTTCACGCTGTAAACCGTGCGCTTCTGCCCGATGCGGTGCGCCCGGTCCGTCGCCTGGTCTTCGACCGCGGGGTTCCACCACGGGTCGTAGTGGATCACCATGTCGGCGCCGGTCAGGTTCAGCCCGGACCCGCCTGCCTTGAGACTGATCAGGAATACCGGGATCGCGCGGTTCGTGTTGAATTCGTGCACCACCTTCATGCGGTCCTGCGTCGAGCCGTCGAGGTAGCAATACGCGATCTGCCGCGAATCAAGATCCTTGCGGAGAATCGAGAGCATCGACACGAACTGGCTGAACACCAGCACGCGGTGCCCGCCGTCGAGCGCCTCGTCCAACATTTCGAAAAAGAGGTCGAGCTTGGCCGAGGGCTCGCGGCTGTTGAGATCGGGCAGCTTCAGGAGATCGAGGTGGCAGCACACCTGCCGCAGGCGCAGCAGCGTCTTCAGGATCTCCATCCGTGATTTCTGGAAGCCCTGCTGCTCGACCATGGTGCTGATCTTACGCTGGGAGGCTTCGAGGAGTTCCTTGTAGACGACCTGCTGATCCGCGCTGAGCGAGCAGGACGCGAGTTTTTCGATTTTCGGCGGCAGGTCCTTCGCAACCTCCTGCTTCATGCGGCGCAGAAGGAACGGGTGCAGTTTCCGGCGCAACTTGAGCTGGGCCCGCTCGCCCTCCACGTCGCCCCTGGAGATCGGCAGCTCATAGTTCTGCTTGAACGACTCGTGGGAGTTCAGGTAGCCCGGCATGAGAAAGTCCATGATGGACCACAGGTCCGAGACGCTGTTCTCCATCGGGGTGCCCGTCAGGACCAGCCGGTGCGACGCACGGAGCCGTTTCGCCGCCATGGCGTTCTGCGTCGACCGGTTCTTGATGTGCTGCGCCTCGTCGAGCACGACCGCGGAAAACTCCATGCCCGCGTACTGCTCGATGTCGCGCCGTAGCAGCGCGTAGGAGGTGACGACAAGGTCCGCGCCGGGGATCTGGCTCCACTTCTCGTGCCGCTCGCTGCCGGACAGCGGAAGCACACGAAGGTGCGGCGTGAATTTCGTGGATTCCTCCACCCAGTTCTCCACGAGGCTGGTCGGACAAATGATCAGCGTGGGACGGCCCATGGCCTCGGGGCTCGCGCGCTTGAGTTGAAGCCATGTGAGCGCCTGCAACGTCTTGCCCAGGCCCATCTCGTCGGCCAGGATGCCGCAGAAACCGCTCCGTTCCATGAACCGCAGCCAGTTCACGCCGTCCTTCTGGTAGGAGCGGAGCGTGGAGGCCAGCGGCTCGTCCAGCACGACGGGCTCCACCGTGAGGTCGCGATTCTGTTTCCGGGCCGTTTCCATCCACGTCGGCGCGGCCTCGAGGTCCACACCGTCAAGCGCGTGCAGCGACGACGAGACGTACGACGCGTAGATGCCGGACATGCGGAAGCTGCCGGGCTTGCTGCCGTCTCCGCTGGCGCAGTCGGAGAATATGTCCGTCATCGACTGCACCGCCGCGGAATCGAGCAGGACCATCCGCCCGCGCCGCTCGACGTACGACTGCCCCTTCAGCAACGCCCGCTGCACGTCGGCGGCGGAGATGCTGGTTCCGCTCCCGGCGTCGAAATCAAAATCCACCTCGAACCAGTCCGAGCCCTCCCCACCGTTCACGCGCACGACCGGCGTGGCAAAATCCACCTCGTTCTCCACGTACGACTCAATGCGGCCCTCGAGCGCAATCTTCCACCCACGCCGGCGCAGTTCCGGCATGTCGCGCCCGAGGAAATTGAGCACTTCGTTCACGCCGACGATCGGCGTCAGGGCATCGCCGTATTCCCCGCGCAGGCCGACTGGCGCAAGCCGCTTCAGCGCCTCCTTCTCGCAGTCCAGGTTCCGAACCGTGTAGCGGAGAAAATCGACCGGGTCCGGGAGCGCGAACTGGCCGGCGGCATCGGGCTTGCCCGCGACGAGCACGATGTCCCCGTACTGCACGTGCAACGTCCCGGCGAGCGAGGCGGGGCTGCCCCGGAGCAGCAGCCCGAACTTCGGCGTCGCAGGCTCGATCGTAAAGAGGTCGAGCGACAGGTCGGAATCGATCGTGACATGCTGCGCGAGCAGCGGCAGTTCGCTTTCGAAGAAACGCGGGACGGCGGGACGCGTGATGCTGATCGGCTTGTCGTAGATCGCGCGCAGCGGCCCGGGCAGGACGTTTTCGAGCGGCCAGAAATTTTCGGCGCCATACGCGTAGCCCGATTTCCCCGTCACGACGTACGCCGGAAATTCGCCCGGCTTCAGGAACGGCAGCTCGGTGTGGGCGATCAGGATCAGCTCGCCGTTCTCGCGGTCGAGGTCCATCCGCAGCACGGTCTTCATCTTGACGGCGTTGACCGTCAGCGGTTCAGCGCGCCCCTCCTCCTGCAACGGGCGACCCTGGTGCAGGCCCACGAGATTGATGAAATCCGGAAGCATGAGTTCGACCCGGCCCCGCGCCGGTCCTTCGCAGATGTCCTCCAGCACGTACAGGAGGGCGTCATCCTTCTCGCTCACGGCCAGCGCGGTGCCGCGAGGGATCTCGTCGAGCAGCCGGCTCTGGCCCGCAAATTCCGCGCGGCACGTGACCGGCACTTTGCGGCCCGCGCGGGCCGCGGCCAGCCAGCCGGACGCCAGTTCGATGCGCAACGTGGCCGGCACGGAACCGGGCGTCCCGGTTGGCACGCGTTTGAGGTAGGCGGAGGAATCAATGCGCGCGAGGCGGGCCGCCTTGCGCGCCTCTTCCAGGTGTTTGCGCTCCAACTCGGGATCTGTCGCCCGGCGGATGAGGGCGAGCCCGAGCGCGATGACGTGGG
Source organism: bacterium (assembly GCA_043802525.1). Taxonomy (GTDB): domain Bacteria; phylum Verrucomicrobiota; class Kiritimatiellia; order CAIVKH01; family CAIVKH01; genus JAZDKY01. The sequence continues at coordinate 29,990 of JAZDKY010000117.1, forward strand.
CACAGATGATGCCGCGCTCCGTGTTGTCGCGGCACGGGCACAGGTTCTCGCACGTGCCGTCCGGCATGACCCGGGACGCGCTGCTGATCTCGCGGTTGCCGAACGACACGGTCCCACGGATGAAGGGCGGCTCGAAGCTGACGACCTGGACCGCGCCGCGGTCGAACAGGGCCTTGGCGTCGCGGAACACCTCCGGCCCCGCCCAATCCATCAACATCTTCTGCGTAAACGGCATCATGACCTGCGCCCCCTGCGAGCCTTGATCGCCTTCAGTTCAATCCCTACTCGCAAAGCGCGACCAGCGGCAAGTGCACGGTCATGGACGCGAATACGATCAAGGGGGGATTTCTGCAAGTTCGTCTCGATGAGGGACATATCACAGCCGTATTGCGCCGCGATCCGCCATGCCGAACGAGTCCTTTTCCGGCTCGTGGACACTTTGCTCATTCAGCCAGAATATCGGCCCTGTCGTGTCGGGGCAAGCTTGCGTGATCTGCGGCTAGGCGAAATTCAAGCCGGGGTGTAGCTGCGCTTCTGTGAAGCGAACTCGGCGCTTGGCATCCTTCGACCAGCTCAGGACAGGCAAGCGCCGCTACACCACGCGTTATCAAGATTCACCGGCGGAAGGCATTGGCGCGCCTAGCCGTAACCAAGCAGAAGAGAACCACGAATGAACACGAATTCACACGAATCATCGGACCCCAAACGCATCCGAATGACTTCCGGGGAGACTCATGGGATGGTGAGTCTTGGGCGAAAGAGTCGAGCGTCTCTTTCGCTTCCGCCGTATTCGTGCTTATTCGCGGTTTGATCTGAATAGTTACAGCAGGGGAAAGGGGTCCTTGCATTCGTGCACAAGCCTTATCTTGAGTCTCTCGCGCGTCCTGTCAGATTCCTTCTTCATGGCCGCACAGGCCCGGCTGACATTGCTCTCGTGGCCCATCTTCAGCGCGGATGCGATCCATCGGCCCCCGACCGTCGTGCGCCTCCTCAGCAGCCATGCCGCCGCCTGCTTGCGCGCGTCATTCAAGCCCATTCTGCACGGATGCAAGGACTGATACCCTTACGCCCTCGCCTGAGCTTCGCTTGGCGCGATTCAGGGTGACCCCACTTCCCACTCGACAGCCCCGCCGCCATGGCTAATTGTAGGGTTGTCGTGATCGATCACACTGCGTGCAACGAGAAAGGATGCATCCTGCGTGATTTCACCCCCGGTTCTTTTTCGGGAGACCTGCGGATGCGCGAAACGCCAAGAATCGGGCGGTCACGCATGAGCCGTGGCCTGCTCGCTATCCTCGCTTTGCTCGCGCTCGTTTCGAACGCGCGTGGCGGAACTTCCGGCGAGGACGACGCTTTCTTGGACGACTTGGAGCAGCGTTCCTTTTGTTTCTTTTGGCGCGCCGCCAATCCTGCCAACGGCCTCATTCCCGATATCGCTCCGGCCGACGGCACCCCCTCCACGGCGGCGGCGAGCATCGCGTCCGTCGGTTTCGGCCTGCCCGCGATCTGCATTGCGGCGGAACGCGGCTGGATATCCCGGGAGCAGGCCTACAACCGCATACTCACGACCCTGCGCTATTTCTGGTCCGGTCTGCCCAATGTCCACGGCTTCTTCTACCACTATGTCGACATGGAAAGCGGCGACCGCGTGTCCAATTGCGAAGTTTCGTCGATCGATACCGCGCTGCTCCTGGCGGGCATGCTGACTGCGCGCCAGTATTTCCCCGACACGGAAGTTGCGGACCTGGCCTTGAAAATCTACGCGCGAGCCGACTGGAACTGGATGCTCGCCGGCAGAAAAACCGTATGCATGGGTTGGACCCCCGAGCGCGGATACCTGCCTTCCCATTGGGACTCCTACGGCGAACTCATGATCATCTATATCCTGGCGATGGGTTCGCCAACGCACCCGGCGCCGCCGGAAACCTGGCACGCTTGGCGGCGGGCGCCGGTCATGACGTACGACGGAAAAACATTCATCCAGTGCCCCACGCTCTTCATTCACCAGTATCCCGAGGCGTGGATCGATTTCCGCAACTGCCGCGACGCCTATGCGGATTTCTGGCGAAACTCGGAACTGGCGACGCGCGCGCAACGGCAGTATTGCATGGATATCCGCGATCGTTTTCCCGGCTATGGCCCGAACGTCTGGGGCATCACCGCGTCCGACAGCCCGCGCGGGTACATGCCGTGGGGCGGGCCGCCCGACACCCCCTCCTATGCCATCGACGGCAGCGTCGTTCCGTGCGCGCCGGGCGGCTCGATTCCCTTTGCACCGGACATCTGCATTCCCGCTCTCCGCTACATGAAGGCCTTCTATGGGGACCTGGTCTGGGGCACATACGGTTTTCATGACGCGTTCAATCCCATTACCCAATGGGTCTCGCCCAACGTGATCGGCATCGACGCCGGCATCACGCTGCTCATGGCGGAGAACTACCGCAGCGGATTCGTCTGGAAGTACTTCATGAAGAATCCCGAGATTCTCGATGCGATGAATCGCGCCGGTTTTCGCAGCACGCTGCCGGAACTCAACGCGAAGGACCGCAAATACGTCAGCCGCCTCTGCGCGAAAACCTGGCGGGCGATTGCCCGCGCGACGCGATCCCTCGATGACTACTCCTTGTCCGATCTCGGCGTCTACCTCACCGACCTGGTTGCGGCGCGGGAAATGAAACTGCTGGATGAGCGGCGGGCCGAAGCGCGCATGGTTCGCGCCCTCGACAACCTGGAAAATCGCCCCTTTGATCAGGCGCCCGCCGTTTCCAATGCCTGGCGGCTGGCGGCAGGTCTGATTACGGCCGGCCAGGCGTTCCCTGCCTTCGAGGAGCGGTGCGGCCGTCTGCTTTCGGAAATGAACTGGCGATTCCTTTACGATGCCGCCGGAAACCGCCTGCACGCGGAGGCTGGCGCGGATACCTCGACGAACGATGTCGTCGGCCAACTGGCTTCCGCCGATCGCATGGCCGTGTTCCTGGGCATCGGGTCGGAGCAGGTGCCGACAACCGCTTGGAACGCTCTGGGCCGGGAAGTGGCCGTCAAGGAGCACGCGCAATACCTTTGGACGCCGGACGAGGACGCACTCACGCAACAATACCTGCCTTCGCTCTGGCTGAAGGAAGACGACACCATCATGGGTCAATCCGCGGAGAACCTTGCCTTGGCATTGATGACGGAAGCGGACCGTGAAAAGAAACCGTGGAGTTCCGCATGCGTGCTGGCAATCGCTGACTTTCCGTCCGAGGTCGTGACCAATCTTCGGCGCTTGGAAAGGAGCGGCGCGCAATCGGACGAATGGCCGGATGGCGCTGGAGTTGACGCCCATTCAAAGCCCTCGTCGCCATCGCTGCAGGCGCAGTCGGTCGTGTTCCTGAGCCTGGCCAGCTATCTTACGGACCGTGCGGTTCAGAAATACTTCATGTCGTCGCGGATCGCCACCCGTGCGCGACGGGAAATCGCGGACTATTTCCGTCCGGCCTTTGGTTCGAACGTCGCCTACCTGGCCTTCCAAATCCCTTTCTTCGGCAGCGGATCGACGCCGGCGCGGACGATGATCGTGCGCCGCGAAGAGACAGGCATCGATGAGGCCGAATGGCAGGTGCTTTCTGTCACAAACGCCCTGGAATCCGGTTCGCCCGCCGACGATTGCGCGTCCGGGCGGTTTGCGTTTCTCTGGAACGAGGCGGCGTTGATCTTTGTCATGGACGTGAACGATCCGACGCTGGCCAACGCGCGCCCGCCGGACAAACTCTGGGAACAGGATTGCGTCGAACTCTTCATCGATCCCCAGAGCAACGGGCTGGGCTGGGCAAATCCGGCGGACGCGCAATTCGGTTTTGCGGTGACAAACAAGACATGGGAATGGTTCGGCGGCCGTTCCGTATCGAATGCGATCGTTGAAACGACGCCCTCCGGCTACCGCATCACGGCCGACATTCCCTGGTCGTCATTGGGCCTCTCGCCGGGCCCGGGCACAACGCTCGGCGCGTCGCCTGCCCTTCACGACGTCAACGCGACTGCCAACGCGGTCAAACTCAACTGGAGCTGGCGGCCGTCCGGGGATACCGTGACGCTCGGGCAACTGCTTTTGCAATAGGGCGCTTTTAGGGGCTTTGGGCCCTGAAGAGAAAGAACTACTTGGCGTGGGGATTAGGCGGGTGCGAAGGTCGGCCTGGCGACCGCGGCGCGGCAGGGACGCCCCGCCCTACCCGGCGGCGGACAAGACAAAGGCATCGAGCATGTGCTTCCTCGGTGCACAACCCTTGCGACGGCGTTACCGAGGCCGGCCGATGCGGGGATGCTGATCCTCTTCCCGCTTCCGCATCAACTTCGAAACCAGTGAAATCGCCCCGGCCATACCGAGGCCGATGAAGATGCCCAGGACCAGCGACGATCCGCTGCGCCCGGACCCGCAGGACTCGTCCGCCGCGGCGGCCGCCTCCGCGGCGTCCTCGTCATCCACGGCCGGCTCGGCGTTGGTGACCGCGGGCACAGCCGCGGGCTTGGGCGTCTCGAGCTTCGGCGGCACGAGGAGGAAGCCCTTCTGCAGCAATTCCGCCGCCCTGGCGTCACGGACCTTGCGCGCCTTGCTGCCGAGGATGACGGCGATGATGCGCACGCCCTTGCGTTCGGCCGTGGCACAGATGGAAAAACCCGCCGCGGAAAAGAAGCCCGTCTTGAACCCGTCGCAGCCGTCGAAGGAACCGAGCAGATGATTGTGGTTCCGCATGATGAACGTGTTGTTCCGGAAGCCGCGCTCCTTCACGCTGGTATAGGCCAGCACCTTCGGATGCCTGGTCAGCGCGAGGCAGAGTTTGGCAAGGTCGTTGGCGGTCGTGACGTCCGGGTCCCCGCCCGGCGACGGGGGCAGCCCATGCACGGAATGGAACATGGTCGACGTCATACCGAGCTCCCGCGCCTTCTCGTTCATGAGCGCGACAAAACCCTCCTTGGAGCCGCCGACATGGATGGCGAGCGCGGCCGCGGCGTCATTCGCCGACTGGATCATGAGCGCGTAGAGCAGCTCCTCGACCGTGAAGACTTCCTTCTCCTTGAGGTAGACTTGCGAGCCGCCGATTTTCGACACCTCCCCGCTGACGGTGATCAGGTCATCGAGGCGAATAAAGCCCTGGTCGATTTTCTCCAGGATGATGAGGAGGTCCATCAACTTCAGCACGCTGGCCGGGTAGCCCTTCGCGTCGGCGTTGGACGCGAACAGCGTCCTGCCCGATTCCGCGTCGACGACCACCGCGCCGAGATACGGGTCTTTCGATACAATCTGCACCTTGGCCCCGGACGGGCTGGACGACAGGAGGAACGGAAGAAGCGACACGAACAGCAATCGGCGAAGGTTCATACGTGAGGACATTCCTTGCGTTGGAAGTTGGGCGTGTAACGTCGGGAAGTGCGCGGTGCGAGTCAAGCCTGCTTGTGGTGGTGGCCGTTTTTGAATCTCGTTGTAGCCGCGCCGCTCTGTCGGCGCGCACTCACGGCGACCCCGATCGAAGCGGGGCAAACAGAGCTTGCCGCGCTCGGAGCGTGGCGCCGTGGCTACAACCAGTAAATGTCCAAAATCGGCCACGACCCTACGTGTAATAGGGATTCGCGCCTGCGGTGTGGTCGGTCACATCATGGATCTGGCGGACCTGCGGGGCGACGCGGCGGATGGCGGACTCGACGCCGTTCCGCATCGTGGCCCTGGACGCGGCGCAACCCTGGCAGCCGCCGCCCATTTCCACAAAGACGTCGCGGTCCTCAATCTTCACCAGGCGCACGAAACCGCCATGCGAGGCCAGCGCCGGATTGATGCGTTCCTCCAACAGCTCCTTGATCAGCGTCTCCACGTCGTCCATCGGCGCGTTCTTGATGGCGTCGATCACGTCCGGCACAATGGCGGGCGCCTCCCCGGAACAACCGGTGCGGATCGCCTGGGCGATCTCCGGCGCCAGATGCGGCCAGGGCGTCGGCACGTTTTTCGTCACGGACACGGTGGAACCCGACACCATGACACGTTCGACGCCTTCGACGGCAAAGAGGTGGTCAAGGAGGGGCGACCCTTTCGACTCCTCCTTGCCGCTGAAAATGAGCGTAAGGTCCTCGGCCAGCGGCCGGTTCACGTGGAAATTGCAGACGGTCGGGTCGTGCGTCAGCTCGCCCGTGATCTTGATCGGCTCGGTCATGCACGAACAATAACGCATGGCACCTGCTAATCAAGAGCTGAGGAGCGAACCACGAATGAACACGAATACACACGAATGAAGAGAAGAGAGGCAACCACGGATGCACACGGATAAACACGGATACTGATTCAGTCTTCCGGTCCCCGCCGACATCCGTGAAAATCCGTGTGCATCCGTGGTTCTCTTCTTCATTCGTGTGTATTCGTGTCCATTCGTGGTTGAATCTTCTCGCTGAACTCAGCTAGTTTGCGTGGTTTTGGAGCGACACTCATGGCTGGCGAATATGTATTCAACCTGCAGCGGCTGACGAAGCAGTACAGCAAGGTCACGGTCCTGGAGGACATCAACCTCGCGTTCTTCTTCGGCGCCAAGATCGGTGTCATCGGCGGGAACGGCGCGGGCAAGTCCTCGCTGCTGCGCATCATGGCCGGGCTCGACACCGAGTACATGGGTGAGGTCTACCTCGCCCCGCGCACGAATGTGGGCTACCTGCCGCAGGAGCCGCAGCTCGACCCGACGAAAACCGTGCAGGAGATCGTCAACGAGGGCGTCGCGGAGGCGCGCGCGGTGATCGCGAGGTACGACGAGATCTGCGACAAGCTGGGCACCGACCTCGCCCCGGGCGAGGATGAAAAGCTCAACGACGAGCTTGGCCGGCTGCAGGACACGATCGACGCGCGCAACTTGTGGGAGCTCGACCACCAGGTCGAGTTGGCGATGGACGCGCTCCGCACGCCGCCGGGCGACGCGAAGATCGAGAAACTGTCGGGAGGCGAGCAGCGCCGCGTGGCGCTGTGCCGGCTGCTGCTCTCCAATCCCGACGTGCTGTTGCTGGACGAGCCGACGAACCATCTCGATGCGGAGTCCGTGGCGTGGCTCGAGGCGTTCCTCAAGCAATTCGCGGGCACGATCGTCGTGGTCACGCACGACCGCTACTTCCTGCAGAATGTCACCGAGTGGATCCTCGAGATGGAAGGCGGGCGCGGGTATCCGTACAAGGGCAACTACGCGGCGTGGCTGGAGCAGAAGCAAGCCAAGAGCACCACCGAGGCCAACAAGTCCACCGCAAGGACGAAGCTGCTGGAACAGGAACTGGCGTGGGTACGGCTGAACCCCGCGGGGCGCCAGTCGAAGAACAAGGCGCGCCTGAAGCGCTACGAGGAAATGGCCGCGCAGCAAGTCGACACGCGCGAGGAGAACCTGCAGATCCAGATTCCGTCCGGCGAGCGGCTCGGCGAACTCGTGGTCCGCGCGCAGGGGCTGACCAAGGCCTACGGCGACCGCATCATCATGGACAACGTGACCTTCGAACTGCCGCGCGGCGGCATCGTCGGCGTCATCGGCGGCAACGGCGCGGGCAAGACCACGCTGCTGCGAATGATGCTGGGCAAGGAAGAACCCGACGCGGGCTCGCTGACCATCGGCCCGACGGTGCGGATCGCCTACGTCGACCAGTCCCGCGACGCGCTCAGCCCGGAGAATACTGTTTTCGAAGAAATCACCGGCGGCAGGGAGTTCGTCGATCTCGGCGGCCGGTCGATGAACGGGCGCGCTTACTGCGGGCGCTTCAACTTCCGGGGCACGGACCAGCAGAAGAAAGTGGGCAAGCTCTCCGGCGGTGAACGCAACCGCGTGCACCTCGCGAAACTGCTCCGCAGCGGCGGCAACCTGCTGCTGCTCGACGAGCCGACGAATGATCTCGACGTGACGACCTTGCGGTCGCTCGAGGAAGGGCTTTCCGGCTTCGGCGGATGCGCGGTGGTCGTGAGCCATGACCGCTGGTTCCTCGACCGCATCGCGACGCACATCCTCGCCTTCGAGGGCGACAGCCAGGTCACCTGGTTCGAGGGCAACTTCGAGGCCTACCACGAACAGCGGCGGCGCCTCCTCGGCGACGAGGCCGACCGACCGCACCGCGTGAAGTTCCGCCCCGTCAGTCACGCGTAGGCGAGGCCGATCGGCTCGCTTTCCCGTAACTCCGCAGGTGTCTTGACATCAGTCCTGTCGGGGGAAATCGGCAACATGGCGTTCTGACGCCCGCCGGTCAGGCGGCCGGCCGGACACGCTCCATGTGTCCGAATCGGACAGCCGGATTTAACAGACCGGTTGTTTCGCCGTATCAATCATGGCTGGGACCGGAACTATGATGTGCGGCGCCGAAGGGGTTTAGGGACGGCGCCGCTTTCTTTTTTATAGGGTGCGCACGGATGTGCGGCTCAGTACGGTCGTGTTTTTTCGCGTGTACGTAAACCGGTTCATTCATGAACGCGTCGACGTTCATGAATAAACCGGGCTAATCATCGAGAACCACCACCACCGGCGTCCCCACGCTCACCATCCCCAGCAGCTTCGCGGCGTTCCAGTTCGCGAGCCGGAAACAGCCGTGCGATTCGGTGACGCTGATGTCTTCAGGTTTCGGCGTGCCGTGAATGCCATACCCGGGCAGGTCCAGGCCGATCCAGGCGACACCGACCGGGTTGTTGGGCCCGGGCGGTATGAGGAGTTTCCTGCCGACCGCCTGCGCCTCGGGATCCTCCGGGTAGACCGCCGGATCAAACGTGTAGTTCGGACTCGGGGCGACCGTGGTGACCGACAATTTGCCCACGGGGCGTTTCGCCTTGTCCGCTGCGATTGAACACGGGAACCTGGCAAGGAGTGCGCCGCGCGCATCCCACGCCTCGATCACTTTGTTTGACAGGCTGATCGAGATACGAGCCGCTTTTCCGACAGGAGCTGGTTCTGGATTCGGAACCGTCAAGACCGTCCCCGCAGGCGGATTCGGCCACGGAGCGTCCGGGTTCAACCTCCGGATCGCACCCTGTGAGGCGTGGTATTTCTCCGCAACGGCTTCCAGGATCGTTTCATATCCCAGGTTTGTGACGGCCGCCCTGCCGGACCAGGTGCGCGGCAACGGAGCCAGCCCCGTCTCATCATCGACACCGACCACATGCACGGAAAAACCGACGCGAGCGATCCCATCATCGCCACGTTCACCTGCGCCGCCGTCGGAATGCCCTGCCGCTCCTTCCACGTGTCGAGCGCGGCACGGGTCCTCGCGCCCATCACCCCATCGATGCAGCCGCACGAAAGGTTCTGCCGGTCGAGAAACGTCTGGACCGCAAGAGTCTGAAGGAACGGTGTGCCGGCTCCGTCTGATTCGCGCGGCGGCTGGGCCGCCGCGGGCAGCGCCAAGAGGAAGGCGGCGATCAAGCATCCGGCATCCAGCATCGGGCCGACAGGGCGGATCATGACGTGCGGGCTGCTTCCGTCATCCTTTTTTGCTTGCCGGGAGCGACCCGGACCGCCGCGTCATCGAACTGGTCGATCAGCGTCTGCACGACGGTCCGGGCCGCGTCGGCGTGCCCGAATTTCCGCGCGGCGGCCGACATCGCGTGGAGGCGCTCCGGGTCCTTGAGGAGCAAGTCCACCTTGTACGCCATGGTCGTGATGAGGTTGCATTTCACGGCGATGCCATTCTCCAGAAGGTGATCGCTGTTGCGCCACTCCTGCCCGGGAATCGGCTGGAAGATCAGCATGGGCAATCCCGACGCCAGCGCCTCGGCCGTCGTCAGGCCTCCGGGCTTGCCGATGAACAGGTTCGCGACGGCCATCCATTCGTTCATTTCGTGCGTGAACCCGAGAACGCGGAACGTGAGATGCGGCGCCTTGATCGCCTCGACGCGTGCGCGCGTTTCCTCCTCAAGCCTCGCGTTGCTGCCGCAGATCACCACAATCTGGGCCGGGGTCTTCATGTAGCCCAGCACGCGCACCACGTACTCCGCAGACCCTACGCCCAGCGCGCCGGCGGAAACGAGCACGACCGGCCTCGTCCCGTCGATGCCATGCTTCGCGCGCAACAGATCCTTGTCGTGGTGCTCGTTGAACACCGGGTCGATCGGAATGCCGGACACCGTGATGCGGTTCTCCGGCAATCCCATCATCGTCAGGTGCACCTTGGCCTCCTCGATCGCGACGAAGTAATGATGGAACACGCGCGAGAGCCACATCGCGTGCACGTCGAAGTCCGTGACGGTGATGGACAGGCGGGCATCAAGCCTCTCTTTCTTGATGAGGTACGACATGATTTCCGCGGGCAGGAAGTGCGTGCAGATCGTGATGTCCGGATTCAGGTTTCGGATCAGCCGCACGAGCGGCCGGGTGTTCATGCGGTTGAGCATCAACCGCATCCGGTCGGTCCGCCACGGCTCGTCCGTGTTTTCATAGAACCACCCGAGAAACGTCGGCGCGGACTTGATCAACTGGATATAGAGATTCGAGTAGAAACGCCGGAAGAGCTTGTTCGTGTACGTGAGCGCGTCGATGTTGACCACCTGGTCGATCTGCGGATGCTGGCGGCAGATCTTCTCGATCGCCTCTGCGGCTCGGAGATGCCCCGTGCCCGCGCTCGCGGACATGATCAGCACGCTGTGGGGAGCAGCCATGGGGATAGTATGCACGAAGAAGCGGCCGGCGGGGAGCAGGAATTTTGAGCATGAACCCCCTTGTGGAGGGCGCAGGTTTGCCCTGCGCCCTGTTGCGCGAATCTTGATTCGCGCAGATAAGGCCGCCCCGCTCCGAGCGCATGGGCGTCAACTTATTGAACCTCGCAAATATTGTGACAAGCGCCCGGTCAGGGGACCGGGCCTACAACCGCTGTAGGCCGCGTGCCCCCACGCGGCGCCTGGCGCCTGCGGCGTCACACTATTTTGCGGGAGTCAATAGGGCCGTGCTGACGATGGCGAAACAGCGGTGGTCGGTCTGGAGCGGCTCGGCGGGAAATTTTTTCCGCAGCAAGGCGGCGAGGTCACGGTCGATGAGCGCGACCTGGTCCGGCGGCAGACTCGCGGCGACGCCGGCGCTGGCACGGATCCGCCCCCGCCAGGCCTCGTGGTCGTACGGCACAAGCATGTCGAACGAGAAGGTCTCGATATCGCGGAATCCCGCGACCGCGATGCCTTTCAACCATCGCGGATAGAAACCGTTGCCGCCGGCGAACCCCCACGTCGGATTGTAGCGCGTGATGAGTTCCTCGGTGGCCTCGACAACGTTCCCGGGCAGCGGAATCCAGTCGAAGTGCGCGATGACAAGGCGCCCGCCGGGCACGATGACGCGCCGTACTTCGCGCGCGGTCTTCTCGCGATCGAACCAGTGCCAGCACTGCCGTCACCACGTCGAACGCGCGGTCCGGGAGTCCGGTCGCCTCGGAAGGACTGACCACGTACCGGATCCTGACGCGGGCCTCCGCGTCGAGACGTTCGGCCTGCTCGATCAGTTCGCCGGACTTGTCGACACCCGTGACTTCGCATCCGCGCAACGCCAGGCCGCGTGCGACCGTACCCGTGCCTGTGCCAAGGTCCAGCACGCGCTGCCCGGACCGCCCGATGCCGAACGCGGCAAGCCGCCGGAAGAATTCGTCCGGGAAACCCTGCCGGTATTTCCCGTAGTCCACCGCGGTCTTGCCGAAATCAACCTCCATGCTGAACAGAAGGTAACGAAGGAAGTGAAGAAATGCATCCCCAGGAATTGGGTCGCTTTGAATTCCGGTCATGAGGTAGGGCGCGGCGTCCCTGCCGCGCCACCGTCCTCCACACCCATCCCGGCGGTCCGGGACCCGCCTTCGCTCGGAAGCTACGGCGAGGCACGCGAACCGCCCTACCCATAGACCCCGCATGAATGCAAGCTGTGAGCTTTTGGTTGACCACCCGCCGGGAATTCCCACAATCCCCGCGAATGGAAACGTCCCTCTGGTTCTGGATCGCTTTCAACGCGGCGGTGCTCGTCATCCTCGCGGTGGACCTGGGCGTTTTCCACCGCAAGGCCCACGCTGTAACGATGAAGGAAGCGGGCGCATGGACCGCGGCCTTCGTCTCACTTTCCATGCTGTTTGCCGCGATCATCTGGCGCCTGAAGGGACCCGCCAAGGGCATGGAGTTCCTCACGGGCTACCTCATCGAATACTCGCTGAGCGCGGACAATATCTTCGTCTTTGTCCTGCTGTTCCGCTTTTTCGCCGTACCGGCGGCCTTCCAGCACCGCGTTCTCTTCTGGGGCATCCTGGCTGCCGTGCTGCTGCGCGGAATGATGATCGGCCTCGGTGTCGCGATCATCCAGAGGTTCGAGTGGATCATCTACGTCTTCGGCGCGTTCCTCGTCTTCACCGGCATCAAAATCCTCATGCACCGCAGTACCGAGATGCACCCGGAGCGCAATCCGGCCATCCGGCTCTTCCAGCGGATCCTGCCCGTGACGAAGGAGTACCACGGCGCGCGATTTACTGTGCGGAGGGACGGACGGCTGTTCTTTACGCCGCTGTTCATCGTGTTGCTCGGTGTGGAGTTCACGGACGTGATCTTCGCGGTGGATTCCATCCCCGCGATTTTCGGGATCACGCTCGACCCGTTCATCGTCTACACGTCGAACATTTGCGCAATCCTCGGCCTGCGCTCGCTCTACTTCCTCCTCGCGGGCATCATGGATTTGTTCATCCACCTCCAGACCGGGCTCGCCATCATCCTCTCCTTCGTCGGCGTGAAGATGCTGCTCAAGGACGTCTGCCACGTCTCGACCGCGGCTTCGCTGGGATTCATCGTGCTGGTGCTGGGCGTAAGCATCACGGTGTCGCTGATGCAGCGGCGGCGGGAAGAAGTCTGAGTCACCGGTAAGGCGCACCTTGCCGTGGCTGCTGAAGCGAAGGCAGGTCCCTGCCGCGCCGCCACCCGGCGGACCGGGACGGTCCGCCCTACCTTGCTTCCTGCTTCACCGCCACGCCCATCTTGGTGACGCCAATCTTCTTGACCGTATCCATGACCTTGACGACGTGCTCGAAAGCGACCTGCTTGTCCGCTTCGATCACGACCGTCTGGTCGGCGGGTGTCGGGATCTGGCCCCGGAGCGAGGACTCCAGCGCGTCGGGCAGGACCGCCTGGCCCGCGACGTAGATCTGGCCGTCCTTCGATACCTGCACATGGAGCGTCCGCTGCTCGGGGCTCGACGTGACGGACTTCGCGCCCGGAAGGTTAACCTGGATCTGCGACCGGACAAGGATGGGCGTGAGTACCATGAAAATGATGAGCAGCACGAGCGCCACGTCGATCAACGGGATCATGTTGATCTCGGCCATGATGCCGAATTCGCTGTCGCCCTGGTCCGCCTTCATGCCGCGCCGCCCCCCGACAGTAGGGCGGCTTCGATGAAGCCGCCGCGGCGCTTTCGTCGAAAGCGCCCTACCAAACGACCGAAACGTTCAAAGGCGCCCACTACCCGTTCCCCCCTTCCTGCGAATCCAGCCATTCGACCACCTCGAACGCGGCGAGGTCAATCTCCTCGGCAAAGCGGCGCAGGCGCGTGATGAAGATGTTGTAGGCGATGACGGCCGGGATCGCGACGGCCAGTCCCGTGGCGGTGGTGAAGAGCGCCTCGGCGATGCCGGCAGCGACGACTTCCGGCCCGCCACCCGTGTTCATCGAGATCGCCTTGAAGGCCTTCATGATGCCGACGACCGTTCCGAACAAACCAACGAAGGGCGCGATGCTTCCGACCGTGCCGAGGATCGGAATAAATGTTTCGAGGTCCCGCAGTTGGACGCGAAGCGTGTGCCGGTACGCCCGCTCCCGCTGCTCGCGCGTCCCCCGCGACGCGAAGACGGCCTGAAGCACCTTCGCCAGGGGCTGCGCGTGCTCGTGACAGTACAGCTCGGCGCGCTCGACGCCCTGCTGCCGCGCCAGGCCCAGCACGTGGCGCGTGAACGCACGCACGTCGAGCCGCGCGCTGCGCAACACGAGCCACCGCTCGCAAATCACCGTGACGGAAATGATCGATCCGCACAGCAGAATGCTGAGCGCGAGCCACCCGTTCTTCAGTGTCTCCCACGTGACGACTTCGTGCATCCCGGCCCCTTCAAAAGTGTTCGCCGTAGACGACCGCCACGGCGACGGCTAATCTAGCGGCCCTATGGATATCTTCAACCTTCAACGTTCGATGTTCAAAGTTCGATGTTCGATGTTTGGCATCGCCGCCCTGCTGATCGCTTCAGCGCCGCTCGCACGAGCCGATAACGCATCGCCGCTCCGCACCATCGTTTTCGGCTCCTGCGCGCACCAAGGCCGCGCCCAGGACTTCTGGGCCCCCATCCTTGCTTCCAAGCCGGACGCCTTCATCTTCATGGGCGACAACATCTACGGCGACACCGAAGACATGGGCCGCCTTGAGGAGAAATACGGGTACCTGGCCGCACAGCCGGGGTTCAAGAAACTGAGGAAAAACGCCATCCTCCTCGCCACGTGGGACGACCACGACTTCGGGAAGAACGATGCCGGCGCCGATTTCCCGCGCAAGGCAGAGTCGCGCGAGGTTTTCCTCGATTTCTGGGAGGTGCCGAAGGATTCGCCCCGGCGCCAGCACGACGGCGTCTACGATGCGGCCGTTTTCGGCCCGCCCGGCAAGCGCGTGCAGGTCATCCTGCTCGACACCCGCTACTTCCGCGGCCCGCTCAACCGGCTGCCCGAACGACCGAAAAACGACGGCCCGTACGTCGAGAACGACGACCCCTCCGCCACGATGCTCGGCGACGAGCAATGGGCCTGGCTGGACAAACAGCTCCGCGAACCTGCGGAACTGCGCCTTCTCGTGTCCAGCATCCAGGTCGTCGCAAACGACCACCACTGGGAAAAGTGGGGCAACCTGCCCCGCGAACGCGAACGGCTCTTCCAACTCCTCCGCGACACCGGCGCGTACGGCATCGTCATCCTCAGCGGTGACCGGCATCGCGGTGAATTGTCCCGCATCGATGACGCCATCGCCTACCCCCTCTACGATGTCACCGCCAGCGCCCTCAACATGTCACACGCGATCGACTACGTGGAACCGAACGCGCACCGCCTCGGCGAACTGATTAACGATGACAACTTCGGCCTGATGACGATCGATTGGACCCAGCCCGACCCCGAGATCACGCTGCAACTGCGCGACATGTCCGACAAAGTCCGCGTGGAGCAGAAGATGAGGTTGAGCGAGTTGAACCCCGGCGAGAATAAGGAATAGTCCGTGCCGCTGCTCCTCATCGCCGTCATCCTGGGCCTCGTCGAAGGCATCACGGAGTTCCTGCCTGTGTCGTCGACCGGCCATTTGATCCTTACCGGTCATCTGCTGGGTTTTACGGGCGCGCAGGCGGATTCGTTCGAGGTGTTCATCCAGCTCGGCGCGATCCTGGCCGTGGTCGCCTGCTACCGGAACCTGTTCGGCAGCGTGTTCAAGGCGCCGACGGAGGCTGGATTTTCAGGGACGCGCGCGCTCTTGTTCCTCGCGATCACAACCTTGCCGGCGATGTTCCTGGGCAAATTGCTCTACTCGCAGATCAAGACGCACCTGTTCACACCAACGACCGTGGCCATCGGGCTCGCGCTCGGCGCGGTCTGGATTCTCATCACCGAGCATTTCTTCCGACACAAGGACCCGCGCGGCCTCGAAGTCATGACTTGGAAACTCGCGCTCTATATCGGGCTCTACCAGTGCCTCGCGATGTGGCCCGGCATGTCGCGGTCCATGTGCACGATCCTCGGCGGGATGCTGATCGGTTTCGACCGCAAGGCGGCGACGGAATACTCGTTCTTCGCGGCGGTCCCGTTGATGATGGCCGCGTGCGGCTACGACCTGCTCAAGAGCTGGCACCTGCTTTCCGCGG
The DNA here is from genome assembly GCA_043802525.1 of bacterium. Taxonomy (GTDB): domain Bacteria; phylum Verrucomicrobiota; class Kiritimatiellia; order CAIVKH01; family CAIVKH01; genus JAZDKY01. Next base: position 45,848 of record JAZDKY010000117.1, read on the forward strand.
TCGATCTCCCCGTCTTTGCCGTCGGGTTCATCGTATCGTTCTTCTGCGCGTGGGGATCGATCCGGCTTCTGCTGCGTTTCGTCAGCCATCACACCTTCAAAGCCTTCGCCTGGTACCGCCTTGCCGTGGCGGGACTGGTGTTTGCGTTGATGCGATAATCCCGGATTTGAACCGCGGAGGACGCAGAGGTACGCGGAGGGAAGATCATTATCAGAACACTAAGCGATAGGTCCCTCCGTTCCGCACCTCCGTGAACCTCCGCGTCCTCTGCGGTTAAGATTTCCGTCACGCTCGAGGCGAATCTGCGGGCATGTGCCGTTCGCGCCATTGATGGGACTGGATTTTGCGCTGGAATGGTGCAGTTGACACGACAACACGATTCGTGTACTCATGCATGCATGAAGACGATTACCCTCACGGATGATGCGTACGGGCGGCTCCTGGAGTGGAAGGCCGCCCCCAAGGAGTCCTTCTCGGCCGTCGTCATGAAAGTCGTTCCCAAGAAAGGAACGCTCGGCCAGATGTTGTCCGACATGAAAGACCTGCCCCGGCTCTCGAGCAAGCAGGCAAAAGTCATGGAAGTTGCAGCCTCCTGGGGTCGAGATCCCTCCGGTCATAAGGATCCATGGATATCCTAGCCGACACCGGATTCCTCATCGACCTTTGGCGGGAACAGGACCGACCAGGGCCGGCCAGCCACTTTGCCTCAACGCATTCGGACTACGCCGTTGGCATCTGCTGGATTGTAGCCGGCGAATTTCTTTGCGGCAGCGTGCTCGCAGGACAGGACCGCGACGAGACCGCGTCCTTCATCGATCGCTATCCCGTCGCCCATTCCGACACAGGAACGGTTCTCCAGTACGCCGACTTGTATGCCGTTCTTCGCAAACGAAACGCGATGATAGGACCCAATGACCTGTGGATCGCCGCGTGCGCATTGGCACATGGCCTTCCGGTGGTCACTCGCAACGTGGAGGAATTCCGACGCGTTCCCAATCTCAGCGTGATCGACTATCGGAAACCCAGCCCACCCGCGCCCGGGAAATGACCCGCTCAGATGTAGCCGTCGCACGAAGGGCGACGACTCCGGTCCATCGACCGCGCGCCCCTTCGTGGCGCGGCTACAGGAGAATTGCCAAAATCAGACTCACCCGCCGAAGAGCGATAGCTGGTTCGGATCGCGCTGACCCTTTCGGCCGTACCGCTTGGCGAGCTTGGGCTGGCCGGTTTCCTCGAATTCACCTTCTTCGAGGTTGGACAAGATCTCCCGCGCGCGCGTGATGACCTCGGGCGGCAGCCCGGCCAGGCGCGCGACCTGGATGCCGTAGCTCTTGTCCGCGGCACCGGGCACGATCCGCCGCAGGAACGCGATCCGGTCCCCGCTCTCCTTCACGAGGACGTTGTAGTTCTTCACGCCCTTCATGGTGAGCGAGAGATCCGTCAGCTCGTGGTAGTGCGTCGCAAAAAGCGTCTTCGCCTTCACAAGGTTGTGGATGTGCTCGGCCACGGCCCACGCAATGCTGATGCCGTCGAACGTGCTGGTCCCGCGCCCGATCTCGTCGAGCACGATCAGGCTCTTCGCCGTCGCGTTGTTCAGGATATTCGCCGTCTCCTGCATCTCCACCATGAACGTGCTGCGCCCGCGCGCCAGGTCGTCGCTCGCACCGACGCGCGTGAACACGCGGTCCACCAGCCCGATCTCCGCCTCCGCCGCGGGTACGAACGAGCCCATGTGTGCCAGGATCGTGATGACCGCAACCTGACGGATGTAGGTCGATTTCCCGGCCATGTTCGGGCCCGTGATGATCATCACCTGGTTTTCCGCACCGTCGAGCAGCGTGTCGTTCGGCACGAACCGCTCGCCGCCCGTCATGCCCTCGATCACCGCGTGCCGACCTTCGCGAATGCGCAGCGTGGCGCCTTCGTTCACCTTCGGCCGCGTGTACCGTAGCGTGACCGCCCGGTCCGCCAGCGCGGCCAGCACGTCGAGCTGGGCCAGCGACTCGGCCGACTTCTGGATCTTCTCCGTCTCCGTGATGACCTTCGCGCGCACCTCCAGGAACAGCTCGTGCTCCAGCGCGACCGACCGCTCCTGCGCGCCCAGGATCCTGTTCTCGTGCTCCTTCAGCTCCGGCGTGATGAACCGCTCGCAATTCACCAGCGTCTGCTTGCGAATGTAGTCGGCAGGCGCGTCGGCGAGGTTCGATTTGGTGATCTCGATGTAATACCCGAAGACTTTGTTATGGCGGACCTTGAGCGACTTGATGCCCGTGCGCTCCTGCTCGCGCGCCTGGAAGTCCGCGAGCCACTGCTTGCCCTTCGTCGCCGCGTCCCGCAGCTCGTCCAGCTCCGCGTGGTACCCCGGCCGGATCACCCCGCCTTCCTTGATCGTCAGCGGCGGCTCATCGACGATCGCGCGGTCGATCAGTTCCACGACGTCCGGAAGCAGCTCAACCGAATCATCCAATGCTCGAATCAACGGCATCGCTTCCCCGCGCAGCAATTCCTTCACGCGCGGCAGGCCCGCGAGGGAGCGCTCGAGGGCGCGGACGTCGCGCCCGTTGCCCGTGCCGGAATTCAGCCGCGCGATCAGCCGCTCAAGGTCCTTGATCTCCATCAGGGCCTCGCGCAGGTCGAGCAGCAGCTTGCGGTTCTTTGCAAATCCCTCCACCGCATCCTGCCTTCTTTGAATCGCGTCGACGCGATTCAAAGGCCGCATCAGCCAGTCGCGGAGCATGCGCCCGCCCATCGACGTCTTTGTCACGTCCAGCACGCCCAGCAACGTCGCATCGCGGCCCTGCCCGCGCAGGTCGACGAGGTCCAGGTTCCGGATCGATTCCTCGTCGAGCAGCATGTAGTCGCGCGGGTTCCGCATGCGGACCTGGCGGACGTGATCGATCGGCCTGCGCAGCGCGTGCGACACGTAGTGAAGGACCGCGCCGGCGGCGCGGACGCCGGCGACACAGTCCTTGCAGCCGAACCCGTCCAGCGAGTGCACCTTGAAGTGCCGGGTCAGCAGGTCGCTCGCCGCGTCGTATTCGAACGTCCAGTCCTCGTACGGGGTGAGCATCTCTTTTTTCAGCGCGGCGCCGAAAAAAGAGGAATTCACGTCGGATTCAGGAGCGACGCATTCGGAGGGATGATAGCGTGCGAGACTGCCAGCCAGGTCGGCGGGGTCCGACACCTCCTCGATCCAGAACGAGCCCGTGGACAGGTCGAGGAAGGCGACGCCGACCACCTCGCCGTGGCGGCAGAATCCCGCGAGGTAGTTGTTGAGCTTGGACTCGAGGACGTTGTCTTCGAGGACCGTGCCCGGCGTAACCACGCGCGTGATTTCCCGCCGCACGATGCCTTTCGCTGCGGCGGGATCCTCGACCTGCTCGCAGATGGCCACCTTCTTCCCCGCGCGGATCAGTTTCGCGAGGTACAGGTCCATCGCGTGGTGCGGCACGCCGCACATCGGGACCGTATTGCGCTTGGTCAGGGTGATGTCGAGGATCTGCGATGCGTCCTTCGCGTCGTCGAAAAACATCTCGTAGAAATCGCCGAGCCGGAAGAAGAGGATCGTGTCCGCCGGGAGCTCGCTGCGAATGCTCCGGTACTGCCCCATCATCGGCGTCACCAGGTCGGACATGGGCGGAGTATGAAGAAGGGAGGTGACCGGTGTCCAGTGACCAGTGATCTGTGGTACGCACACCGGTCACCGCTTACCGGTCACCGGTCACATGAGGACAAAAGGGGCGGCTCACTCGTCCTCAAGGTCCTCAGGCGGGATATCGCCCTCTTCCTCGACCAGTTTCTCGGCTTCCTTGTCCTCCTCGAGGATGGAGTCGAGTTTCTTCACGTCGTCGAAATCGGGCTCTTCGTCCTCGTCCTCTTCTTCCTCATCCTCGATCTGGTCCATGTTCGGACACTTGGCTGAGTTGAGGGGGCAGAATCCGGTGAATTCCTGGTGGCAAATGGGACACAGTTCAACTTCACCGTCGCCCTCGAAAACCGCCTCGTCGCAATTGAAGATGTGTTTTCTTACCCGGCTCATGGCCGCTCTCCCCATAGAATGCGTCCACCAAAAACATCTACACACGTCCTACGGAGTCTGTTCAGAGGGAAAAAAGAGGAAGTAGCGAATAACCAAACACCAATAACCAAGCGTGAATGGGCTTGGTTATTGGTTATTGGGTATTGGGTATTGGGTATTGCCGCACATGCGGTCAGTCCTGCCCCAGCTCGACGTTCCAGTAGGCCAGGTCGAGGAAATGGCGCCAGCTGTGGTCGGCCGACCGCGAGAACTGGATCTCGAGGAAGGGACGCCACCTGGGTTTCTTCGGCTTGCGAATCAGGCGCATGCCCGCCTCCTCCGGCGTGCGGTTGGCCTTGCGTCGATTGCAGTCGATGCAGCTGCAGACGATGTTCGTCCACGTGGTCAGCCCGCCGCGTTGGCGCGGCACGACGTGGTCGATGTTCATCTCCTTGCGGTCGAACTTTTCCCCGCAGTACTGGCACATGTTGTGGTCGCGATCGAACACGTTCTGCCGGGTGAATTTGACGTCCTTGTTCGGCATGCGGTCGAAGAACATCAACAGGATGATGTGCGGGATACGGACGCGGATCGAGATGCTCCGCATGACATCCTCGTGGTCGACGCGCTCGGAGAAGTCGCACCACTCGATAAAACCGAACGTCTGGAAATCCTCGCCGTCCTGGTGGACGACCTGCGCGTGACCGGTAAAGAGGAGGGTCAGGGCGCGGTCCACCGTACAGACGTTGACCGCCTGCCAGAGGCGGTTCAACACCAGGACATGTCGGTCATGTACCGCAGTCGGCATGGCGAATCACCACAACTATTCATAAAGAATACCATGAAATTTGAGAGGTTGTCAAAGGCGTGGGGTGGAACGTCGTGTCCGCTTGCTGCCGATGTAGCGTTCGCTTACCCCGGTCCTCCGGGGAAGCGAAACACACCACGCACGATCGGCTTCCCCGCAGCGGGGTAAGCCGATGCTCCATCGGCAGCGAGCGGACACCTGCGCGGGAGTCTCCAATCGTTGGAAATTTCCACGCCGTTTCTTCCATGGATTGGCAAATCTTGAGCGCAAAACGCGTTCAGCGGTCCAAAGGACCATGACATGGGAGAACATCGCATCCGCCCTCCTCTTTGCGGCCGCGGGCATGGGCCTGCTCGTGATCGTCGCGAACCGATGGCTCATCGACATGCGCGAGGGCTGGCACAAGCTGCCGCTGATCGGCCTGGTCGGCGCGGGCCTGACGCTCGCGCCCGCCACGGCCGGGTTTGTCGCAGGCGACACGTGGTGGACCGTCGCGCCCGTACTCGTACTCGGGGGCATCGCTGCGGGCGAAACGCACCGCGCGTGGCTGCGACGCCGGTTCCGCGGCGCGGCCCCGGTGGAACGGCATAACCACGGCGTCGCGCTGGCGCGACCCGTCACGACCACGGACCTCGCCGTCGCGCGGTTCGAAATCGAGCTCCCCGACTGGCACGACACGCACCTGCGCATCGCCCACATCAGCGACCTGCACGTGAACGATGCGCTGCCCCGTGCGTTCTACCTCGAGATGTGGCAGCGCGTCGCGGCGGCGGCCCCGGACCTGCTGCTCATCACGGGCGACTTCATCAACCACGCGGAGGAAATTCCCATCCTGGATGAGGTGCTCGCCGCGCGCCCACGGGGGATGAGAACGTTTGCGGTTTTCGGGAATCACGATTACTGGTCAGCGCCGGACCAGGTTCGCGCCTCGCTGGCGCGCGCGGACATCGATGTGCTCGGCAACGGCCATCGCCGGCTCGCGCGCGAGGGACACCCATGCGTGATCATCGCGGGCTGCGAGGACCCGTGGTCGCCTTCGCGCTGGTCGCCCGCAGTGAAGAAGCGGGGCGACGCCCTGCTGGTCCTCTCGCACACGGCGGATAATATCTACCCATTGAATCGCGCGGGCGCGGATGCCGTGTTCAGCGGGCACTACCACGCGGGACAAGTCAGGATTCCGCGACTCGGATCCCTCGTGGTGCCCTCGCTGTTCGGGAGGCGCTTCGACCACGGCCATTTCAACGTGAACGGCACGCACTTGTTCGTCACGGCAGGCATCGGCTCGGCGCCGGCGCTGCGCATCTATTGCCAGCCGGACCTGTTCGTCGTCGATATCATGGGACGGGGAAGTGACGAGTGACAGGTGTCGAGTGGCGGGGGGGGCATCCTTCCACTCGACACCCGCCACTCGTCACTCCCTCCGGAACATGAACAGCAGCGGCCGGAGGGGCGCGTTCACCCGCCTTGGGCGCCGCCCGCGACGCGCCTTGGCCAAGACGGGTCCGTCATGGCGAGAACTGCGCCTTCAATCCGAAATGGAGGACCACGATCGCTATCGCCGCGGCGGCTTCGATCAGGGCGATGCGGCGGATGTTGATCGAGGGCGCGAGCCGTTGCCAGGCGCTCTCGCCCCACAAGCCGATCGCCGCGTCGATAAGCATGACAATCGCAATCCAGATTCTGACATTCTCCAGCGTCATATCGCCTGCGTTCCGCGCGCTGTTGTCTCGAATCGCCGCGCCCGTCGTCGTCCTGCCCAACTCAGATTTCAGCTTTCAGGTTTTCACAACGTCGCTTCGTCCCCGCTCACGGCCTTGACCGGTTCAAAAGATTCGAGCATGGCCTCCACGACCGGTCGATGGCTCTCCGCGATGTCGGACGGCACGCTGTACTGCACGTGGTACTCGCGCCCCTCGGCCAGCACATCAAGCATGAACACCGTCTCGCGGTTGAGGTGAATCACGCGCCGCACGCCCGGATATCCCTTGAACTCAACGCGTTCGATGTGCGTGTTACGTGCTTTCTCCTGTTCGATGTTGCGCAGCCGGCCGACAAGCACGTCGATGCTCGTATAGCGGACCTCGGCGACCTTGACGGCGATGACCATCAGCGACGGCCCGGCGATGCGGACATCGTAGGGCGCCGATTCCTCCGCCGTCAGGACGCGCCAACCGTCCGGCAACGCGATCGAAAACGCGCGCGTTTCGTCGCGGAAACGGCTCGTGCTGGTGGCAACGTCGATCAGCAGGCCGGAGGCGGTCTCCGCGGCCGGCCTGGGACCCGCCAGCCGCTGCAGGAAGTACCGCCTGTCGAGGACGATCGCCGCGACGACCAGCAGGGCGAATACCGTGAGACTGATAACCAGAACACGCGGCGGCGGCGCTTTCGCCCGCACCTTTCGCTCCCGCATGATTGAAGTCGTCGTTGCCATGCGCTAGTCCTCCGGCCGTTCACCGGCGGGGGCCATCTTAACCAGTTTCGGATCAAACTGTGCAATGACTTCCACCAGGTCCTGCTGCGCGGCCATCACGGCGTGAATGTCCTTGTACGCCATCGGCACCTCGTCGAGCCCGGCGGACATCAGCGTGACCCCGCGCTCGCCGAGAAAGCGTTTTGCGTCCTTCCAGTTGAATTGCGCAAACGCGGCCTTGCGGCTCATCCGGCGGCCCGCGCCGTGCGCGGCGGAGTTCATCGACTCGGGATTCCCTTTCCCGCGCACGACGAAGCCCGGCGTGCCCATTGAACCCGGGATGATCCCGACTGCGCCCGCACCGGCCGGCGTCGCGCCCTTGCGGTGTACAATCACATCCTCCCCGAAATGCCGTTCCTTCCAGGCGAAGTTGTGGTGGTTCTCGATGTCCAGCAGGACACCGACGCCGAGGTTGCGAGCGATGTGCCGGTGAATGCACGCATGGTTCGCCGCCGCGTACCGGCCCATCAACTCCATCGCGCTCCAGTACGCCTGCCCCTCCTCCGCATCGAGATCGAGCCACGCCAGGTGCTGCAGCGGTCGCGCGAGCTCGGGGTGCAGCCGCATCGCGAGCTTGCTGTAGTAGTCCGCAATCGACGCGCCGGTCCCCCGGCTCCCGCTGTGACTCAACAGCGCGAGATAGGTCCCGGCCTTGAGTCCAAGATCGTCGCGCGCCAGCGTGAGTACGCCGTACTCTACGAAATGGTTTCCGCTCCCGCTCGTGCCGAGCTGATCCCACGCCTTGTCCTTCAGCTGCGCGGTGAGCTTCGTGACGCTCCAGTCAAGGTCCATGACCAGATGCTCCCGGCGGTTCCGGAAATGCGCGCCGATCCCGAACCGTGTCTCGCTCTCAATCGCGCGCGCGAGCCGGTCCTGCTGGTCCGCCAGCGCGGAGAGCGGAAGATCGAGCACCGTCATTTTCATCCGGCACGCAATGTCGACGCCGACCGCGTACGGGATCACCGCGTTCCGCGTGGCGAGCACGCCACCGATCGGCAACCCGTACCCAACGTGCGCGTCGGGCATCAGCGCGCCCCTGACGGACACCGGCAGCCGGCAGGCGTTCTCGATCTGGTCGATCGCCTGCTGGTCCATGTCGGAACCCCAGCGTTGATAGGGAGCGTACGTCATCCGTTCGTAATCCTAATCGTAATCGAACAGAGGATTACGATTACGAGGAGAAGGCTTACAGCTTCGCAAGATCCAGCAACTCCTCCGTCAACCCCTCCGTCTTCTTCTGGATCGTGTTGAGGAAGCGGCCGCCCATCGCGCCGTCGATGACGCGGTGGTCGAAGCTGAAGCTCAGGTACACCTGGTCGCGAATGCGGATCTCGCCGTCGATCACGACCGGCGCCTTGTATACCGCGCCCATGCCGAGGATCGCGACCTGCGGCTGGTTGATGATCGGCGTGCCGATCAGGCTGCCGAAGGCGCCGAAGTTCGAGATCGTGAATGTCCCGCCCTCGATGTCCGACCGGGTCAGCGACTTTTTCCGGGCCAGCCCGATCTTCGTGTCGAGCTCCTGCGCGATCTGCGGAAAACTCTTCCGGTCGGCGTGCTGGATCACGGGCACGACGAGGCTCTCTTCCTGCAGCGCGACGGCGCAGCCGATGTTCACATCTTTGCGCACGACGATGTTCGACCCGTGGACCGAGCCGTTGATCACCGGGAAAGCCCGCAGCACCCGAGCGGTCACGAAGATCATCACGCCGGTGTAGGTCATCTTCACGCCGTATTTCTGCAGGAAACGGTCCTTGATGCGCTCGCGCAGCGCAACGATGTGCGTCACGTCGACGGCGTGCACCATCGTGACGTGCGCGCTGGTATGGATCGACTGCACCATGTGGTCGGCGATCGTGCGGCGCATCGTGGTCATCGGGATGACCTCGCCGAGCTCCGACAAGTCCTCCTCCTCGGCGCCCGCGTCGACGCGGGGCGCGGGCGAGCCGTTGGCGGGGCGGCGCGAGAGATGCTTCAGGAGGTCGTTGCGGGTGACGCGACCCTGGCGGCCCGTGCCGCGGAGGGCCTGCAGTTCCTGGATCGTGACGTTGTTCAGCATCGCGAGGCGCAGGAGGTACGGCGAGAACCAGTCGCGGGTGATTTCCGGCAGGGCCCCGTGGTCGATATCCGCCGTGGCCGACGCCGACACGAGCACCTGGTCGTCCGCGCCCCCCGCGTGGGGAACATTCTTTCGCGACTCCGCCGGAGGAAGCGACGGCTCAGCACAGGCCGTCTCGCCCTCGGATTCGATCAAGCCGACGACGTCCCCCACCGCGGCCACGTCACCCTCGTTCTTGTGGCAGCTCGCGAGCCGGCCCGCGACGGGGCTCTCCACGTCGATGCTGATCTTGTCGCTCTCGATCTCGAGGATGACCTCGTCGGCCCGGATCGCGTCGCCGACTTTCTTGCGCCACGTGACGATCCGGCCCTCGGCCATGCTCTGGCCCATCTGGGGCATCAGGATAGGTATAGTTCTCATAGACACATGTGCTGGGTGGGCAGTGTCGGGTGTCGAGTGTCGGGGGGAGAGATTCCCGCACCCTCGCCACTCGACACTCGCCACTCGACACTCGACACTCGACACTCTTAATACTCTATCAACTCCATCAACGCCGCCTCGATTCGTTCCGCATTCGGCCTGAAGACGCTTTCCAACTCCGGCGCGAACGGCACCGGCACGTCCGGCGCGGTCACGCGCCGCACAGGTGCGTCGAGCAGGTGGAACGTGCGCTCCGCGACGGTCGCGGCCAGCTCCGCGCCGAACCCGCCCGTGCGCCAGCCCTCGTGCACGATCAACACGCGGTTCGCCGCGGCGACGGCGGCAATGATCGTGTCCTCATCATAGGGCTTCAACGTGCGCAGATCGACGACCATGACCTCGTATCCCGCCCCGGAGGCGATGTGCTCCGCGGCCTTCATGCATTCGTGAACCATCGCGCCGTACGTGATCGCGACCGCGTCGTGGCCGGAGCGGCAAACCCGCGCGGCGCCGATCGGGACCGGCGAGACGCGGTCGGGCACGAGCTCCTTGACATGACGGTACAGGTACTTGTTCTCCAGGAACACCACGGGGTTCGGGTCCATCACCGACGCGTAGACCAGGCTCATCGCGTCCGAAGGAAACGCCGGGTACACGACCTTGATGCCGGGCATGTGGCAGAACATGGCTTCGAGTTCCTCCGAGTGGAACGGCCCGCCGCCGAACCCGCCGCCACACGGCGCGCGCACGGTCATCGGCACGGGCACGCCAGTGCGGTAATGAAACGTGCCGGCGTTGTTGAGCAACTGGTGCAGCGCCGTCATCATGAAATCGCTGAACTGCATCTCGACAATCGGGCGAAGGCCCTGCGTGGCCATTCCGATCCCGACCCCGAGCAACGCCGATTCCGACAACGGCGTGTCGAACACACGTTCCGCGCCGAACTCCTCCTGGAACCCGAGCGTCATCTTGAACGCGCCGCCGAAGGCCGCGATGTCCTCGCCGAACATGACCACGTTGTCGTGCTCGCGCATGACGCGCTGCAGGCCGCGGCGGACGCCCTCGAGGTAGGTGATTTCATCCACGGGCGTACACCCCCTCGGTCAGGGACGACGGCGCAGGCGGCGGTTCCGCCATCACCTTCAGCAGCGCGGCGGCGACCTCGTCCGTCGCCTCGCGGTCGAGCGCATCAATCTCCTCGCGCGTCAGGGCCCCCTCGTCGACAAGGCGGCGCGCGGCGACCAGGATCGGGTCCCGTTTCGCGTAGGCGTCAAGCAGTTCGCGCGGGACATACGAGAAGTCGTCGTGTTCGCCGTGGCCGCGCATGCGCATGGTGTCGCATTCCAACAGCACGGCGCGCGGGTTGCGGCGGATGTCTTCCAGGAGGTCGCGCGCCAGCAGGTACAGCCCGACCGGGTCGTTGCCGTCGGCCTCGTAGCCCTCGATGCCGTAGCCGGGCGCGCGGTCGACGAGTTTTCCGCACCGGTACTGCAGATTCGTCGGCGTGGAATACGCATAGTGGTTGTTCTCGATGAGGATGACGACGGGAACGTTGCAGACCGCCGCGAAGTTGACGCCCTCGTGAAAGTCGCCGGTGCTGGTGGCGCCGTCGCCGACAAAGGCGACGCCGACGGCCTCGATGCCGCGACGGCGCTTCGCCATCACGCCGCCGACCACCACCGGGATCATCGCGCCGAGGTGGGAGATCATGGTGTATACGCCGTTCCTGAGGTTGCCGTAGTGCACGTTGCCGTCGCGGCCGCGCGTCGGGCTGCCGGCGCGGGCAAGCCACTGGCGGAAGATGTTCGGGACGGTCTCGCCGCGGCCCAGATGGACGGTCTGATTGCGGATGCAGGGCGCGAACAGGTCCTCGGGCCCCGCAGCCAGGACCATCGCGGCGCCCGTCGCCTCCTGGCCGATTCCGGTGTAGACCCCGCCGTAGATCTTGCCCTGGTGGTAGAGGCGGATCAGCCGTTCCTCGAGTCGCCGCGCACGAAACAGGCAACGCATGAGGTCCAGCCAGACGGTTTTTCCCACGGCGTCGAGATCGGACTTCTTCCTGCCAGAGACGGTCTTCATAGGCGGTATCAACCGTCGCAGAAATGCAGGGGGCAGGCAAATCTCAAGTAGGCAGCGCGGGGGGGCGTTTTGACATAGGTCACCAGTCCGGTAGGGCGTGCGGTCCCCGCGCGCCGCCTGTCCTGAGCGGAGTCGAAGGCCGTTGATCCGCCAGCTTTTCCCCTTTACCCCCCGCGGAATGGCCCTAAACTCAGTCTGCAATCAAGCCATCTTAGGGGGACCCTTCATGAAATACATCACGCAGGACAAACTTGTGCTCCTCGGCGCCGCCGGCGCGATCGGTTCGAACATGGCCCAAACCGCACTGACCTTGCGGCTGACCCCGAACGTCTGCCTCTACGATCCGTTCGAGAAGGGGCTCAAGGGCGCCGCGGAAGAGATCTATCATTGCGCGTTCTCGGGGGCGCGGGTCACCTGGACCACGAACATCAGCGAAGCGCTCGCGGGCGCAAAATACCTGGTGTCTTCAGGCGGCGCGCCGCGCAAGGAAGGCATGACCCGCGAGGATCTGCTCAAAGGCAACGCGGAAATCGCCGCCCAGCTTGGAAAGGACATCAAGGCCTGCTGCCCCGACCTCACGTTCGCGGTCATCATTTTCAATCCCGCCGACATTACGGGCCTGACGACGCTCGTGTACAGCGGCCTCGACCCGAAACGCGTCGCGACCCTGGCCGCGCTCGACAGCACGCGCCTCCAATCGGCTCTCGCGCGGTATTTCAACGTGCCGCAGGACAGGGTGTCCGGCTGCCGCACGTACGGCGGACACGGTGAGCAAATGGCGGTCTTCGCGAGCACGACGCGGGTCGTACGCAGATATCTGACCAACGTCATCGGGCGCAAGGCCCTGCCTGCGGAAAAATGGGAACAGATCAAGCAGGACGTCCGTCAGGGCGGCAAGAAGATCATCGAACTGCGCGGCCGCAGTTCCTTTCAGAGCCCGTCCCACCAGTCGCTGCTCATGGTCAAGGCCGTCATGGACGGCAAGGGTTATGAATGGCCGGTGGGCTGCTACATCAACGCGCCGCAGCACGGCTTCCACAACATCATGATGGCCATGGAGACGAAACTGGCCGCGGACGGCGTCAGTTGGACGATGCCGACGGGCACGGAGCAGGAACTGAACGACCTGAGCGCGTCCTACGGCCACCTGGTGAAGCTGCGCGACGAGGTGATCACGATGGGCATCCTGCCACCGCTGGATCAGTGGTCGACGCTGAATCCGCACCTCGCGTGATTTCGGATTTCGAATTTCGGATTTTGATTATGCAGATCCTGGTCGTAGAAGATGACAAGAAGGTGGCGGAAAGCATTCGCCAGGGTCTCGAAGAACTGAACTACCGCACGACCACCTGCGGCAACGGCAACGACGCGGTCGCCCGGATCGGCATGACGCAGTTCGATCTGGTGATCCTCGACCTGGGCCTGCCCGGCATGGACGGCCTCGATGTCCTGTCCACGATCCGCAAGAAGAAAGACCGCACCCCCGTGATCATCCTTACCGCGCGCGATGGCGTCGATGACCGCGTCAGGGGGCTCGACGAAGGCGCGGACGATTACATGGTGAAGCCGTTCGCCTTCTCCGAACTCGTCGCGCGCATGCACGCGCTGCTGCGACGCGCCCACGGCGGCGATACGTTCCGGCTCCGTGTCCATGACCTCGAGGTCGACATCGTCGGCCGGCGCGTCACGCGGGCGGGCAAGGAGATTGACCTGACCGAACGCGAATTCGCGCTGCTCGAATACCTCGTCCGCAACGCGGGCAACACCATCTCGCGCGAGACGCTGGCCCGCGAGGTCTGGCGCGAGACCTCGCGCGTGACGCCGATCGACAACGTGATCGACGTCCACGTTTCCCACCTCCGCGACAAGGTGGATGAGGGCCACCCCGTCCGGCTCATCCAGACCGTGCGGGGCATCGGCTTCATGGTCAAGGCCCCGTGAAGAGCTCCATACGCCGCAATTACTGCCGCTGGCTCGCCTTCGTCCTCATCATCCACTTCGTCGTGCAGGGCGTCGTCACGCTGGGCCACGGGCTCCACGAAGTCGCGTTGGGAGGCAACGATGTGAAGTCGGAAATCCGCGAGATGATCCTCATCGTGCTCACGGACGTGCTCACCATCCCCCTGATGTTCGGTGTGATCTGGCTCATCTCAAGAAGAATGCTCCAGCCGCTATCCTTGATGGCCGAGGCCGCGCATCGCATCCGCGCGGGCGAACTGGCGGAACGTATCCCCGTCGACAACCCGGACGACGACATCGGACGCGTGGCCGTCGCCCTGAACGACGCATTCGACGGGTACCAGCAGGCCATGGACCGCGTGCGCCGCTTCAGCAGCGATGCTTCGCACCAGCTTCGCACGCCCCTGACCGCGATGCGAAGCATCGGCGAGGTGTGCCTGCAGAATGACCGCTCACCCGAGGAATACCGCGACAAGATCGCGAGCATGCTGGAGGAATGCCATCGGCTCTCGCGCATCGTGGAGCAACTGCTGGCGCTATCCCGGCTGGAGCGCTCGCGGCTCCGCGAGCAGTTTGTTCCCGTCGACCTGGCCGCGGTCATCCGCAGGGTCATCGATACGTTCGAGCCGCTCTACAAAGAACGGCAGATCGACCTCATCACGGAATTGGCAGGCGGTCTCCAGGTCCACGGTGATGCGGCACTGCTCGAACAAGTGGTCGCCAACCTCGTCCACAACGCGATCCGCTGCACGCCGCTCGGCGGATTGGTGCGCGTCACGACGTCAAAATCGCAAGCGGCACGAGCGGAAATCCGGGTCGTGGACTCGGGGCCCGGCATCCCGGAATCGGAGCAGACTCGCATCTTCCAGCGGTTCGTGAGCCTTCCCGGGCCGGAAAGCCAGGGCTCCGGGCTCGGCCTGGCCATCGTTGCCGACATCGTGAAGCTTCACGACGGCAACGTCCAGGCCAGGTCCAATCCGGAAGGTGGCGCCACGCTGACCGTGACGCTGCCGCTTGGGTAGGGACGGCGCTCCGTCGCCGTCCGGGGCAAGTCCCGGCCCGCGACGGAGACGAATGTCAAAACAGATCCCTACCTGTCTTCGCCCGGACTTGCGCCGCAATCAAAAGGCCACGCCGGCTGCGGCCGAATAACTGGCCGAGTCGATGTAGCGCGCTTCGATGCGGATCGTGTTCATTTCGCGCAGCTCGAGCGACACGCCCGCTACGACACCCATGATATGGTCCTCCGAAGCGTCGGCATCGTCGCCGTCCAGGTTCACGGTCGACAGGATCGGCCCCGCGTACGGCAGGATCGTCAACTGTTCATCGATCTTGATCTTGCCGGCCAGCGTGACGCCGCCGTCGACGCTCCAGTAGTCCGCATCCGCGCCATTGAACTCGATGCCCGGCGCATAGTGTCCCTGCACGTGCCCCGCCATCCGGTACTTCTCCGCGTCGTAGACGAGGGACCTCAGGCCGACACCGCCGTAGAACGCGCCGCTGCCGTCGGACGGATCCATGTAGCCAACGTCGAAATCAAGATAAGCATACTGGCCCACGTCGGTATGCATGCGCAGCATGTAGGTGTCGGCCTCAAACTCCGCCTTCACCCCATCAACGTCCATGTCGCGCTGCTCGTTGCCGTAGATCAGCTCGAACCGCGACTTGTCCTTGAGATCGACCGGGAATACGGGATCCCCCACATCCTCGGCCCATGCCGCTCCGGCCACGATGATCCCCGTCGCGCAAACCCATCCCATCAGCTTCTTCTTCATGATGCCTCTCCTTTCCGTATTCCATGGTTTAATCCTGCAAAGCATTAATCTTCGCCGCGCAGATGAAATCATTCTCGGAAAGCCCGCCGATGGAGTGCGTGGCGTAGCGGATCTTGCAACGCTTGTAACCGACTTCGAGGTCGGGATGGTGGTTTTCGCGATTCGCAATCCACGCCACGGCATTCACGAAGGCCATCGTCTGGTGGAAATTCTTGAACTCGAAGGTCTTCACAATTTCCGTCCCGTTCAACTGCCAGCCCGGCACGGTTGCCAGCAGCGCTTGAACCCGCGCCTCGCCCAGCGGCGGTGTTCCCGGCGCACACGGCGCGCACGTTCTAGTCAGAAGGTCGTTCATACCGGCTCCCCGGTTGTCTTCCGACCATCATAGACGGTGCGCGCCCGGAGGATATTCAAAAGAATCATGGGAGGAACGCCGGCCTCAGCGTTATCCCCTTTGTCATAGACGGTGACCCGTGCTGCCTTCGGCACGCGCCGCAGCCAGCTCAGGTCCTCCGCGTAACGGGCAACTACGAGTTCGATTGAGGTCATGTCAATCTATTCCATCTGAGCTACGGATGTAGCGTTCGCTTACCCCGGCCCTGCCGGGGAAGCGAAGAGCCGCCGGACCCATCGGTTTCCCGGGCTTGGCCCGGATAAACCGACCCTACATCGGCCGGGGAAGCGAACCACCACACCACCGGACAATCAGGATTTGCCCCTCATTACACCCGGTGTATCATAACCCTGTGAACGCAACCCCCCTGCCCCTCGATGTCAGGCAGGAAATCGCCAACATCGCGACGCACGGCATCGGCGTGGTGATGGCCGTCGCAGGCGTCATCCTCCTCGTGATCACCGCGGTGATTCGGGGCACCGCCATCCATATCGTGGCCTGCAGCGTCTATGGGGCCACGCTCGTCCTGCTCTACCTCGCGTCCACGCTGTACCACAGCATTCCCCACCCGCGCATCAAGAGCGTTCTTCACGTCGTCGATCATTGCGCGATATTCCTGCTGATCGCCGGCTCCTACACGCCGTTTGCCCTGGTCACCCTCCACGGCATTGCGGGCTGGTCGCTCTTCGGCATCGTGTGGGGCATTGCCCTCGTCGGCGTGATTCTGAAGCTGTTCCTCACGGGACGCTTCCACTGGCTGTCGTCCCTGGCCTACCTCGGCATGGGCTGGCTGGTACTCTTCTTCATGCGCCCTTTGCTCGACAACCTGCATCCGCTCGGCGTGTTCTGGCTCGCGGCGGGCGGCATCGCCTACTCGGTGGGCGTGCTCTTCTATATGTGGACGAGCTTCTCCTACAGCCATGCCATCTGGCACGTGTTCGTCATGACCGGCAGTGCCTGCCACTACATCGCCGTCATACTCTACGTCCTGCCCCGTTGACCCGGCTTATTCGCGTCCCCGCGCGAACAAGCCGGGTTGGTCGGCACGATTTATGCATCAAGATGGCATGCGTCACGGCCCGCGTCGGGCCAAGACGTCGATGGATCGCACAACCCCATATCTTCACGAGAGGTATACGATGAAAGACCAGACCCTCCGCGTGCTGCTGATCGAAGATGACCCGGGCGAGGCTCGTCTCATTCGCGAGATGTTGCGTCGTTCCCCGAACACCACGTACGACCTCCGCCACGCCGGCAACTTGTCCGACGGTCTGGCCTTTCTCCACGTGGTGCCCGCGGATATCGTCCTCCTCGACCTGTCCCTGCCCGACAGCAACGGCCTGGATACGCTCGCCAAGCTGACGAACATGGCCCCGGGCGTGCCTGTAATTGTCCAGACCGGCCTGAGCGATGACGAAATCGGCCGCACCGCGCTTCGGCGCGGCGCCCAGGATTTTCTCGTGAAGGGCCGGTTTGACGGCCACATGCTGAACGCATCCATCCGCTACGCGGTCGAGCGCAGCCGTCTGTTTCAGAAAGTGGCGAGCCTCAACCAGGCCATCCTGGAAGTGGAACGTAACCGCGTCATGCAGGAAGCGGTCGGCGGTGCGGCGCACGCCATCAGCCAGCCGCTCACCATCCTGACCATGGTCACGAGCCAGATCATGGACGAACTTCAGCCGAACGACCGCCTCTACGAGAAGGTCACCCACCTTTGCAACGCCACGGAACGGATCACCCGTATCGTGCGCGACATGTCCAACCTGCGGAAACAGACGACGCCGACCTACCCCGGCGACGTGCAGATCCTCGACGTGCCCGCCGCCTCGCGCGGCGACGGCGCGGACATGCCGTAGCAAAGGCTGTCATATCCGGCGCGGCGTGGGTGTCGATCGGCGCCGAAATGGCGTGGATGGGCAAGTGCATCGCCCTGCCCGCCGGAGCGCGTGGAATACGGCCATCGTCGTCACGCACCGGAACGTGCTGGTCACCATGATCGGCGCGAACACGAGCCGGACCCACAACCTCTCCACCCAGCGGCCGTTGTCTGAAACCTATCCCCCCGGCGGCGGCGGGAACGAGGTCATAACCCGGAGGGGCGACCTCCCTTGGCGCGCCGTAGTCCCGCCTCGGAGCCGGGACGAAGGCGGCCGGTTGCCCGGGTGCATGCGGCATTCGTCATGCGAAAGCCTCCACGACTGCGGGCAAGCGGCCGTCTTCGCCAGGGCTCCGCCGCGCCAAGGGAGCCCTGGTCGCCTTCGGCACCGCCAGAGGCGGGTAAACTTGCCCCTCCGGCTGGAGGGACCGCCTCTGGCGGTCCGAGGTCCGGTAGAAACACACGTGCATCGCTCTTGAGTGCAAAACCCTTTCGCACCGCAAGGTCAGGATGTTTGGAACGTACCGCAATTCCTATCCGGGCGGCCTCGATATGCCTGCCGGTTTCTCGTCGCTCCCCTTCGGGGCAAGTCCCACCATCTGTATGAAAGTGCAGACCTGACCCGAATAGCCCGATCATCAACCACCTCGGGGATGAAGTGATGAAGGTGTTCCGGGTGTGACTGAGGTCGCAATTTGATTGAGTTTACGTAGTTTATAATTTTCTTGTAAATCGAATAATATTTCCATAAACGACATCCATGGATCCTATAAAGAATCCCTACGCTCCCGGGGCTGGCACGCCACCGCCTGCACTGACGGGCCGCGACGAATTGCGGAAGGCAATACACATAGCCTTGGAACGGATCCGACTTGGACGACCCGCCAAGAGCAGCTTAATGGTCGGGTTGCGCGGAGTTGGCAAGACGGTCTTGCTGGATCGAATGCGGGAGGATGCTGAGTCGGCGGGAATTCATACCCTGCGCGTCGAGGCTCCTGAAGATCGATCACTGCCGGCGATACTCGCGCCGCAGCTAAGGCAGGCACTTCTGCGGCTTTCGAGAAATGATAAAGCAAAAGATCTGGCCAAGCGTGCCCTGCAAGGCCTTGCGGGTTTTGCGAAGGCATTGAAGGTAACGTACAAAGATATCGAGGTGGGACTAGATTTCGATCCGGAGCCGGGTCTGGCCGACAACGGAGACCTCGAACACGATCTGCAAGATCTCCTTGAGGCCGCAGGCAAAGCTGCACGGGAAGCAGACACTGCCTTGGTTATCTTCGTCGATGAGTTGCAGTATGTTGAAGAAGAACAACTCGCGGCCCTTATCTCTGCTCTGCACCGTACAGCACAACGCAGCCTTCCCGTTGTCATGGTTGGCGCCGGGTTGCCACAACTGCGAGGGCGTATGGGGAGGGCCAAGTCATACGCTGAGCGACTATTCGACTTCCCTGAAATTGGTGCGCTGCCTCCACCCGCGGCGAAGCTAGCCATATCCCAGCCTGCAAGAGATCAGGGCGTCGACGTGACTCCGGAGGCACTTGAGCGCATTGTACAGGAAACACGCGGGTATCCATACTTTGTACAGGAATGGGGCAAGCATTCGTGGGATGCGGCGGACGCGTCGCCGATTTCCTTGGATGATGTCGAGAAAGCATCGCAAGCCGCCATTGCAGCTCTCGATGAAAGTTTCTTTCGAGTCAGGTTTGACAGACTCACCCCTTCGGAAAAGCGGTATCTTCGTGCAATGGCCGAACGGGGGCCTGGACCTCACCGGTCGGGAGATATCGCAGAGGAGCTGGGGCGTGACGTAACTGCTCTAGGACCGACAAGGAATCAGCTCATCGGCAAAGGAATGATCTGGAGTCCGCACCACGGTGATACTGCCTTCACTGTGCCGCTTTTCGATGAGTTCATGCATCGGATCATGCCCGGGGACGACTGGAGAAAATAGCGTTCAGGCCAATTTGATGGGCAGTATGGCGATGGACTTCCGGATCTCCGACACCTTCACTGACAGCCTGTCCCGCCTGCCTGACACCGAGCAGAAAGCGGCAAAGCTGACCGCGTTCGAGTTGCAAATGAACCCGGCCAGTCCGGGCATGAGCTTCCACAAGCTCGACAAGGCGAAGGATAAGAACTTCTGGTCGGTGCGCGTCAGTGCCGACATCCGACTCATCGTCCACAAGACCACGGGCAGCCTGTTGCTCTGCTACGTGGATCACCACGACAAGGCCTACGTCTGGGCCGAGCGGCGAAAGCTGGAAACGCACCCCAAGACAGGCGCTGCGCAGCTGGTGGAGATCCGCGAGACGGTGAAGGAGGTCGTCGTACCGGTCTACGTTCAGGCAGATCTTCCGGCGCCAAAGAAGCCGGCCTTGTTTGCTGACACGCCCGACGAGGAACTGCTGGGCTATGGCGTGCCTGCCGAGTGGCTGGCTGATGTTCGTCAGGCGGATGAGGATAGCCTGTTGTCGCTGGCCGAGCGCCTGCCGGGTGAGGCGGCCGAGGCGCCGCTCGAACTGGCTACGGGCGGGAAGCCCCGCGTAGCGCAACCTGCGGCAGCGCCAGCAAGTCCGTTCGACCATCCGGACGCGCAACGCCGATTCCGCGTGATGACGAACGTCGACGACCTGAAGCGAGCTATCGATTTTCCATGGGAGAAGTGGACGGTATTCCTGCACCCCGAACAGCGGCAATGGGTGGAGCACGACTACACGGGTCCAGCTCGCGTCTCCGGTTCCGCCGGCACGGGCAAAACTGTGGTGGCACTGCACAGAGCCGTTCATCTGGCTCGATCACATCCCGACGCACGGGTGCTGCTCGCAACCTTCTCCGATACGCTGGCCCATGCGCTGCAAACGAAGTTGAGGCGGCTGATCGGCCATGAACCACGTCTCGGCGAGCGCATCGATGTGCTATCCCTCGACGCGCTCGGCCTGCGGCTTCACAAAGCGCACTGCGGGCCGGTGAAGCTGGCAACCCGGGATGATCTGCGGGAACTTATTCGCGCGGCTTCACAATCTGTCAGCGACCACAAATTCAGCCAGCACTTCCTGCTGACCGAATGGGAGCACGTGGTGGATGCGTGGCAGCTTGAAACCTGGGATGCGTATCGCGATGTGGCCCGACTGGGGCGCAAAACGCGGCTCCCAGAGAAGCAGCGGGCAGTCCTGTGGTCCATCTATGAGCGGGTACGTGCCGGCCTGAAGGAGCGAGGCCTCATGACGCAGGCAGCGGTGTTCACCGCATTGGCATCAGCCCTTGCGCGAAGCAAGAACGCGCCGTTCGACTTCGCCGTTGTGGACGAGGCACAGGACATCAGCGTATTCCACCTGCGCTTCTTTGCCGCCCTGGGCGGCGACCGAGCGAATGCTCTTTTCTTCGCGGGCGACCTCGGGCAGCGCATTTTCCAGCAACCATTTTCCTGGAAGTCGCTCGGCGTGGACATTCGCGGCCGATCGCGCAACCTCCGCGTCAACTACCGCACGTCGCACCAGATCCGGCAGCAAGCAGATCGCCTGCTCGGCCCGGAAATCACGGATGTGGACGGCAACACGGAAGACCGCAAAGACACGATTTCAGTATTCAACGGCCCGCCGCCCGTGATCCGTATTTTCCCCGATGAAGCCCAGGAAATTGCTGCGGTGGGGACGTGGCTTGCCGAACAATCCAAAGCAGGAGTACTGCCGCACGAGTTTGGCGTGTTTGTTCGTTCCGCGGCTCAACTGACTCGGGCCCAAGCCGCTGTGAAAGCGGCCGGATTGCCCTTCAAGACGCTCGATGACCACGTGGAGACGAGTCATGGCCATGTTTCCATCAGCACCATGCATCTGGCCAAGGGCTTGGAATTTCGGGCCGTGGTCGTGATGGCCTTCGACGATGAAGTTATCCCGCTGCAGGAGCGAATCGAAACCGTCGGCGACGATGCAGACTTGGAGGAGGTCTACAACACCGAGCGCCATCTGCTCTACGTCGCATGCACCCGGGCAAGGGATCATCTGCTCATCACGAGCGTCGAACCAGCGTCTGAATTTCTGGACGACCTTCGCGGGCTTTAGGGTCAGCCTGAAGAAAGAGAATTACGCATCATCCGCTGCCCAATTCACGTTGGAGGTGGGCCGCCTGGTTCACAGGCGCCGCATCCGGATCAGCCGCTGCCATCGCGGGATCTGACTATACGTGCAGAACTGATAAACAGGATCCGACTTTGCACACGTGTAAGTGACCCCATTAATACTGCGGCCGTTCTTTCTCACCTGCTGCGCGCCGGAGCATCACAGCCCAATCCGGCGCGTCTTCCGCGACAGTGGCGAGTAGGCGCGCGCGGATCGCAGCTCGTGCCTCGTCGGGACTGGCTTGCAGGAGTTCAGCCACGGCATGACCAGCCTCCTCGGCGGGAAAGTCGGGCACCCAGCCTAATGGGCCGTCGGAGTTGGTGTTCCTCGCCGTGTACAATCCCGAGACGATGCCGCGGCACATCGTGACCGCCGCATCCATCAAGCCAAGTTCACCCAGTCGCTTCAGGTCCGCACGGAAATCCTCAACCGACTCCTCAAGCAACTGCCACGCAGCCTCGGTCGGCCCCGTGTAGCCCCACCGGGTCGCCCCTGCTCGCCCGTTCAAGTCCTGAATGTCCAATGACGTGACCGCCTCGGAAACCTCCGACGCGATATCCTCGCGGGTCGGGGCATTCAGGATCTCGGTCGCCAGTTTATTGGCTTCGCTGAGAAGGGACTCATGCCTCTGCAAGAGCGTGCATAGAACGGACGCAGACTCGCCCTCGGTCAGACGGGCTAACACCGCCTGTCCGCGACCCTGCCCATGTTCATCGGGCTGACGCGGCTGTCGGTGGACGGGTTTCTGTGTGTCTTGCTTGGTCATAAAGACATTCCTGTGTTCTTTCGACGGGATCCGTCCGTGTCACCTCCCGCAACTTGGCACAGGAATTCGTCGCATTCCTCGCGAGAGAACTGATTTCTCGACAAGGGCCTTTCTCTGCGCAGCCGAAGCTTTTCGCATGGCTACAGTTTTTCGTAAACCGCTCCAGCCGTTGGGCGGATACCACGCCATCGGCTTTTGGGTCGAGTCCATCTTGTCCAGACCAGAGAACTCTCAACAGCGTGTTGCGCGCGCGATAACGATGTAGCAAAAGGGATCGGCATGGGAACCGGGGTTGCCCGACGTAGGGCCAGCGTTGGCGCCCCATGATCATTTGGCTCGGAGCGAATTCAGGGACCGGGCCGCGCAGTTGCACGACCTGCATGTCGTCTAGGGTAAGCTTGTCGCGTGAGCGACACGATCCGTGCGCGACCGTCACGACGCCAAAGCGAGCGCGTGGACTTCCTGATCCAAGCGATTGCCGAGCCGGTCTTCTTCCACAGCCAGGTCGAAGTGTGATTGCAGGTTGAGCCAGAACTGGGCGGACGTACCAAAGTAGCGGGCCAACCGAAGCGCCGTGTCGGCCGTAATCGCCCTGATGCCATGCACGATTTCGTTGATGCGACGCGGCGTGACGTGAATATCCTTGGCGAGCCGATACTGGGTGATGTTCAAGGGGGTCAGGAACTCGTCACGCAGTACCTCGCCCGGGTGAATCGGCTGTAGTTTCTTTTTCATGGTCATGCCTAGTGATAGTCGACTATTTCCACCTCATGGGCCGAACCGGCTCGCCACACGAAGCAGATCCGCCATTGTTGATTGATCCGTATGCTGTGCTGTCCCTTTCTGTCGCCGTGCAGTGCTTCCAGCTGGTTGTTCGGCGGAACTCTCAAATCTTCGAGTCGGACAGCCGCATCCAGCATCCAGAGCTTGCGGAGCGCCACTTTCTGGATATCGTGCGGCAGCTTGCGCGAAAACTCCCGCCGGTAAATCTTCTCTGCTTCCTTCGCCTTGAAGGATGTGATCATCCATACGTAATACCGCGTGGCGGTATTATCGTCAAGCGATACTAGCCTGAAACTTCAACTCCCGACGGCGGGAACGAGGTCAAATCCCAGTGTTCGCGCGGCGTCTTTGAGCGAACGCAGCCGGCGTTGCTCAAAGCGCGCTTCGTACGCTTCGATGCCTTCGTCGACATACGCCTGGCCG
>JAZDKY010000118.1:0-11943 GCA_043802525.1 bacterium
CAGACGCCTTGCAGATGGGCTTGCGGCGCCACAACGCTGGTCATTGTACTTTCACCACAGGCTGCTATCGGCCGACGGATGTGCCGACAGAACGCAGTACTTCCGGGAGGCTGGTTTCTCCGGCAAGCACGTTCTCGATTCCTTGCTCGATCAAGGTCTTCATGCCGGCGCGAGCCGCCATCTCCGCAAGATCCGCCGACTCGGCACCGTTGCGGACGGCCTGCTGGATGGCCGCATTCACCGTCATAAGCTCGTAGATGCCCATGCGCCCCTTGTACCCCCCAAGACACGCGGAGCAGCCGGCAGGTTTCCACACGGGTCTTCCTTCGACCCGCGAGCGGAACCGCCCGAGGCTTTCCAACTCATCCAGCGTCGGATGCGTCGCCTTGCGGCACACCGGGCAGAGTTTGCGCACGAGCCGCTGCGCGAGGACGCCACGTATGGCGGCGCTGAGCAGGTAACGCTCGACGCCCATGTCGACCAGGCGCACGACAGCGCTTGCCGCGTCGTTGGTGTGCAGGGTTGCAAAGACGAGGTGGCCGGTCAGCGAGGCTCGCACCGCGATCTCGGCGGTCTCAAGGTCCCGGATTTCACCGACAAAAATCACGTCCGGGTCCTGGCGCAGGATGTGGCGCAGTCCTTGGGAAAAGGTGAGCCCGATCTTGGGCTTCACCTGCATCTGGCCGATGTCCGGAATCTGGTATTCGATCGGGTCCTCAATCGTCAGAACGTTGATGTGCTGCGTGTCGAGCTGCTGCAGCCCGGCATACAGCGTCGTCGTCTTCCCGCTCCCGGTCGGTCCGGTGACCAGGATGATGCCGTGCGGTTCCTTGAGCAGGGCCTTGAAACGAGCGAGCACATCGGCGGGCATGCCGAGATCCGGCAGCGAAAGCAGCGCCGCATCGCGGTTCAGCAGTCGCAGCACGACGCGCTCCCCCTCCGCGACGGGGATGGTGGATACGCGAATGTCGATTTCCCGCTCGCCGACCCGGACGCTGGCCATGCCGTCCTGCGGCAGTCGCCGCTCCGCGATGTCGAGCCTGGCCATGACCTTGAGGCGCGATACGAGCGCGGCCTCAAGATTTTTCGGCGGCGACGCCTGCTCGTACAGGAACCCGTCGATCCGGTAGCGTACGCGGAGCCGATCCTGGAACGGCTCGACGTGCACATCCGATGCGCGCTGCTTGACCGCTTCGAGGAGAACCAAGTTCACGAGTTGCGTCACGGGCGCCTGGTCGGCCGCCCGCAGCAGGTCATCGCTCCGGATGCGCGGTTGCTCCGTATCCCCGGGCTTCGGCCTCAGGCTGCTCAGGAATTCGCGGCTCGTATCCTTCTTCCGGAAATAGCAGGTCTCGATCGCGGCCTTGATTTCCGAGGCGGGCGCCAGGACGGGAGACAGCTCTTCGCCCAGCAGGAGTGCCAGGTCATCGATCGCCGCGAGTCGCGATGGATCCGATACGAGTGCAACAATGCGCCCATCGTGGCGCGCAGGAAGGATGCCGTTGGCCCGGGCCCAGTCGACCGGCAGGTTGGCGACGAGGGCCGGATCAAGGCATTCCTCGTCAACGGCCGCCCAGACCGCGATGCCGAACTGCTGGCCGAGCGCTTCCAGCAGGGCCCGTTCGGAAATCTGTTCCGACGCGAGGAGGATTTCCCCGAGGCGCCGGGGCGGCGATTCAGCCTTCTGGCGCTCCAGGGCCTGCCCCAGTTCTTCCCTGGTGATCGTGCCGGCCTGAACCAGAATCTCCCCGATGCGCATGGCTCATTTCCCAACCGGTGTGAGCGCGGAGCTCGCGTCGATCTTCATCTTCTCCTGGAGCACCTTCTTCATGTCCAGCGCCTGCGCGATGTCGGTGACGATGTGCGGCGTGACAAAGATCAGGAGATTCGTTTTCCGCGTGCGGTCGCGCTGGCTTCGAAACAGGAACCCGATGACCGGGAGGTCGCCGAGGAACGGCACCTTGGAGACCTCCTTGATCCGGTCCTCGCGCATGAGTCCGCTGATGATGATCGTGGACTTGTCCGGCACGGTCACGGTCGTCGACACTTCGCGCTTGGCGATGGTCGGCGTGAACGGTGTGCCGGCCGAGCCCTGGTCGATGATGGCCTCGATGCTCGGGTTGAGCTGCATCAGTACTTCATTCTTCGGGTTCACGTGCGGGGTCAGCTTCAGCTTGATGCCGACGTCGATCCGGTCGATGTTTTGGATGACGTCGCGCGCGCTACCCGAGCCGCCCTCGATGGTCGACCGCAGGATCGGGATGTTTTCGACGACACTGACGCTGGCCTCGGTGTTGTTCTGGGCCCACAGCGGGATGCTGGAAAGGATCTTTACGTCACGGTTCTGCGCAAGCGCCTCGATGAGCACGGGGATACGCGGCAGGACCTGCCCGGCCGCATCCGTGTAGGTCCCGTGCGCGACGCCGACAGCAAGGCCGCGCGGGAATATCCCCTTCTGGATCGTGTCGATCAGGGTGTCCGATTCGCCCGGCCGGCTGCGGCCGAGGGCGATGGTCTGCCCATCGCCGGGCAGGTCGATCGTGGACAGCTCGACGCCAAAATCCAGCGACGTGTTCAGGCCGACTTCGGCGATGAGAATCTCGACCATGACCTGCTGCGGGACCTGGTCGAGTTCGTCGATAAGATTTTTCACCATGGCGAAGTCCTGCGGCGAGGCGTCGATGATCAATGCGTTGTTCGCGGCATTGGGCTCGATGGCGACGGGATTCCGCTTGTCCTTGTCGGTCGTCTTGGCGAGCAGCGCGTTCAGGTCCTTGGCCGCATCAACTGCGGTGAGGTATTTCAGGAAAATCGCATTGAGGCGGGCGTAGCCGGATGGCGATTCCACGTCCATGAGCGCGATGACGCGGCGCGCCTCGGCGAGCTGCACCTGCGTGCCGACCACGACGATGCTGTTTGCGTGCGTCGCGGGCACGACCACCATGTCTGCCGGGAGCGCCACCCCGCCCTCGCCGACCTGCTGGAGATGCCGGCTGACTTTTTCGCCGGCAGTCATCGATCCGCTCATGGCAGCCACGAGCTGGCGGGCGAGATCGTCGGCGGAGGAATGCCGGAGCTGGATGACCTCGACGACCCGCGCGGCGCCGGGCTGGTCGAGTTCCGCAATGATCTTCTCGATCTGCCGGATGTTCTCCTCGGTGTCGGTGATGAGCAGGTGGTTGGTCGAGCCGAACGCCGCGATGGCGCCCTCCTTGCCGCCGTGGACGAGCGGCTCGATCAGCCGCTTTAGTTCAATGGCGCTGATGTTCTGGATTTTCAGGATCTTGGTAATGACGCCGCCGAGTCCGTCCGCGCCTGCGCCCGAGACAACCCGCGCCCCGGCGAGCTTGTTCGCCGGCAAAGGCACCACGTGGCAGATGCCTTCTTTTTCCACGACCGAGTATCCCGCGGACTCCAGTACCGACAGGAACAGGGGATAGATTTCGCTTTCGGGCACACGCGACGGGGTGATGACGGTGACCTTGCCGGCCACGGACTCATCCACGATGAAGGTACGCCCGGTCCGCTCGCCCACGAGTTTGATGAGGAGGCGGATGTCGGCCTGGTCAAAACTGAAGTTGATGTAGGCTCCGCCCCGATCCGATCGGGCCGGAGGGTCTTCGCTGTACGAAAGCGCCATGCACGAAAAAATGGACACTGAAAGTACGAGGTGTAGCCACGCATCTGCGATGCGTGCCGGAGCGCGGCTCATACTTGCCCGCCTTGCTACGCATGGCGTTGCAGGCGGGGAGCCGCGGCTACATTTTGCGTGCCTGTACATGCGCTTCATCGGGAGATACCCCGGTCCGACGCACGCACGAATTCGACCAAGTGCCGGAGTTCCGGCGTCTGTTCGAGTTCCGCCTCGATCCGTTCCAGCGCCTTGGCGGCGGTCAGGTTCTGCCGGTAGAGCATCTTGAAGGCCTGCTTGAGCAGGCCCTGCGTGGCGTCCGCAACGCCGGCGCGCTTGAGGCCCACGGCGTTAATCGTGTGAATCTTGAGCGGGCTGCCGTCGGCCATCATGAACGGAGGGATGTCCTGCGTGACCTTCGTGCAGCCGCCCGTGATGCATAGACGGCCGATCCGGACGAACTGGTGGATGCCGCACAGCCCGCCGATGACCGCCTGGTCCTCGATGGTCACATAGCCGGCCAGCGTCGCTGCGTTGGCCATGATGACGCGGTTGCCGACGGCACAATCGTGCGCGATGTGCACGTAGGCCATGATGTGGCAATGGTTGCCCACCCGCGTCACGTGGCCATCGTCAGTCGCGGCATTGACGGTCACGCATTCGCGGATCGTGGTATGGCTTCCGATCTCGACCCGCGGCGAGCCGCCCTTGAACTTCAGATCCTGGGTCTGCGCCCCGAGGCTGGCAAACGGGAAGATCGTGCAGTGCTCGCCGATGGTGGTGCAGCCGTCGACAACAACATGGGCTTTCAGGATCGTTTCCGCGCCGATGCGAACCTTGGGCCCGATGACGCAGTACGGGCCGACCTCGACGTTCCCGGCGAGCTCCGCGCCGGACGCAATGACAGCGGTGGGATGAATGACAGACATGTAACGTCTACTCTTCGGCGTCGGCGTAGGTGAATTTCAGGTCCGCCTCGGAGACCAGCTCGCCGCCGACGTGGATGGATCCATGCACCTGGCAAACCCGAAGCCGGACCTTCTGAAACACGACCTCGATCAGGAGCTGGTCGCCGGGCACGACGGCCCGGCGGAACTTCGCCTTGTCGATCGTCAGGAAGTACGCCACGGCGCCCTGCCGCTTGAACACTTGGTTCATGAGGAGACCTGCAGCCTGGGCCATGGCCTCGACCTGCAGCACGCCGGGCATGATCGGGCGTCCGGGGAAATGGCCCGAGAAACAGGGTGAGCCCTCGGGCAGGTTCTTGATCGCGACGATGCGCCCCTTGCCGTCGCACTCGATCACCTGGTCCACCAGCAGGAACGGGTCCCGGTGTGGCAGGATTTTCTTGATGTCTTCCGTATCGAGCAGGGCCATTCGAGTTCTCCGTATTAGGACCTATCCGATTAACAAATCGGGGAATGAATGAAAACGATCAAATTCACGATGCGACGCCGCCGGGTGCATTCCACTTCCGTAGGGGTTTCTGCGTCGGGCCTTCCGGTCATCGATGATGTGGCCCTATCCGTACACGTTTGAAGTTTTCCCCAGCCGAGAAGATTTCCGGATTAACCGCAAAAAGCGCAAGATGCGAAAGAAAATCACGCAAAAGCGTGAAGCATGCCGGAGTAGTCGGCGTATAGGGGTGGAGCGCCTATGCGTTCTTGCGGTTGCATCTTTGGTTGCGACTCTGCCGCGCCAAGGGACCCTTTGTTATTCGTGTTCATTCCGTGATCCGCGTAGGCCGCGACAACGTGGCCTCACGCGGTGATCGGCCCGACGTAGCGGGCCGAGAAACGGGGTAGCCACGTTTGCGATGCGGTGTTGCACCGCGTCGCATCACGGGCTACTGGATGGGCACGGGCGCGCCCTTGCCGAAACCGCCAAACTTGATCAACTGATCGTCGTCGAGGTACTCCCATCCCGACTCGTACCCTTCCTCCTGAACGAAACGGCGGCAGGTCTTGAACAGCGGAAAACTGTCGTCCCGGACCAGGAAGACGACGTAGTGCTTTCTTTTGTCGATCTCGTGCAGAGCGGCAAAAAACTGGCTCGTGCCCTTGATCTCGACCTCCTGCTCGGTCTCGCCTTTGGCCTCCGGCCGCGCCTCCAGCACCATCTGGCCCAGCATGAGAAACGAGGGCTGGACCTTGTAATAGTCGTTGCCAATCTCCTGGTTTTGCATCGTGTTCAGGAAATCAATGGCGGACCTCGGCGCCGCGCCGTCTTCGGGCTTCTTGACCGGCGCCGTACGGGCAGACCGCGTCTGCTGGTACAGTTCCTCGTAGTTGACGGGAAAGACCATGCCTTTCCGGCACTCGAAATAAACGGGTGTCGGCTGCGCGGTGATGATTTCGCCGCCATCAACACCGCTGGGCCTGCCGTTGGTGTTGGCGCCAGCGCCATCCGCGGCGCCACCCGACCCGAGTCGCACGGGCGCGCGCCTGGCCGCCTTGGCACGGGGCGTGCCCATGAGCTCGGGCACCTTCATGGCCTCCTGAATCGTTATCACCATGGCCATGAAAAGGGCTGCGGTCGTGACCGTGACGATGTCGCAGAACGACACGAGCAACAGTTCCGGATCACCTGATTTGGGCCGCTTAGACATGCGTCATACCACTCGCCAATGATCTTGTGTACAAAGGCCGCCTACCCGAGAGGCCAACTCCCCTGCCCGCAATGCGTCGCCCGCCAGCAGCGCTTCGCGCAGCGATGGGGGCGGGCGTTTCCCCGGAGACACGGGCAACACGGAGGTTGCCCCTCCATCGGGTTCATACCTGCCATCATTTCGGCTTGGCATCACTTCGACTCCCCGGTCGCCGGAGCAGCGGTGCCGTTTTCCGTGGCCGCTTCCGCCTCCGCCTCCGCCTTGGCGCGCATGGCTTCGCCAATGCCGAGCAGTTCAACCTGTTCGTCCCAGTTGATCTTGTAGTCCACATCGACAGCATCGTAGCCGACATCGATGTCGCGTTGCGCGATCATGTCGCGCGCGCCCCGATAGAAACGCGCCGAGTCAGGACGCACGAGCAAGACGATATATTCCTTCAGGGAATTCGCCGCGACCCGGTCAAGCAGGCGTTCGAACGCATTGCCGGGCTCGCCCAGTTGCGCTCCGTTGACCACGATTTTGCCCGGATACAGGACCAGACCCTCGGGCCGGCAGTCGATATACGAAGGGATCTTGATGACACCCTCGGACGCGCTCTGCTCCTTGTCCGAACCCAGGATGTCCGGCAACGTCACCACGGGCAGGGCGTCCGGGTTCAGGGCGATGCGCGTGACCGTGACAATGAGGATGAGGCAGATCAGGTTGAGCGTGATGACCATGATCGACAAGTACGGAAGCACGTCGATGTCGATCTTCTCTATTTTGCGGCGTCTGCCCATGTCTATGACTCGTTGTTCGTTCTTTGTCGTTCGTTCCCCGTTTCCGACAACGAACAACGGACAACGCTCAGCCAATCGTCTCTTCCAGCACCACCGTGCGCGGCCGGGACAGCTGCTTCATCAAGTCATCCGTGGAACGCAAGTGATCCTGCAGGTGCGCCAGGGTCTCCTTGAAGTCCTCGGATCCAGTGACCTCGCTCATCATCGCGTCCATGCTCTGCGTGACGTGGAGCACCTTTTCGATCTCCTTGCCGAGATGGGTGATGTTCTCCAGTTGTTTGGCCAGTTCCAGCGTCGAGGACTGCACGCGCTGGGCGTAGTCGGTGGTCGATTTCTCGAGCGAGGCCACCACGTTCTGCAGGCGGTCGGTATGTCCCTTGCCGACGTTGATGACTTCCTGGGTGTGCTGGGCAATCTGCTGCGCGGTTTCCATGGTGCCCGAGTTGAACGTCCGGGAAATACCCTCGAGCTGCTCGGCCAGTTTCGCGCCCAACTCACCGATGCGCTGCTCATAGGACTTCGCGAATTCCTCGTACCTGCCCGTGACGAGCCCGGACGCCTTGTCGATCGCGCTGGTGAACACCTTTTCGTACCGATCCGGGTCCGGCATGCGCCGGAACCCCTGATCGATGGCCTTGGCCATGTCTTCCACCGGGAAATTGATCTTGAGGCCCTCCAAGGCCTGAATCAACAAATCCACAGGGAACTCAACTTTCAGTCCCTTGAGCGCCGCCAACATTTCATTCGCGGGGAATTCGAATTTCAGGCCCTTGAGCGCCGCCAACATTTCATTCGCGGGAAAATCAAACTTCATGCTCTTGATCGCGCTGGTCAGTTCGTCCACAGGCATGTTGATCTTGATCCGCTCGATGCCCTCGCGCATGGCGACGATCTGCTGCACGGGGAATTCCGTCTTCTTGACCGACGGGAATTTCGAGATGAGGCGGTCTTCCACGTATTCGTTGATATCCTCGAGGACGGACTCTTCCTTACGTTCCGCCGCCAGGCTGGGAAACGCAGCAAGTCCGGCGGTGGCGAGACCGAGCAGCGTGCAGTAGAACGCGACGGCCAAACCCTGCGTGATCAAGCCGACCTGTTCCTTGATGCCCTGCGACGTCACGGCGCCCTTCAGGAATTCGGCGAAACCGCCGATGCCGTAGCTGACACCGTACACGGTGCCGATAAACCCCATGAGCGGCATGGCCCAGATGAAGAGGCGGTTCATGCGGTACGAGGAGTCCGCGGCGAAGATGTCGATTTCGCCCTCTTCTTTCGCGTACTGCGCCGATCGTTCAAAGTCGCGCGTGTTGATCCACATCGCCAGCACGCGAAGCACGCGGGTAATGCCAAGGCGCTTCGTGAGCAGCGGATGCACCTTGATCCGGTTGTACGCCTCCAGCATCTGGTCGGTGTTCGTCATGTCAATGTTCTGCGGCAGCAGGTCGTCCGTCATGCAACGCCGCTCGGCGCTGACGCGCACATTCTTCAGAATCACGTTCGCCGCCGACAGGCACAGCAGGAACATCGTCATGCCCTGCAGCATCAAGCGCTCCTGGTCGATTTCAATGCGACCCATGAGCATTTCACGGATAAAAGAGCCCTTGGCGGCATAAGCGGCTCCGAGAATGAGCGCTGTGGCAGTCAGGCCTAACAAGGCGACCTTCCATAACGCAATGTCGGTTCGCGGCCGGTCGTGCGTCGGAAACTCAACATATTCGGTGCTCATGCGCGCTACCCCTTGTCTTCCGGTTGTCGTATTGCGACGGGTGAAATCATGAATACATCGCTCGCAAAAAAATGTTTACGCGTTACGCGCGGTGACGAGAGACATGGTGACACCATAGAGGTGGGTGCGGGCAAAGTCAATCGGGGGGATAAGGATTGCGCGATGGTTGATGGATCAGGAAGGATCGGAGTTGCCGAATGATCCATGAACCGTTAACCATTGAGCATTCCGATGGATGTTTTTTTCTATGAAGCGTTTGCCGAGGAACAGCCCGAGATCGAGCAGCACCTGGGCCTTGGCGTGAGCGCCGGCTACACGGGACGAACCATTCAGGAGGAGGGCCATGCGCAGCCGCCTGCGAAGCTCATCAGTATCCGCACCCAGTCGGTGATTCCGCCCGGCTGGGCCGGCGCGCTCTCCGGCATCCTCGCGCGCAGCACCGGGTACGACCACCTTGTCGCCTACCGTCATGCCACCCGGACCCCGGCAGCCCTGGGCAGCCTGTCGAAGTACTGCGGCCGCGCCGTCGCGGAACAGGCCGCCTTGCTGTGGATGTCCCTCCTGCGACGGCTCCCCATTCAGATGCGGCAGTTCGCCGAGTTTAAACGTGACGGCGTGACCGGCCTCGAGTGCGAGCATCGCACGCTGCTGGTCGTCGGCGTCGGCGACATCGGCCACCAGGTCGCCCGCATCGGACACGGGCTTGGGATGAAGGTGCTCGGCGTCGACCCCGTGCACAAACACCCCGACGTGCAGTACGTGGAGATCGACGATGCCCTGCCCCGCGCCGACGTCATGGCCTGCGCGATGAACCTGACGGCGGACAACACCCACTACTTCAGCTACGACCGGCTCTGCCATGCGAAGCGCGGCGCGATATTCGTCAACGTTTCCCGCGGTGAGTTCTCGCCGTCCGCCGACCTGCTCCGCGCGCTGGACGAAGGCATCCTCAGCGGTGTCGGCCTCGACGTGTTCAACGACGAGCAGGCGCTGGCTCACAGTCTCCGCTCCGGCGGGCCGGCCAACGCGGAAATCGAAGCGGTTCGCCAGTTGCAACTGCGCCCCGACGTGATCCTGACCCCGCACAACGCCTTCAACACCCACGAGGCCGTGGCACGAAAGTCAGCCCAGACCGCCCAACAGGTTCATCACTTCCTCAAAACGGGTGAATTCATCTGGAAGGTGTCGGAGTAGTCAGACTCCCCTCGTAATCGCAATCGCCGCCCATCTTCCCGCTGAGGGGAACGATTACGATTAGGATTACGATTACGATGAAGAGCGACTACGGCCCGGCTTGGACTCGCGTTCCGCGCTCGCAAACCCGCCCCGCAGACCGCCCATGTACTCCGTGCCCGGCTGGACCCCCGCTTTCGCTCTGCGAGCTCCTGCACGCCTGTCACGCCTACCCTGTTTCGCCGGAACGGCTTCGCGAGGGCGAGAGCGTCGGCGCACAAGGCGGGCAGCCGGCATTGTGGTCCTCCAAACGTTCCGGGGGCGCCAAGATCGTGAAGCCGACATAGGTCTTCTTCGGATGGGCTGTGCTGCGGAGAAGATAGACGTAGTACATGTTTTGGCCCTGCTTCGCCCGGCGCTACGCTGGTGCTTCGCAGGGCATCCTTCGCTCCTCGCCTGCCGGCGGATGGCTGCGCCATCCGAAGCTCCCGCCCGAGCGGAGCGAGAGGCGAGGAGCGAAGGATGGTGCACCCGAGAGGAGTTGAACCTCCACCCCATTGCTGGGACTAGCTCCTGAGGCTAGCGTGTCTGCCATTCCACCACGGGTGCATCTCAGACAAGGCGTTTACAGATATCAGCACGATAGGCATGTGTCAACTGAGGCGGGCAACGTCACGCTGAAATTCGACCGCTAAGGTAGGGCGTGCAGTCCCTTGCGCGCCGCGGCGGACCGGGACGGTCCGCCCTACCGAGAGAAACGAAGTTCAGACTGATCTACCTACGTAAGGCACCGCGTCCATCGACGGCGGATTCATCCGCCTTGGCGTGACTTCGGCGTGACGAGTCGAAGCCGCCCTACCACGGCAGACCCGGAAACCCGATCACATCGCCGGCGCGGACGGCGGCGGCGTGGCCGACTCCAACCCGGCGGGCACCGACGCGGCCGCGGTCTTGATCGTCACGTTCGACTTGGATTTCAATTCCTCGATGTAGTCCTCCGCGGCCTTGCGACGGTCCTGCGTGCGCAGATACTTGGCGAGTTTTTCCTTCACCTCGTCGAACGCAATCGTCTTCGGCTCGACATGCTCGGAAACCTTGATGATGTGGTAGCCGAACTGGGTCTCCACGATCTCGCCGACTTCGTCCACCGTCTGGCTGAACGCGGCCTTTTCGAATTCCGGCACCATCTGGCCGCTCTGGAACGTGCCGAGGTCGCCGCCGCGCGCCTTGCTCGGACAGTCGGAATTTTCGGTCGCGCACTGCGCAAAGTCTTCCCCGTCGGCAAGCTTCTTGCGGATCTCCTCGATCTTCGCTTTCTTCTCCGCCTTGATCACGTCCGTGTCGTCGGGCTCAAAGGCGATCAGGATGTGGCTCGCCTGCACGGACTCGGCCTGTTCGAACTGGCTCTTGTTGTCGTCGTAGTAGGACTTGAGCGCTTCCTCGCCCGGCTCGGGGACGTTTTCCGTGTGCGCCTCGAGCAGCTTGTTGATCCGCAGGTCGGTCGTGAGGTCCTTCTTGAAATCATCCGCCGTCACGTTGCTCTGCGTGTAGATGTCCTCGATCGTCGTGCCGGACGGCAACGACGCGGTGATCTTCTCCATCGCCTCGGTGATGTCGGTGTCCGTAATCTCGACGTTTTCGTCCTCAATCGCCTTGAGGAGCAGGCGCCGCGTGATCATCGCATCCAGCGCCTGTTCGGCGAGCCGACCCTGCATCTGGGCCATGCGCTCCGGCGGAACGCGTCCGCTCATGCGGGCCACGGCCTTTGCGACCTCGGTATTAACGTCGGCCTGCTTGATGTCCTCGCCGTTGACCGTGGCCACCACGGTCGCGGGATCCAAAGCCGGAGCGGCCGCCACGGGCATCGCCGCAAAAATTTCACCGGCCTGGCTGAGGTCCACTTCGTCCGCAGGCATCGACACCGCCGACTCCGGGGCCGGGGCCGGGGCCAGGGCCGGGGCCAGCTGCTTCTCGGCGCAGCTCGACGTGAACATCACGGTTGCGGTCAGAATCACGGAGGACAGGA